>NZ_CP159534.1:5433005-5734839 GCF_040529335.1 Streptomyces sp. HUAS MG91 | reverse complement strand
GACGATGACGGCCTGTTCGAGCCGCAGCCGGGTCCTTGCGGCCAAGGCGATCGTGTTCTTCTCGCTGGTCTTCGTGCTGACCACGGTGGTCGCCGCGCTGGTCGGCGTGGTCCAGGTGGCCATCGTGGGCGCCGAGGACTCGCCGACCGGCGCGATGTGGTTCAAGTCGACCGTCGGCGTCGGCCTGTTCGTGGCGCTGCTCGGTCTGCTCGGCCTCGCGCTCGGCACGCTGGTGCGGCACTCGGCGGGCGCGATCACCATCATGATCGGCCTGGTGCTGCTGCCGCTGGTGCTCGCGCTGTTCATGTTCGCCGAGTCGCTCAAGGACCTCCAGCAGGCCCTCCTGGAGTACTCGATCCCGAGCCAGCTCGCCGTGCTCTACGACAACTCGGTGGCCGGCGGCTCCGGCCCGTCCGGCTGGGACCCGCTGTGGATCATGCTGGCCCTCACGGGCGTCGCCCTGGCCGGCGCGTTCGCCGGGCTCAACAGCCGCGACGTCTAGGGCGGGAGCCCTCAGTAGCGCGGCGCGTTCCGGGACCGCTGCACCTTCGTGGTGCGGCGGTCCTTCGCGTTCCAGCACGCCTTGTGCCAGTGGCGCCGGTCGTCCACGCCGCCGTACTCGGGCCAGGCCACGACATGGGCGACCCCGGAGGCGATCTCCTGGTCGCATCCGGGGCAGCGGTAGGTCTTGCCGGCCGCGCTCGCGCCCGCGACATGGCGCACGCTCCACTCCTCGCCCTGCCAGTGCTCGGAGGACTGGAACCCGCCGTAGCGCCGCCCCTCGTCGTCGCTGCTGCCTGACGATCCGCCGGCCTTGGGGCGGTTGCGACGCGGGGACACGGATCACCTCACGGGGTGCTGGTACGGAGCGGGGTCTGGACCAGCGTACGCCGACGGAGCTGCGACGATCGGCCCTCACCACGACCCCCACCGGCCCGCGCGGACCCCATCCGCACCGGCGCTGCGCAGAAAATCTGTCAATCTTCATGCCAGGCCGTGTCTTTGGCACTTGCCAACCGTTAATGCCTGCATGGGGAGTGCCCGCGTCGGCGCCAAGGAGGCAAAAACGCGATGCGCGTAGGAACGTTTGTACTGGCGGCCCAGTTTCCGGGCCAGGGGCAGGGGGAGGCTCTGCACCGTGCGGTGCGGTCGGCCGAGGTCGCCGAGGAGGCGGGCCTGGACACGGCCTGGCTCGCCGAACATCACTTCGTGCCGTACGGGACCTGCCCGTCGGCCATCACACTGGCCGCGCTGCTGCTCGGCCGCACCCGCACCCTGCGGATCGGCACGGCCGTGAGCGTGCTGCCGACGGCCCACCCGGTGGCCCTGGGCGAGCAGGCGGCGCTGCTGCACCTGACCTCGGGCGGGCGCTTCTCGCTCGGCGTGGGGCGCGGCGGGCCGTGGGTGGACCTGGAGGTCTTCGGCTCGGGTCTCGAGGCGTACGAGTCGGGGTTCCCGGACTCGCTCGATCTGCTGCTGCGCTGGCTGCGTGAGACCCATGTGGCGGGCGGGGACGGCCGGTTCCCGTTCCGCGAGGTGCCGGTGGTGCCGCGCCCGGCCGAGGCGATAGGCGACACGGACCCGGCGGGACCCGAGGTCGTCGTCGCCTGTACGTCACCGAAGAGCGTGCGCACCGCCGCCGAGCGCGGCCTGCCGATGCTGCTCGGGATGCACTGCGGCGACGAGGAGAAGGCGGAGATGGTGGCACTGTGGCGACGGAGCGCGCGCGAGGCCGGGCGCACGCCCGACGAGATCCTCTCCGCGCCCCATGTCTCCGCCGGGGTCGCCCAGATCGGCGATTGCGGCGCGGACGCGTCGGAGGCGCTCCTGAAGGCGATGCCAGGCTGGCTGAAACAGGGGCTGGACGCGCATGTGACGGTGGACGGACGCGTACGCAAGATGCGGGATCCGCGCGCCTACACGGAGCTGCTGTGCCGTCTGCACCCGGTCGGCACCCCGCAGTTGTGCGCGGACCGGCTCGCCGCCACATCGGAGCGCACCGGCATCACACGCTTCGCGCTGCTCGTCGAGGGCTCGGGGGATCTCGCGGCGACGGAGGAGAACGTCCGTCGGCTGGGAGCCGAGGTCCTGCCGCAACTCGGCTGATCCCGCCCGTCGGTCGCCCTTGAGGTCCGGTGCCTGCCGCCCGTACAGAAGCACCTCCCGCGCACGGGACGGCAGGCAAACCGATCCAAGGCGATTGCCGTCAGCAGTCACGCAGCTCCGGTGACTGGTTGAGCAGCTGGTTGCGGACCGAGGTGAAGCGGGCCAGCGTCTCGTCCACCGCCGGGGTCAGCGGGAAGACCGCGACCCGGTGGCAGTTCTGGAACGCCAGCCGGACACCGAAGTGCCGCTGGAGTGCGCCACGAATCGCGTCACTCGCGAGCGCACGCAGCAGCTGTCCACGTGCCTGCTCGTCCGGCGGCGGCGTCTGGTTGTCGGCGAAGTCTCCGCCGTCGACCTTCAGCTGAGCCACCAGGGAGCTGATCATCTCCCATGCGTAAGGCAGGGAGGTCCGGACGCAGTCGACGAAGTCCGCTTCGTCAACCTCGCCTCGCTCGGCCTGTTCCAACAGTGCCGGTGAGACGTCGAGCGACATGGGTTCTCCTCTCGCACCCCCAGGGAGCGGGGGTTGACGGACAGGCCGGGAGCCCCCGGTACACGCGGCCCCTCGAACACTCAGCGTGCGCGCACCGCGACCTCCTGCTTCTACGGTAAGCAACGCTTCCGGAGCGCAACAGGGCGTACCGCGCACCGGTCGCACACAACCAGCCAATAACGAACGGGGTACTTCTTAATAAAAGGGGCACCCGAAAGGGCTCGGACAGGGCGGCGCCGGGCGACCGGCGGGCGAAGTGCGGGGAGCGGCGGCAGTCGAGTAGCGTTGCCCACCATGCGTCTCGTCATCGCCCGCTGCTCCGTGGATTACGCGGGCAGGCTCACCGCCCATCTTCCGTCGGCCCCCCGTCTCATCCTCGTGAAGGCGGACGGCAGCGTCTCCATCCACGCGGACGACCGGGCCTACAAGCCCCTCAACTGGATGTCGCCGCCCTGCACCTTGAAGGAGGGCACGGGTGACGACGAAGGCACCTGGACCGTCATCAACAAGGCGGGCGAAAAACTGATCATCACGATGGAGGAGATCCTCCACGACTCGTCGCACGAGCTCGGTGTCGACCCGGGGCTCATCAAGGACGGCGTGGAAGCGCACCTTCAGGAACTCCTCGCGGACCGCATCGACACCCTCGGCGAGGGCTACACGCTGATCCGCCGCGAGTACATGACGGCGATCGGCCCGGTCGACATCCTGTGCCGGGACGCCGAGGGGCAGACCGTCGCCGTGGAGATCAAGCGGCGCGGCGAGATCGACGGCGTGGAGCAGCTCACGCGCTACCTGGAGCTGCTGAACCGCGACCCGCACCTCGCGCCGGTCCGCGGTGTCTTCGCGGCGCAGGAGATCAAGCCGCAGGCCCGGGTGCTGGCGACGGATCGCGGTATCGGGTGCACGGTGCTCGACTACGACGCGATGCGCGGGATCGAGGACGACAAGCTGCGGCTCTTCTAGAGGTCGACCGCGAGAAGCCGCGGTCGCGTCCGCTCAGTCGATGAGCGGACGCGGCCGCGGCTTCGTCGTGGTTGCTCGCGCAGTTCCCCGCGCTCCTGACGGGGCGCTCTACATCACCGTGTCGGAGACGCTGGGCGCGACGGGGTTGCTCGCCGTGTCGGTGCTCGCCGTGTCCGTCGGTGTCGGGTCCGGCGTCTCGGACGGCGGGGAGGTCGAGGGATCGTCGCTCGGCGTCGGCGGCTTGGTCGGCGTTTTCGTCGGAGACTTCGTGGGCGACTTCGTCGGGGACTTCGTCGGCTTCCCGCTCGGGGACTTCGTCGGCCGGTCCGGGGACGTGGAGCCGCTCGGGTCCTCCGACGGCGATCCGCTGGCACTCTGCGACGGCGCCGGATCGTCCGCCGTGCCCGGGACCCCGTCCGCACCGGGGTCGGCCGGCGCCGAGGCGGAGCCGTCGCTGCCCTTGCCGCTGTCCCCGGCCTTCTCCGCGCCCAGGTCCCCGCCGGTCTCCCCCGCCGTGGCCGACGGGTTGGTGTTGACCTTGTCGGACGGCGGCTCGTCGCTGTTCGACAAGGTGCCGAGGGTGACGACCGTGCCGAGCACCGCCGCGAGCAGCGCGCCCGCGCCGGCCGCGACCAGGTTGCGCCGGGTGCCGCGGACGATGGACCTGCGCGAGGGCACAGGGCCGCCGCCGACCACCGTCGGAGCGGGCGCGGGCGGCCGGCTCACCAAGGTCTCGGCCTCGCCCGGCGCCTCGGGCGGCGCGTACGTGGCGAGCACCCCGCCGGGCGGCGACTGCGACTCCTCGTACATCGCGTCGGGGACTTCCTCGCCGGCCGCCGTGCGGCCACCGGGCAGCGCGCCGCCGGAACGGTCCGCCACCAGGGCGAGGGCGCGCCGGCCCGCGATCGTGCCCCGCTTGTCGGCGAGGGCGCCGCGCAGGCCGATGGAGGCCTCCAGCTCGGCGCGGGCCCGGTCGAGCTGCCCGTCGAGCAGCGCGAGGATCCCCAGCTCGTGGTGGAAGTAGGCCTCTTCGGAGACGAGTCCGGCGATCCGGGCCGCCTCCTGCCCGGAGCGCAGCGCACGCTCCCAGGCGCTCCAGGCGAGCCCGGCGGCGAACGCGGGCGCGGCAGCGCGGGCCAGCTCCACGGACGCGGGCGTCGCCTCGTCGCCGGCCGAGGCCGACACCGGTACGAGGACGGCGAGCGCGGCCAGCAGGGCGTCGCTCTCGGCGGCGACCCGCTCGGGGCCGACCGACGGGTGCCCGGCCCACCAGGCGTAGTGCAGGGCCGCCGTACGGGCCCGCTCGACGCTCTCGTCCCCGAACCCGGCGGCCTCCAACTGCACCTGGACACCGGCCGCGAGGCGGTAGCGCGCGCCGACCGCGGTGACGAGGGCGCTGGAGACCAGCTCGGCCAGGGCCGCGTCGGCGTGCTGGTCGCCCACGAGCGCGGGCAGATGCGCCTGGTGCGGGATCTCGCCGCCCAGCGCGACGGCGAACCGCAGGGTGGAGCGGGCCGAGCGGCTCAGCCGGGAGGCGAGCAGCGCGGCGGGAGCGGCGCCCTCGGCGAGCGAGGGCAGCGGTACGTCGTGGCCGTCGGCGGAGTCGAACGGCGCGTCCACCGGCTCGTCGGAGAAGGCGCTGAACTCGTCGAAGACGCTCGGATCGGCGCTCAGTTGGTCCCGCTGCCGCAGCAGGGCGCCGGCCTGCGCGAACCGCAGGGGCAGCCCCTCCGACTCGAACCACAGGTCACCGGCCCACTGGGCCTCCTCGTCGGTGAGCACCCGGCCGACGACGCGCTCCAGGAGTTCCAGGCTGCCGCCGCGGCCGAGGCCGCCGAGGAAGACCTCCTCCACGTGGGAGTCGGCCGACGGCGCGGCGACGTCGGGCGTCGCGGCGAGCAGGAAGGCGCACTCCGGCGTGGCTTCGAGGAGTTCGTCGAGCTGGGCGCCGCCGAACTCGAGGTCGTCCAGGACGACGACGGCGCCGACCTCGTGCACGAGTTCGCGCATCAGGGTGCGGTCGGGGTGGTACAGCGGTGCGTTGTAGACGGCGCCGAACAGCTCGTACAGCAGGTCGTCGGCCGAGCGGTGGTGCCCGGAGAGCCGGACGACGCCGTCGGGCGCGATGCCGAGGCAGTCCTCGGCGACCTGGTCGAGGAGCGCGGTGCGCCCGGATCCCGACGGTCCGGTGAGCCGTACGGAGCGCCCGCGCGCGAGGAGCCGTACCAGTCGCTCGCGGTCCTCCTGGCGCTCCAGGAGCGGCAGCCGGGGCAGCGCGGGCCCGGGCGGCAGCGGCGGACGTGCGGCCCGCGCGCGGTCGACGCGCTCGGCGTCGTCGAACTTGACGGGCCTGCCCGGGCGTTCACCCGGCGGGCAGGGTTCGATCTCGCTGCCGTCGACAGGGTTGACGGTCAGGAGGTGGTCGCCCGACACGACCTGCACGGTGCGCGCGAGCGCGGGCACCGGCTGGCCGAAGTCGGGTGGGACGGGCGGCCGCTGGCGGCCGCCGTGCGCCGGCGTGCTGTCGTCGCGCCGGTCCTTGCTGAAGTCTTCCGGTCCCCGGTTCGTCGGGTCCATGCTGAAAGCCCCCCAAAAGCGTGGTGTGCCGCTTGCCCCTCCCGGCCTGTGCACACTGCGCTGTCGCTTCTGGTCCGGTGCCCGCGAGGCGGGTCGTCATACCGCGGGCGACCGAACCCTAGACCTTGTCGCAGTATCTCCGAACAGCCGGGGTGCCGCGCCGCCCGAGACGTCACAGTCTCGTGAGGATTGTGGGCGCTTCCCCCGTGAATGAGCGATTCACACCTTCGGGGGGTGAACGTTCCTCACACGCGGGGCAGTGACTCGACTCCGATGCCGCCCTCGATGGCCAGGATCCGGTGCAGCCGGGTGGCGACCAGCAGGCGCTGCATGCGGTCCGGGACCCCGCGCAGCACGAGCCTGCGTCCGCAGCGGCCGGCCCGCCGGTGGGCGCCCATGATGACGCCGAGTCCGGTCGCGTCCCACGAGTCCAGTTCGGACAGGTCGAGGACCAGGTCTCCGATGCCGTCGTCGACGGCGGTGTGCAGGACCGTACGGGCGTCCGCCGCGCTCCGGACGTCGAGGCGGCCCCCGACGACCAGCTCGGCGTGGTCGCCCCTGATGTGCATATGCGCTCCCCGTGCGATCAGTAGTGACGAGAGGTTTCCATGTGATCTGGGTATGTCACTGCAACTGACTGGCTCAAGGCGCCAGAAGTTGCCGTCTGTAAGCGAACCGATACCGAATTCACCCTGAGGGGTGATGTCGCGTCAGGCGGGGCCGGTTCAGCCCCGCTTGCCGGTTCAGCCGTGCTTGTAGAAGCCCTGCCCGCTCTTGCGTCCGATGTCACCGGCGTCCACCATCCGGCGCATCAGCTCCGGCGGCGCGAACTTCTCGTCCTGCGACTCGGTGTAGATGTTGCTGGTGGCGTGCAGCAGGATGTCGACGCCGGTCAGGTCGGCCGTGGCCAGCGGGCCCATGGCGTGGCCGAAGCCCAGCTTGCAGGCGATGTCGATGTCCTCCGCGGTGGCGACGCCCGACTCGTACAGCTTCGCCGCCTCGACGACGAGGGCCGAGATGAGCCGGGTGGTGACGAAGCCCGCCACGTCGCGGTTGACGACGATGCAGGTCTTGCCGACGGACTCGGCGAACTCCCGCGCGGTGGCGAGGGTTTCGTCGCTCGTCTTGTAGCCGCGGACCAGCTCGCACAGCTGCATCATCGGCACCGGCGAGAAGAAGTGGGCGCCGACGACGCGCTCCGGGCGGTCCGTCACCGCCGCGATCTTGGTGATCGGGATGGCGGAGGTGTTCGACGCGAGCACCGTGTCGTCCCGCACGATCTTGTCGAGCGCGCGGAAGATCTCGTGCTTGATCTCCAGCTTCTCGAAGACGGCCTCGACGACGAGGTCGGCGTCGGCGGCCGCGTCCAGATCGGTGGTCGGCGTGATGCGGGCGAGGGCCGCCTCGGCGTCCTCGGCCGCCAGTTTGCCCTTGCTCACGAACTTGTCGTACGACGCCTTGATCCCGTCGGTGCCGCGCGTGAGGGCTTCGTCGGTGACGTCGCGCAGGACGACGTCCCAGCCCGCCTGGGCAGAGACCTGGGCGATGCCGGACCCCATGAGACCGGCCCCGATGACGGCGAGCTTCCGTGCCACGTGCGACTCCCCTTACCGCGTACCCGCGTACCGCTTAACCACTGTTTACGTTGCTCTTTTGCGGACCTTAGCGTCCGTGAGGGGTTGTGTGACCGCATAGAGATGCGCGTCACGTCTCGAATGACGGACATCACACCGGTGCCGGTCGTTCGGCGGTCATCGGTCGGTCATCAGGCGTCACGCACGGCGTAGTTGAGCACCTTTTCGCTCAGCAGTCCCGGCCGGCACCGGCCTCCTGGCTCGGCGTCTCACGACGCTTCTCGCGCCCGGCCGGCCCGACCTCGCCTTCGCGGCGGCGGCCGTGACGGTCGGTACACACGCCCTAGGGGCGGCCGGGCGGGCTCCCGGCCAGGGTGGTGGTGGGTGACGCGCGGGCTTAACTACGCTGGCCGCATGGTCAACCTGACGCGCATCTACACCCGTACCGGAGACAAGGGCAGCACCGCCCTCGGCGACATGAGCCGCACCGCCAAGACCGATCTGCGGATCTCGGCGTACGCGGACGCCAACGAGGCCAACGCCGTCATCGGCACGGCGATCGCCCTCGGCGGCCTGGACGAGGAGGTCGTCACGGTGCTCACGCGCGTCCAGAACGACCTGTTCGACGTCGGCGCCGACCTGTCGACGCCCGTCGCCGAGAACCCCGAGTACCCGCCGCTGCGCGTCGAGCAGTTCTACGTGGACAAGCTGGAGGCGGACTGCGACCGGTTCAACGCCGAGCTGGAGAAGCTGCGCTCGTTCATCCTGCCGGGCGGCACCGCGGGCGCCGCCCTGCTGCACCAGGCGTGCACCGTGGTGCGGCGGGCCGAGCGGTCGACGTGGGCGGCCATGGAGGTGCACGGCGAGACGATGAACCCGCTGACGGCGACGTACCTGAACCGGCTCTCGGACCTGCTGTTCATCCTCGCCCGCATCGCGAACAAGCAGGTCGGGGACGTGCTGTGGGTGCCGGGAGGCGAGCGCTAGGCGGCTCCTCCACCGCGAGCCGGCGCCTTCTTCGGGAACAGTGTGTAGCTCAGCGCGATGACCACGTTGAGGCCGATGAGGAACAGCATGCGCTGCTGCCACTGGGTCAGGGAGCCGGTGTCCCCGTCGTCGCCGACGTACCAGATCGCGCCCTGCAGCAGCCCGATGGCAATGACCGAGGCGAGCACCCAGCGCGCGGCGAGCTTCCACTCGTGGACCGCCCGCGCGGTGCCGTACTTGGGCGTCGACGGCGGCGGGCCGCCCGCGAAGCGGTGGGCGACGCGGACGTCCACCCAGCGGACGGTGTAGTGGCCGAGCGCCACCGAGTAGCCGATGTAGACGGCGGCGAGGCCGTGCTTCCAGTCCGGTTCGGCGCCGTTCTTGAGGTCGACGGCGGTGACGACCAGCAGGATCACCTCGAGCAGCGGCTCGCACAGCAGGACGGCGAGACCCGCGCGGGGCATCCGGGCCCAGTAGCGCAGGGCGAGTCCGGCGGCGAGCAGCACCCAGAAGGCGACCTCGCAGACGACGATGAGCGTGACGATCACGACGGGCTCCTCTCGTTCCCCGCTTCCAGCCTGGCCGCCGGACGGGCCGGGATCGTCGTCGTACGTGACGAGACGGCACTGCATCCTTCGATGTACCGGCGGCCCGCGCGAGATCGTTCTCCGGCACCGCGCCCGGCGGCCCCGGCCCGTGTTGGATGGGGTCATGCATCTGCCGCTCCCCCGCCCGCCGCACCGCGACGACGTCCGGATCGCCGTGGCGGGCCTGCTGGGCGGGCTGCTGCTGTGGGTCATCGGCCTCGGCATGAACACGGGCCGGCCGCTCGGCGGCGCGTGGCTCCTGCTGCCGCTCGTCGCGATGGCGGGCCTGGAGCTGGTGCGCCGGACGCTGCCGTGGTGCGCGGTCGCGGCGGGCACCCTGGTGCTGATCGCCGACCAGTGCACCACGGGGAGCCTGGCGACCGTCCTGATGTACACGGACCTGGTCTACGCGGCCGTCCTGTACGGCAGCCCGGCGGCGGCCCGGCGCATCCCCGTGGCCGCCGGTCTGCTCACGGTCGCGGTGACGCTGGGCGCGCTGGCCGTGTGGCGGCGGCCGGAGGCGCTGCTGATCGGGGTCGCCGTGGGCCTGGTGACGTTCACCCCGGCCGCCACCGGGGTGCTGGTCCGCAACCACCGCGAGACGGCGGCGGCCGAACGGCTGCGGGCCGAACAGACCGCGCTGCTCGCCGAGATCGACCGCGTCCAGGCGGTGACGGCGGAGCGCGCCCGGATGGCCCGCGAGCTGCACGACATGGTGGCCAACCATCTTTCGGCCATCGCGATCCACTCCACGGCCGCGCTGTCCATCGACGACGCGGCGACGACCCGTACGGCGTTGGAGACCATCCGCGAGAACAGCGTCGAGGGGCTGGCCGAGATGCGCCGCCTGATCGGGCTGCTGCGCGACGCGGGCGCCTCCGAGGAACCGGCCGCGGCGCCGACCCTGGACGGCCTGGGCGCCCTCGTCGACCAGGCCAGAGTGAACGGGCTCGACGCGGAGCTGACCGTCACCGGCGCCACCACCGGCCTGCCCGCCCCGGTCGGCCTCGCCGCGTACCGCATCGTCCAGGAGTCCCTCACCAACGCCCTCAAGCACGCCTCCCCCGGCGGCGTCACGGTCGAGCTCCGGCGCTCGGCCGACCGGATCGAGGTGCGGGTCACCAGCCCGTACGGGGACCGGGACGGGCCGCGCGCGCCCGGCTCCGGCGCCGGGCTCGTCGGCATGCGCGAGCGCGCCGAGCTGCTCGCCGGGACCTTCGAGGCGGGCCCGCACCCCGCTGCCGGGCGCACGGTCTGGCGGGTGCGCGCGACCCTGCCACTCGAACCCCCGACCCCCGAAGGAGAACCCGCGTGATCCGCGTACTCGTCGCCGAGGACCAGTCCGCCGTACGGGCCGGACTCGTGCTCATCCTGGGCAGCGCGCCGGACATCGAGGTGGCCGGGGAGGCGGAGGACGGCGAGCGGGCGGTGGCGCTGGCCCGTGAGCTGCGGCCCGATCTGGTCCTGATGGATGTTCAGATGCCGCGCCTCGACGGGGTTTCGGCCACTCGCGCGATCGTCGCCGAAGGGCTCGCGGACGTTCTGGTGCTGACCACCTTCGACCTCGACGCGTACGTCTTCGGGGCGCTGCGCGCGGGCGCCGCCGGGTTCCTGCTCAAGACCACCGACGCCAAGGACCTGATCGAGGCCGTGCGGACGGTCGCGCGCGGTGAGGGGACGATCGCGCCGGCCGTGACCCGCCGGCTGATCGCCGAATTCGCGTCAGGTCCGCAACGCGCGCCCGCCCCACCGGAGTTGGCCACCTTCACCCGGCGCGAGCGCGAAGTCCTCCGCTGCCTGGGCGAAGGGCTCTCCAACGCGGGGATCGCGGACCGCCTCGACATGGCGGAGGCCACGGTGAAAACGCACGTCAGCCGCCTTCTCGGCAAGCTGGGACTGCGCAGCCGCGTACAAGCCGCGGTGATGGCGCAGGAGTTGGGTCTGTAGGCCGCCGCCGCAGGTTGCCCGAAACCCGTAATTGGTTTAGACCTTGACCGATGGTCCAGACCTTTCTATTCTCACCGCACTGCGGTGAGCACACTCCCCACTTCCGGTGCTCATGGGCGTCGCAGGGATCCACCCCCTTCACGGACCCCGGAACCCCGAGGAGCACCCCATGCGCTCGACCGACGTACCCAGAAAGCGACTGCGGCACAGATTCACCGCCGTCCTGGCCACGCTCGTCCTCCCCGCCGCAGGCCTGACCGCCGTCACGGCGCTCGCCTCCCCCTCGTCGGCGGCGGCCGCGGCCAGCGCCGTCACCGCGACCTACGCCAAGACCCAGGACTGGGGCACCGGGTTCGAGGGCAAGTGGACGATCAAGAACGGCGGCACCACGGCGATCAGCTCGTGGGCCGTCGAGTGGGACTTCCCCTCCGGCACGAAGGTGACCTCGGCCTGGGACGCCACCGTCACCAACTCCGCCGACCACTGGACCGGCAAGAACCTCTCCTGGAACGGGTCGCTCGCCCCCGGCGCCTCGATCTCCTTCGGCTTCAACGGCTCCGGCGCCGGCGCCCCCACCGGCTGCAAGATCAACGGCGCCTCCTGCGACGGCGGTGACGTGCCCGGCGACGCGGCCCCCTCCGCGCCCGGCACCCCGACCGCCTCCGCCATCACCGACACCTCGGTGAAGCTCTCCTGGTCGGCGGCGACCGACGACAAGGGCGTCAAGAACTACGACGTCCTGCGCGACGGCGCCAAGGTCACGACGGTGACGGGGACCTCGTACTCCGACAGCGGCCTGACCGCGGGCACCGACTACTCGTACACCGTCCAGGCCCGCGACACCGCCGACCAGACGGGTCCCGCCTCCGGCGCGGTCAAGGTCCACACCACTGGCGGCGGCGGCACGGACCCGGGCAACCCGGGCACCGGCGGCAAGGTCAACCTGGGCTACTTCACCGACTGGGGCGTCTACGGCCGCCAGTACTACCCGAAGAACCTGGAGACCTCCGGCTCGGCCTCCAAGATCACCCACATCAACTACGCGTTCGGCAACGTGCAGAACGGCCAGTGCACGATGGGTGACAGCTACGCCGACACGGACATGGCCTACACCGCGGCCAACTCCGTCTCCGGCGTCGCCGACACCTGGGACCAGCCGCTGCGCGGCGCCTTCAACCAGCTGCGCCAGCTCAAGGCCAAGCACCCGAACCTGAAGATCCTGTGGTCCTTCGGCGGCTGGACCTGGTCCGGCGGCTTCGGCCAGGCCGCGCAGAACCCGGCCGCGTTCGCCGACTCCTGCTACAAGCTGGTCGAGGACCCGCGCTGGGCCGATGTCTTCGACGGCATCGACATCGACTGGGAGTACCCCAACGCCTGCGGCCTGTCCTGTGACACCTCGGGCCAGGACGCCCTGAAGAAGCTGGCCACCGCGCTGCGCGCCAAGTTCGGCTCCAACAACCTGGTCACCGCCGCGATCACCGCGGACGGCTCGGCCGGCGGCAAGATCGAGAAGAACGACTACGCGGGCGCTTCCCAGTCCTTCGACTGGTACAACGTCATGACCTACGACTTCTTCGGCGCGTTCAACGCCAAGGGCCCGACGGCTCCGCACTCCCCGCTCACCTCGTACGCCGGCATCCCGCAGCAGGGCTTCACCTCGGCGGACGCCATCGCGAAGCTCAAGGCGCAGGGCGTCCCCGCCGCCAAGCTGCTGCTCGGCATCGGCTTCTACGGCCGCGGCTGGACGGGCGTCACGCAGAAGGAGCCGGGCGGCACCGCGACGGGTCCGGCGGCCGGCACCTACGAGCAGGGCATCGAGGACTACAAGGTCCTGAAGACCAAGTGCCCCTCGAACGGCACCGTGGCCGGCACCGCGTACGCCTACTGCGGTTCCGACTGGTGGTCCTACGACACCCCGGCGACGATCGCCTCCAAGCTGACCTGGGCCAAGTCGCAGGGTCTGGGCGGCGCGTTCTTCTGGGAGTTCTCGGGAGACACCTCGAACGGTGAACTGGTCACCGCGGTCGCCAACGGCCTGAAGTAACCACCCACAAACGAAGCCGGGCCCACGGGAACGCCCCCCGTGCGCCCGGCTTCTCCATGCCGTCAGTCGCGGATCACGCCACGTTCACCCGCTGCCCGGGCGGCGCCGCCTCCAGCCACGCCAGGAAACCGGTCAGCGCGTCCTCGCTCATGGCCAGCTCGAGACGGGCCCCCCGATGCGTACAGGCCAGCACGATCGCATCGGACAGGAGCGCCAGCTCCTCTTCACCCTCGGGCGCCCGGCGCCCGGTCACCTCGATGGCGGCCCGCTCAAGAATCCGCCGGGGCCGCGGCGCGTACGAGAACACCCGGAACCACTCGATCCGGTCCCCGTTGTAGCGCGCGATCCCGTACCCCCACCCCTTGCCGGAGGTGTCCACGGCGTCCGGCGCGGGAGCGTCCCACCGCAGCGAGCAGTCGAAGGTGCCGCCCGAGCGCTGGATCAGCCGGCGCCGCAGGCCGAAGACGAACAATCCCAGCAGTACGAGTACGACGACCGCGACTACGCACAGCACGAGAACGAGGACCATCTGCACCGACCTCCTCGTCTCTCAAGGAACTTCTCGACCGATCAAACGCCTGATAACGGAACAGCAAAAACGGGTGGAGATCGCCTCAGCCGCGACCCGGTCCGGAGGTCATCTCCGGCCTGGGCCGCGGCTGAGGTACGTCACAGGGCTCGCTGGGGTCAGCGCGCCGCCACCGCACGCAGTCGGACGTCGGCGCGACGCTCGGCGGACGCGTCGGCGTCCGACTTCGCGCGCTCCAGCGCCCGCTCCGCCCGCTGGACATCGATCTCGTCCGACAGCTCGACGATCTCGGCCAGCAGCGACAGCTTGTCGTCCGCGAACGAGACGAAACCGCCGTGGACAGCCGCCACGACCGTTCCACCGTCGCTCGTGCGGATCGTCACCGGGCCCGACTCCAGCACACCGAGCAGCGGCTGGTGACCGGGCATGACGCCGATGTCGCCGGACGTGGTACGCGCGACGACCAGGGTGGCCTCGCCGGACCAGACACTGCGGTCCGCGGCGACGAGCTCGACGTGCAGCTCAGCAGCCAAGGTGGGCTCCTCGGGTCACCACCCGGCGGCATCCACTGCCGGGTGTTGGGTCAAAGTCTAGTGGGCGTTGCGGGAGGGCCGGGACACGCCCCGGCCCTCCCATGAGCTACGAGGCTCAGGAGACGCCGAGCTCCTTGGCGTTGGCCTTGAGGTCCTCGATGCCACCGCAGAGGAAGAACGCCTGCTCCGGGAAGTGGTCGTACTCGCCGTCGATGATCGCGTTGAAGGCCGTGATCGACTCGTCCAGCGGGACGTCCGACCCGTCGACGCCGGTGAACTGCTTGGCGACGTGGGTGTTCTGGGACAGGAAGCGCTCCACGCGACGGGCGCGGTGGACAGTGAGCTTGTCCTCCTCGCCGAGCTCGTCGATACCGAGGATCGCGATGATGTCCTGGAGGTCCTTGTACTTCTGGAGGACCGTCTTCACACGCATGGCCGTGTTGTAGTGGTCCGCCGCGATGTAGCGCGGGTCCAGGATGCGGGACGTGGAGTCCAGCGGGTCCACGGCCGGGTAGATGCCCTTCTCGGAGATCGGACGGGAGAGAACCGTCGTCGCGTCGAGGTGGGCGAACGTGGTGGCCGGGGCCGGGTCGGTCAGGTCGTCCGCAGGGACGTAGATCGCCTGCATCGAGGTGATCGAGTGACCACGGGTCGACGTGATGCGCTCCTGGAGGAGGCCCATCTCGTCGGCCAGGTTCGGCTGGTAACCCACGGCGGACGGCATGCGGCCGAGCAGCGTGGAGACCTCGGAACCGGCCTGCGTGAAGCGGAAGATGTTGTCGATGAAGAACAGCACGTCCTGCTTCTGCACATCGCGGAAGTACTCCGCCATGGTCAGACCCGCGAGGGCCACGCGCAGACGGGTGCCCGGCGGCTCGTCCATCTGGCCGAAGACCAGCGCGGTCTTGTCGATGACGCCCGAGTCGGCCATTTCCTCGATGAGGTCGTTGCCCTCACGGGTGCGCTCACCGACACCGGCGAACACGGAGACACCGTCGTGGTTGTTGGCGACGCGGTAGATCATCTCCTGGATGAGCACCGTCTTGCCGACGCCGGCACCGCCGAACAGGCCGATCTTTCCACCCTTGACGTACGGGGTGAGAAGGTCGACGACCTTGATGCCGGTCTCGAACATCTCGGTCTTCGACTCGAGCTCGTCGAAGTTCGGAGCCTTGCGGTGGATGCCCCAGCGCTCGCCCGTGTACTTCTCGTCCGTGTTCAGCACCTCGCCGAGGGTGTTGAACACCTTGCCCTTGGTGAAGTCGCCGACGGGAACGGTGATCGAGGCACCGGTGTCGGTCACCGGGGCCTGGCGGACCAGACCGTCGGTGGGCTGCATGGAGATGGCGCGGACCAGGCCGTCACCGAGGTGCTGGGCGACCTCGAGCGTCAGGGTCTTCTTCTCGCCGTCCTTGGCCGGGTCGGCCACCTGGACGTGCAGCGCGTTGTAGATCTCCGGCATCGCGTCGACGGGGAACTCCACGTCGACGACCGGGCCGATGACCCGGGCGACGCGGCCCGTGGCCGTCGCGGTCTCAACAGTGGTCGTCATTACTTGTCACTCCCCGCGTTCGCGTCGGCCAGGGCGCTGGCGCCACCGACGATCTCGCTGATTTCCTGGGTGATTTCGGCCTGGCGGGCCGCGTTGGCAAGTCGGGAGAGCGTGTTGATCAGCTCTCCCGCGTTGTCGGTCGCCGACTTCATCGCGCGGCGCGTGGCGGCGTGCTTGGAGGCAGCCGACTGGAGCAGCGCGTTGTAGATACGGCTCTCGACGTAGCGCGGCAGCAGGGCGTCGAGGACGTCCTCCGCCGACGGCTCGAAGTCGTACAGCGGACGAATCTCGTCCTTCGACGCCGACTCCTCCGCCACCTCTTCGAGGCTGAGCGGCAGCAGGCGGCTGTCGATCGCCGACTGCGTCATCATCGAGATGAACTCGGTGTAGACGATGTGGAGTTCATCCACGCCGCCCTCCGCCGTCTCCTTCTCGATGGCCTCGATCAGCGGGCCCGCGACCTTCTTGGCGTCCGCGTACGTGGGCTCGTCGGTGAAGCCCGACCACGACTCCACGACCTTGCGCTCGCGGAAGTTGTAGTGGGCCAGACCACGGCGGCCGACGATGTACGTGTCGACCTCCTTGCCCTCGGCCACGAGCCGCTCGGTGAGCTGCTCCGCGGCCTTGATCGCGTTCGAGTTGAAGGCGCCGGCCAGACCGCGGTCGCTCGTGAGGAGCAGAACCGCGACCCGGGTCGCCGTCTCGGCCTCGGTCGTCAGCGGGTGCTTGGTGTTCGACCCGGTCCCCACCGCCGTGACCGCGCGCGTGAGCTCGGTCGCGTACGGCGTGGAGGCCGCCACCTTGCGCTGCGCCTTGACGACGCGCGAGGCGGCGATCATCTCCATCGCCTTGGTGATCTTCTTGGTCGCGGTGACGGATCGGATGCGACGCTTGTAGACCCGGAGCTGGGCTCCCATGAGTCAGGTCCCTTCCGTCGTCACTTACCGGCGGCGGCCGGAGCGTCCTCGCCGAGAAGCTTCCCGTCCGAGGTCTCGAACTGCTTCTTGAACTCGACGATGGCGTCGGCAACAGCGGTGAGGGTGTCGTCCGACATCTTGCCGCCCTCCTTGATGGAGGTCATGAGGCCCTGCTCCTTGCGGTGCAGGTGCTCCAGGAGCTCCTTCTCGAAGCGGCGGATGTCGGCGACCGGGACATCGTCCATCTTGCCGGTGGTGCCGGCCCAGACGGAGACGACCTGGTCCTCGGTCGGCATCGGCTGGTACTGAGCCTGCTTGAGCAGCTCGACCAGACGCTGACCGCGCTCCAGCTGCGACTTCGACGCGGCGTCCAGGTCGGAACCGAAGGCGGCGAACGCCTCCAGCTCGCGGTACTGGGCCAGGTCGAGGCGGAGACGGCCGGAGACCTGCTTCATCGCCTTGTGCTGCGCGGAACCACCGACTCGGGAGACGGAGATACCGACGTTCAGCGCGGGGCGCTGACCGGCGTTGAAGAGGTCCGACTCCAGGAAGCACTGGCCGTCGGTGATGGAGATGACGTTGGTCGGGATGAACGCGGAGACGTCGTTGGCCTTCGTCTCGACGATCGGCAGACCCGTCATCGAACCGGCACCGAGCTCGTCCGAGAGCTTCGCGCAGCGCTCGAGCAGACGCGAGTGCAGGTAGAAGACGTCACCCGGGTAGGCCTCGCGCCCCGGCGGGCGGCGCAGCAGCAGGGACACGGCGCGGTAGGCGTCGGCCTGCTTCGAGAGGTCGTCGAAGATGATGAGGACGTGCTTGCCCTCGTACATCCACTGCTGGCCGATGGCCGAACCGGTGTACGGCGCCAGGTACTTGAAGCCGGCCGGGTCGGACGCCGGGGCGGCGACGATGGTCGTGTACTCCAGCGCGCCGGCCTCTTCCAGGGCACCACGCACGGAGGCGATGGTGGAACCCTTCTGACCGATGGCGACGTAGACGCAGCGGACCTGCTTCGACGGGTCGCCGGTGCGCCAGTTGTCGCGCTGGTTGATGATCGTGTCGACGGCCAGGGCGGTCTTGCCGGTCTGACGGTCACCGATGATCAGCTGACGCTGGCCACGGCCGATCGGGGTCATCGCGTCGACGGCCTTGTAGCCGGTCTCCATCGGCTCGTGCACCGACTTGCGCTGCATGACCGTGGGGGCCTGCAGCTCAAGGGCGCGGCGGCCGGACGTCTCGATGTCGCCGAGACCGTCGATCGGGTTGCCGAGCGGGTCGACGACGCGACCCAGGTAGCCCTCGCCGACACCGACGGACAGGACCTCGCCGGTACGCGTGACCGGCTGACCCTCCTCGATGCCGCTGAACTCACCGAGGACGATGGCGCCGATCTCGCGCTCTTCCAGGTTGAGCGCGAGGCCGAGGGTGCCGTCCTCGAACTTCAGCAGTTCGTTGGCCATGGCCGAGGGGAGACCCTCGACCTTCGCGATGCCGTCGCCGGCAAGGGTGACCGTACCGACCTCCTCGCGCGAGGCCGCGTCCGGCTTGTACGCCTGGACAAAGTTCTCCAGCGCGTCCCGGATCTCCTCCGGCCGGATCGTGAGCTCCGCCATCTGGGTTCCCTGCTCTCCTTGTTGGGCCCGAAGTGTTCTTGGGGTCTGGGGTCAGCCCCCAGGAATCCTCTGCACGGCCCAACTAGGGCCGTAGTTGTACGTGTGAGGTGTCAGCCGGCCATGCGGCGGCTGGCGTCCTCGATGCGGTCCGCGATGGAGCCGTTGATGACCTCGTCGCCGACCTGCACCTTGATCCCGCCGAGGACCCCGGGGTCCACGTCCAGGTTCAGGTGCATCCGACGCCCGTAGAGCTTCGCGAGGGCGTCGCCCAGGCGCTGCTTCTGCTGGTCGGTCAGCGGCACCGCCGTCGTGACGACGGCCACCATGCGCTCCCGGCGCTCCGCGGCGAGCTTGGAGAGGGACTCGAGTCCCCCTTCAAGGCTACGTCCACGCGGCACGGTCACAAGACGCTCGACGAGGCGCTCGGTGGTGGGCTTGGCCCGCCCGCCGAGAAGCTGCTTGACGAGGTCACCGCGCAGCTTGCCCGAGGCGCCCTTGTCGGTCAGGGCGGCACGGAGCTCGGCGTTGGAGGAGACGATCCGGTCGAACCGGAACAGCTCGTCCTCGACGTCGTCGAGTTCACCGCTCTTCTGCGCCGCGGTGAGGTCCGCGGTGTTGGCCAGCTCCTCGAGGGAGTCGACCAGGTCGCGCGAGGCCGACCACCGGGAGCGGACCAGACCGGACACCAGGTCGACGGCCTCGCCGCTGACCTGGCCGCCGAGCAGCCGGCCCGCGAGCTCGGCCTTGGCCTCGGCGGCCTGCGCCGGGTCGGTGAGAACCCGGCGCAGCGAGACCTCACGGTCCAGCAGCGCCGTCACCGCGGCCAGGTCACCGGCGAGCGCCTTGGCGTCGACCGACGTGGAGTCGGTCAGCGCGTCAAGACGCTCACGCGCGGCGACGAGGGCCTCGCGGCTCGCTCCGTGGGCGGTCATCGAGCAGCCTCTGCCTTCTCCTCGAGCTCACCGAGGAAGCGGTCGATCGTGCGCGACTGCCGGGCGTAGTCGTCGAGCGACTCGCCGACCAGCTTGCCGGCCAGGTCGGTGGCCAGCTGGCCGACGTCCTGACGCAGCGACTGAGCGGCGGCCTTGCGGTCGGCCTCGATCTGGGCGTGACCCGCGGCGATGATCTCCTCACGCTGCCGCTGGCCTTCCGCACGCATCTCGGCGATGAGCGTGGCGCCCTGCTCCTGCGCCTCCTGGCGCAGCCGCGCGGCCTCGTGCCGGGCCTCGGCGAGCTGAGCCTTGTACTGCTCAAGAACGCTCTGTGCCTCGGTCTGAGCGGCCTCCGCCTTCTCGATACCGCCTTCGATCAGCGCGTGGCGCTCTTCCAGCGTCTTGTTGATACGCGGGAGGAGCTTCTTGGCGAAGAAGAAGAAGACGATGGCGAAGGCAAGGGTGCCGACGAGCAGCTCGGGGCCGGGCGGGATGAGCGGGTTCTGCTCCTCCTCGGCCGCGAGTGCAACCAGGTTGGCGATCACATCAGTGCCTTTCGTCGAAAAGTGTCAGTAAGGGGTGATCACTTACCGAACACGAACGGCATAACGATGCCGATGAGGGCGAGCGCCTCACAGAAGGCGAAGCCCAGGATCTGGTTGGCGCGGATCAGACCAGCGGCTTCGGGCTGGCGGGCGAGCGCCTCGGTGCCCTTACCGAAGACGATGCCGACGCCGATGCCGGGGCCGATGGCGGCAAGGCCGTAACCGATCGAACCAGTGGAGCCGTGGAGGCCTTCGGCGGCGAGGGTCTGGAGAGCGGACATGCCGGTTCTTCCTTCTCTTTCAAGGGCCGGTGGGGGTTGGCCACCGGACGAATCGGGGGTACTGCGGGGCGGGTTGGCTCAGTGGTGCTCGGCGAGCGCGCCCTGGATGTACGAGCAGGCGAGGAGCACGAAGACGTACGCCTGGACCGCCTGCACGAAAAGCTCGAAGAGGATCATGACGATCGTCATGACGAAGGAGACGCCCGCGGCCGGGATCATCCAGCCGTTCAGCAGGTACCAGGAGGCGACCGTGAACATCACGAGCATGAGGTGGCCGGCGAACATGTTGGCGAACAGTCGCACCGCGTGGGTGAACGGACGGACCA
This sequence comes from Streptomyces sp. HUAS MG91, assembly GCF_040529335.1. Taxonomy (GTDB): domain Bacteria; phylum Actinomycetota; class Actinomycetes; order Streptomycetales; family Streptomycetaceae; genus Streptomyces; species Streptomyces tabacisoli. The sequence goes on along the minus strand of NZ_CP159534.1, from coordinate 5,714,330 downwards.
GCAGGTTCGAGAAGAACTCGATGAACGAGACGAGCCACTTGATCGGGCCGAGCGAGGCGTCGTAGCCGACGATGTTCTTCCAACCGCCCACGAAGCCGTGGCGCTTGAAGGTCAGCGAGACCCAGAGAACGTAGACGATCAGGGCCAGGACGGCCGGGTACGCGATGACCGAGGCGACCGGGAACTGCGCCAGCGGGATCACGGACCACACGTTCATGATCCACACGAAGAAGAACAGCGAGACCATGAGCGGGACGTACTTCTCGCCCTCGCGCTTGCCGAGCGTCTCGTAGACGATGCTGCGGCGCACGAAGTCGTAACCGGCCTCGGCGATCATCTGGGTCTTGCCCGGGACCACCTTGGCGCGGCCGAACGCGGCGTAGAAGAAGCTCACGACCACGAGGGAGGTCAGCAGGGCGAGGAGCATCACCTTGTTGAACTCGAACCCGCCGACGGTGAACATCGGCTGGAAGAGGAAGGAGTGCAGGCCCGGCGCCGGGAAGCCACACCCGTTGTCGGACATGATCCGACAGCTCCAGTCAAACGCGAGCTGGGTCGTGTCAGCACTCACCGCGGGCTCCTTCGGCGTGACGCATAAGTACGGCAACCTCGTTGTGTCGGTGCGGCGCGCAGCCGCGGGTCGGCACCGGTCTGGTGTTTCGGGTGTGGGGGCGGCGGGCAGGCTTTGAGCCTCGCGATCGTGCAGGCGTCAGCTCGAATGCCCGCGCCCGCGATGCCGCAGTTGGCACCGGACGATAGCAGTAACTCAACCGCCCCTTTATCGCGCCCCTACCCTTCACGACGAAGACCCGGTCTTCTCAGGGTTCTCGCTCTTGTCAGAGCCGTTCGTCGTATCGGGATCGACGTAGAAGACCTTCGCCTTGAGGTGGGCACGGGCCTGAAAACCCATCCACACGACGGTCACGGCCACGAGGGTGGCGGCGAAGGCCCGGGGGTTGAACAGCGTGGTGTTCTTGAAGACAGCCACGAAGATCAGAAGCAGCAGGAGCTGGGCGACGTAGAGCATCATGCCCATCGCCTGGAACAGCTGCGGAAGCGATTTTGCCGTCCGATACAGAACGATTTGCCCGATCCCCATGAACGCGATGACGAGCAGCGTGCCGACCACCGCACCGATGACACCCTTGCCGCCCGCAAGCACACCACTGATCACCGCGGCAATCACGCCGGCGATGGCGGTGGGTACGAGGGCCTGCAAAAGGGTCCGTGCGTCGTTGGACGGCATGGCGGCAGCTCCGCTTATTGATGGGGGCAGGGTGTCGTCATGGACGAGCGTAGTCCGGGGCCGAGAGGGAATTTCGGGCCAAGGGACCGTCGCACTCCGGTCTTTCGGCTCTATCCCCGGGTTTCGTGAACGGTATCACAAACTATTTGATGCGGTCTTTACCTAGATGGTGTGCTCGCTGTCACACATGAGAGTGACAGTGCGCGTCTGCGCGCCTACGCCATCAACTTGTCTGGTATTGGGGCCTTTTGGCACGCCGCGTCAGCGCGACGAACCAGCCTTCCGCCGATCGGTGAAGCGCGAACGGGCGCCAATTGCCGTCGCTCCGTTGACTCCTGCGGGAATCGGCGTGCGATCGCCTTCGCCGCTTTCGTCTTCTTCGCGCTTTTCGTCACGCATGTCCGTGGCGGACACCTCACCCGCGGAGGTGGCCGACGCCTCCCCGGCGGTGGCCCGGCGGCGCCGGTAGCGCGGCGGCACGAGACGCTCCGCCCAGCGCGGGGTGTGCGGCGTGAAGCGCGGCAACAGCAGCAGCACCAGACCGACGAAGCTCAGGGCGACGACGCCGAGCATGACCCACATCCCGGACGCGGAGTGCACCGAGTACGCGACCGCGCCGAAGGCGATGAGCGCCGACCAGAAGTACATGATCAGCACCGCGCGGGAGTGCGAGTGACCGATCTCCAGGAGCCGGTGGTGCAGGTGCCCGCGGTCGGCGGCGAACGGCGACTGCCCGTTCCACGTGCGGCGCACGATCGCGAGGACCAGGTCCGCGAACGGGATCGCGATGATCGTCAGCGGCATCACCAGCGGGATGAAGACCGGGAGCATCGCGTGGGTGGCGTCCCGGGTCGAGCCGCCCAGGTTCAGCTTCAGGGCGTCCGGGTCGACCTGGCCCGTGATGGAGATGGCGCCCGCGGCGAGCACGAGCCCGATCAGCATCGACCCCGAGTCGCCCATGAAGATGCGCGCCGGATGCATGTTGTGCGGCAGGAAGCCCAGGCACATACCCATCAGGATCGCCGCGAAGAGCGTGGCGGGGGCCGCCGACTCGATGCCGTAGCCGTACCAGATCCGGTACGCGTACAGGAAGAACGCCGCCGCAGCGATGCAGACCATGCCGGCCGCGAGCCCGTCGAGGCCGTCGACGAAGTTCACGGCGTTGATCGTGATGACCACGAGCGCGACGGTGAGCAGCGTGCCCTGCCACTGGGTCAGGGAGACCGTGCCGACGCCGGGGATCGGCAGCCACAGGATCGTCAGACCCTGCATGACCATGACGCCCGCGGCGATCATCTGGCCGCCCAGCTTGATCAGGGCGTCGATCTCGAACTTGTCGTCCAGGACGCCGATCAGCCAGATCAGCGCGGCACCCGACAGCAGGGCTCTCGGCTCGTTCGACGAATCGAAGACCTGGTCCAGGTTGCTCAGGTGGTCGGCGACCAGCAGACCCGCGCACAGGCCGAAGAACATGGCGATACCGCCGAGCCGCGGCGTGGGCTCCCGGTGCACGTCACGTGCCCGGATCTCCGGCATGGCGCCGGCCACGATCGCGAACTTCCGCACCGGGCCTGTGAGCAGATAGGTCACCGCGGCCGTGATGCAGAGCGTCAGCAGGTATTCACGCACGGGCTTCCCCACAGGTATCGCTGGCCATCTCAGCCCCACACCCTAGCTTCGTGTGCATGGGGTCGGGGACTTACGGGTAGCGACGATCGTTGCACGAGTGACGGTTCCGGCCCGCACCGCCACCGCTCCGCCCGTGCGTCTACCCCTCATCCGCCCGGATACGGGGGAAATCTCCGGGCCAGTTCACGGACCTCCTCGCGGACGGCGCGTACGTCGAAGGCGTCGCGCACGACACCCGAGAGGAGCACCGCGATGCGGGCCATCTCGGTCTCGCCCATGCCCTGGGTGGTGACGGCGGCGGTGCCCAGGCGCAGGCCGCGGCCCTCGCCGTACGGCAGCGCGCAGGTGTCCAGGACCATGCCCGCCGAGGCCAGCCGGCCGCGGGCGGTGCGTCCGTCGACGCCGACGCCGTCGCCGAGCGGCGCGGGGTCGACGGTGACCAGATGGGTGTCGGTGCCGCCCGTGGTGACGGCGAACCCCTCCGCCTCCAGGGCCGCGGCCAGCACCCGGGCGTTGGCGACGACCTGGTGCGCGTACCCCGTGAAGGCGGGGGTGGCCGCCTCGCCGAACGCGACGGCCTTGGCGGCGATGGTGTGCATCTGGGCGCCGCTCTGCGTGAACGGGAAGACCGCCCGGTCCACCCGGTCCGCCAGCTCGGCGCCGCACAGCAGCATGCCGCCGCGCGGGCCGCGCAGCACCTTGTGCGTGGTGGCGCAGACGATGTCGGCGTACGGGACCGGGTTCGGGGCCGCTCCCCCGGCGACGAGCCCGATGGGGTGCGCGGCGTCCGCGATGAGGTGCGCGCCCACGTCGTCGGCGATGTCCCGGAAGGCGGCGTAGTCGATGTGCCGGGGATAGGAGATCGAGCCGCAGACGATCGCCTTGGGGCGGTGGGCGCGGGCCAGCGCGCGGACCTCGTCGAGGTCGATGAGCCCGGTCTCGGGATCGACGCCGTAGGACACGAAGTCGAACCAGCGGCCCGAGAAGTTGGCAGGTGAGCCGTGGGTGAGGTGGCCGCCCGCGGCCAGGCCCATCGCCAGGACGGTGTCTCCGGGGCGCAGCAGGACCGCGTAGGCGGCCAGCACGGCCGACGAGCCGGAATGTGCCTGTACGTTGACGTGCGCGGCCCCGAAGAGGGCCTGGGCGCGCTCCACGGCCATCCGCTCGGCCACGTCGACGATCTCGCAGCCGCCGTGGTGACGGGCGCCGGGATAGCCCTCCGCGTACTTGTTGGCGAGCGGTGAGCCGAGGGCGGCCAGGACGGCGGGCGAGACGAAGTTCTCGGCGGCGATCAGCTGGAGGCCGTCCGCCTGCCGCTCGGCCTCTCCGAGGATGACCTCGGCGAGCTCGGGATCCTGGCGGCGCAGTGCTTCGAGCGCGTCGGGTTCACTGATCACCGGCATGTGCGGCTCCGGGCCTCGCGGAGGGCTGTGTGTCTCACAGCCTAGATCCGAGGCCCGAAAGGGGCGCGGGGAAGCGTCGATGTGCGGCTCCGCCGCGGCACCTACTTGGGTACGCCCGTGAGGGCCGAGACCACCGGATCCAGCGCCTCGCTGATCTCCGAGCCGACCGACCGGAAGAACGGCAGCGGCGCCCCGTACGGGTCGTACACCTCGTCGGCCTCGACGCTCGGCGCGAGAAGCCACCCGCGTAGAGCGGCCGCGGCCCGCACCAGGGACCGCGCGCGCTCGACCACACCGGCCTCGACCGGGTCGGGCAGGGTCGCCGGGTCTATGGCCCGCACGAGCCGGGTGAACTCCTTGAGGGTGAACGTGCGCAGGCCCGCGCTGTGCCCCATGGAGATGACCTGGGCACGGTGGTCGCGGGTCGCGGTCAGCACCAGGTCGGCTCTTATGACGTGGTCGTCGAGGAGCTCGCGCCCCACGAAGCCGGAGGCGTCCGCGCCGAAGTCCGCCAGGACCGCCTCGGCGTTGGCCTCCATGGGGGCACCCTCGTGGCCCCAGGTTCCCGCGCTCTCCACGATGAGCCCGCCGGCCACCCGCTCGCCGAGCCGGGCCGCGAGGGCATGCCGGGTCAGCCGCTCGGTGATCGGCGAGCGGCAGACGTTTCCGGTGCTGACGTGGAGGATGCGGAAGGAGTCGCCGGGGAGCACCAGAGGCTCCCCGTACGGGATGGACTCGGTGCCTATGCCACGCCCCGTCTCAGGGGCTGTCAATTCGCCACCTCGAGGTCGGGTACCACCTTGCGCAGCTCGTCGGCGCTGAGCGCGCCCGCGCGCAGCAGGACCGGCACGGGACCGGTCACGTCGACGATGGAGGAGGGGATGTTGCCGGGGGTGGGGCCGCCGTCGAGGTAGACGGAGACGGAGTCGCCGAGCATCTCCTGCGCGGCGTCGCAGGTCTCGGGCGAGGGGTGTCCGGTGAGGTTCGCCGAGGACAGGGCCAGCGGGCCGACCTCGGTGAGCAGTTCGATGGCGACGGGGTGCAGCGGCATGCGCACCGCGACGGTGCCCCGGGTCTCGCCGAGGTCCCACTGGAGCGACGGCTGGTGCTTGGCGACGAGGGTGAGGCCGCCCGGCCAGAAGGCGTCGACCAGCTCCCAGGCCAGCTCGGAGAAGTCCGTGACGAGGCCGTGCAGGGTGTTCGGGGAGGGGATGACCACCGGGGTGGGCATGTTGCGGCCGCGGCCCTTGGCCTCCAGCAGGTCACCGACCGACTCCGGCGAGAACGCGTCGGCGCCGATGCCGTAGACGGTGTCGGTGGGGAGTACGACCAGCTCGCCGCGGCGGACGGCGGACGCGGCTTCGCGCAGACCGGTGATGCGGTCGGTCGCGTCGTTGGTGTCGTAACGCCGTGCCATTTAGCGGGCCTCCTGCTCAAGTACGTAACGGGGATCGGTCACGGCGTCGCCCTGCGGGCGGTCGCGAACCGCGGCCGGTTGTTGAGGTCCGGGTGGTCTGCGGCATCCGCCCAGCCCCGCTCCTCGGTGAAGATCCACGGCACCTGGCCGCCCTGGGTGTCGGCGTGCTCGATGACGACGACGCCGCCGGGGCGCAGGAGACGGTGGGCGGTGCGCTCGATGCCGCGGATCAGGTCGAGGCCGTCCTCGCCGGAGAACAGGGCGAGGTCGGGGTCGTAGTCGCGGGCCTCGGGCGCCACGTACTCCCACTCGGTGAGCGGGATGTAGGGCGGGTTGGAGACGACGAGGTCGACCTGGCCGTCGAGGTCGTGGAAGGCGTCCAGAGCGTCTCCCTGGCGCAGGTCGACCCTGGACCCCTCGACGTTCTTCCGCGTCCATTTGAGGGCGTCCTCGGACAGCTCCACGGCGTGCACGCGCGAGCGCGGCACCTCCTGCGCGAGCGCGAGGGCGATGGCGCCGGAGCCGGTGCACAGATCGACGATCAGCGGCTCGACGACGTCCATGGCGCGCACGGCGTCTATGGCCCACCCGACGACCGACTCCGTCTCGGGGCGCGGCACGAAGACGCCGGGCCCGACCTGGAGTTCCAGGTAGCGGAAGTAGGCGAGCCCGGTGATGTGCTGGAGCGGCTCGCGCGCCTCGCGGCGGGCGATGACCTCCCAGTACCGGGCGTCGAAGTCACGGTCCTTGACGGTGTGCAGCTCGCCCCGCTTGACGCCGTGCACGAACGCGGCGAGCTCCTCCGCGTCGTTGCGCGGCGAGGGCACGCCGGCGTCGGCCAGCCGCTGGGTGGCCTGGGCCACTTCCGCGAGCAGCAGGTTCACGCTGGTCCTCCGGGGCTGAGCTGTGTGCGTGGGGGTCTTACGCGGCGGCGAGCTTGGCGGCCGAGTCCGCGTCGACGCACGCCTGGATGACGGCGTCGAGGTCGCCGTCGAGCACCTGGTCCAGGTTGTAGGCCTTGAAGCCCACGCGGTGGTCCGAGATGCGGTTCTCCGGGAAGTTGTAGGTACGGATCTTCTCGGAGCGGTCGACGGTGCGGACCTGGCTGCGGCGGGCGTCCGCGGCTTCCTTCTCCGCTTCCTCCTGCGCCGCTGCGAGGAGCCTGGAGCGCAGGATACGCATCGCCTGCTCCTTGTTCTGCAGCTGGCTCTTCTCGTTCTGGCAGGAAGCGACGACGCCGGTGGGGATGTGCGTGATGCGCACGGCGGAGTCGGTCGTGTTGACGGACTGGCCGCCGGGGCCCGACGAGCGGTACACGTCGATGCGCAGGTCGTTGGCGTGGATCTCGACGTCGACCTCCTCGGCCTCGGGCGTGACGAGCACGCCGGCGGCGGAGGTGTGGATGCGGCCCTGCGACTCGGTCGAGGGCACACGCTGCACGCGGTGCACGCCGCCCTCGTACTTCAGGCGGGCCCAGACGCCCTGGCCGGGCTCGGTCGCGCCGTTGCCGCCCTTGGTCTTCACGGCGACCTGGACGTCCTTGTAGCCGCCCAGTTCGGACTCGGTGGCGTCGATGATCTCGGTCTTCCAGCCGACGCGCTCGGCGTACCGCAGATACATGCGCAGCAGGTCGCCGGCGAACAGGGCGGACTCGTCGCCGCCCGCGCCGGCCTTGACCTCGAGGATGACGTCCTTGTCGTCGGAGGGGTCGCGGGGCACCAGCAGAAGCCGCAGCTTCTCGGTGATCTCCTCGCGCGACTTCTCCAGCTCCTTGACCTCGGCGGCGAAGTCGGGGTCGTCGGCGGCGAGCTCCCGGGCCGTCTCGATGTCGTCCCCGGTCTGCTTCCAGGAGCGGTACGTCGAGACGATCGGGGTCAGCTCGGCGTAGCGCTTGTTCAGCTTGCGCGCGTTGGCCTGGTCGGCGTGGACCGACGGGTCAGCGAGCTTCTTCTCCAGATCGGCGTGCTCACCGATCAGGTCCTCGACGGCCTCGAACATCTCCGGCTCCTGCTGGTACGGGGGTCAAAAAAAGGGGCTGCACCGCAAAGCGCCGGTCCCGGTGTCCCCGCGGAAAACAGGGACACCGGAGACCGGCGCTGGAGCCTCGCTACTTCTTGGCAGCGGCAGCCTTGCCGAAGCGGGCCTCGAAGCGGGCCACACGGCCACCGGTGTCGAGGATCTTCTGCTTGCCCGTGTAGAACGGGTGGCACTCGGAGCAGACCTCGGCACGGATGGTGCCGGAGTCGATGGTGCTCCGCGTGGTGAACGACGCGCCACAGGTGCAGCTGACCTGCGTCTCGACGTACTCGGGGTGGATGTCGCGCTTCAAGGTGTCTCCTAGGTTCGGGAGGGCGCCGGGTCGCCGCCGCGGATTGCGGGAGCGTGAACCGGAGCCGACGTACCAGTCTGCCAGCACTGGCCGCATCCCCCAAAACCGGGGTGGGGCCGGAAGTATTCCCCGCTACTTCACGACGCCGTCGGCCTGGCCGGTGGCGGTGCCCTCGCCGGCCGACTTCGGGATGGTCCGGTCGGCCTTGAGCGCCTTCCAGACCTGGTCGGCCTTGGCCTGGTCGACCAGGACGCGGTTGGCGTCCGCGGTGTCGTACTGCACCGGCAGCGTGACCATGTTCATGTCGTTCGAGCCGATGCCCTTGAGCCCGTTCGCGAACGAGGCCAGGTCCTTCACCGAGGCGAGGTCCGAGTCCGTGGTCACGGACTTGGTGGCGGTGTTCGCGAGGTCGTACAGCTTCTTGGGGTTGGTGAAGACGCCGACGCTCTTCAGCTGGTCCATGAGGGCCTTCATGAACGCCTGCTGGAGCTGGATGCGGCCCAGGTCGCTGCCGTCGCCGACGCCGTGCCGGGTGCGGACGAGGCCGAGGGCCTGCTTGCCGTCGAGCGTGTGGGTGCCCGCGTCGAGCGTGAGGTGGCTGTCGGGGTCGTCGATCGCCTTGGTGGTGGTGACATCGACGCCGCCGAGGTCGTCGATGAGCTGCTCGAAGCCGCTGAAGTCGACCTCGACGTAGTGGTCCATGCGGATGCCGGTCACCGACTCGACGGTCTTGACCGCGCAGGCCGCGCCGCCCGTCGAGTAGGCGGAGTTGAACATGACCTGGCGGGCCGCCTGGTGCACGGTGCCGTCGGCTGCGGTGCACTCGGGCCGGTCGATGAGCGTGTCCCTGGGTATGGAGACCACGCCGGCCTTCTTGTGGCCCTTGTAGATGTGGACGATCATCGCGGTGTCGGAGCGGGCCGAGCCGTCGTCCTGCCCGCCGCCGGCCTTCTTGTTGGCCCCGGCGCGGCTGTCGGAGCCGAGGACCAGGATGTCCTGCGAGCCGTTGTCCACGTTCTGCGGGCGGTCCGTGCCCAGCGCCGCGTTGATGTCCACGCTCTTGATGTTGCCGTCGAGCTTGAAGTAGACGTACCCGAGACCGGTACCGCCGAGGACGACGATGCCCGCCGCGCTCCATGCCGCTACGCGCAGCGCCTTACTGCGTCCGCTGCGCGGCTTGCGGCGGCGCCCCTTGGCGCGTCGGCGCCCGGGCGTGCTGTCACGGTCCGGCATCTGTCCCTCGCTGGGTCTGTCAGCTCCACTGTGGCCCTCACCTGGTGTGACGGCGAATCGCCAAGAAGGGTTGCACAGCCAACTGTCTCCGCAGCGAACACTTCTCCTTACGGAACGTAACGGGACTAAGGTCCCTAACCCCTCCCACCTGCGCTTTTGCCCGTGCCCCCTACATGCTTCACAAAGGGCCCGAATTCTTATGCATGTGGTGAAGGTCTCCGGGGACCGGGACGAAAAGGGCTGGGCCCCGCCGCACGAAGCGGCGGGGCCCAGCCCTGAAGGACGTACGACGATCAGTCGTTGCCGTTGCCCGGCGTCGGCGTCGTCTTCTGGATCTGGAGCAGGAACTCCGCGTTGGACTTCGTCTGCTTCATCTTGTCGAGCAGCAGCTCGATCGCCTGCTGCTGGTCGAGCGCGTGCAGCACGCGGCGCAGCTTCCAGGTGATGGCGAGCTCGTCGCTGCCGAGCAGGATCTCTTCCTTGCGGGTGCCGGACGCGTCGACGTCCACCGCCGGGAAGATGCGCTTGTCGGCGAGCTTGCGGTCGAGCTTGAGCTCGGCGTTGCCCGTGCCCTTGAACTCCTCGAAGATCACCTCGTCCATGCGGGACCCGGTGTCGACGAGCGCGGTGGCGAGGATGGTCAGCGAGCCGCCGTCCTCGATGTTGCGCGCGGCGCCGAAGAAGCGCTTCGGGGGGTACAGGGCCGTCGAGTCGACACCACCGGACAGGATGCGGCCGGAGGCCGGGGCGGCGAGGTTGTACGCGCGGCCCAGACGGGTGATCGAGTCGAGCAGCACGACGACGTCGTGACCCAGCTCCACGAGACGCTTGGCGCGCTCGATGGCCAGCTCGGCGACGGTCGTGTGGTCCTCGGCCGGACGGTCGAAGGTCGAGGAGATGACCTCGCCCTTGACCGACCGCTGCATGTCGGTGACCTCTTCCGGACGCTCGTCGACCAGGACGACCATCAGGTGGCACTCGGGGTTGTTGTGCGTGATCGCGTTGGCGATCGCCTGCATGATCATGGTCTTGCCGGTCTTCGGCGGGGCCACGATCAGACCGCGCTGGCCCTTGCCGATCGGCGCGACAAGGTCGATGATCCGGGTCGTGAGCACGCCCGGGTCGGTCTCCAGGCGGAGCCGGTCCTGCGGGTAGAGCGGGGTGAGCTTGTTGAACTCCGGGCGTCCGCGGCCGGATTCGGCCCCCATGCCGTTCGCCGAGTCGAGGCGGACCAGCGCGTTGAACTTCTCGCGGCGCTCGCCCTCCTTGGGCTGGCGCACGGCACCGGTGACGTGGTCACCCTTGCGCAGGCCGTTCTTGCGGACCTGGGCCAGCGACACGTAGACGTCGTTGGGACCGGGGAGGTAGCCCGACGTACGGATGAACGCGTAGTTGTCGAGGATGTCGAGGATGCCGGCGACGGGGATCAGCACGTCGTCGTCGGACACCTGCGGCTCGTTGCCGAAGCCCTCGTCGCGGCCACGGCGGCCACGGCGGTCGCGGTAGCGCCCGCGCCGGCCACGACGGCCGCCCGCCTCGTCGTCGAAGTCGTCCTGCGGGCCGTTGTTGCGGTCCTGGCGGCCACCCTGCTGCTGGCGGTTGCCACCGCCGCCCTGGTCCTTGTTGCCGCCGCCGTCCTGGCCGCCGTCACCCTTGCCGCCCCGGCGGTCACGGTCGCGGCCACCGCGGTCCCGACGGTCGCGGCGCTCGCGCCGGCCCTCGTTGCCGCCGTTGTCCTGGCCGTTGTCGCCGCCCTGGCCGCCGTCCTGCTTGGACTCGGCCTTGGCCTCGGCGGTGACCGTCTCCGGGCTGCCCGCCTCGGCGGTCGCGCGCCGGCGGCGGCGCTCACCCGCGGGCTGCTCGTCCCCGGCACCCTGGCCCGGGATGTCGATCTGCTGCTGGGCGACGGCCTTCTTCGCCTTCACAGCACCCGACTCGGCCTTCTCGGCCTTGGCGGCGCCGGACTCGGCCTTCTCCGCCTTGGTGTCGGCCGCGGGCTCGTCGCCGGTACGGGCCTTCGAGGTGGCCCGGCGCTTCGGCTTGGCCTCGGCGGTGTCGGCGCTCTTCGCCGGGGCACCGCCACCGGCCTGCGCCTCCTTGATGACCTCGATCAGCTGGCTCTTGCGCATCCGCGCAGTCCCCCTGATACCGAGGCCCGATGCGACCTGCTGCAGCTCGGCCAGCACCATGCCGTCGAGGCCGGTACCGCGGCGCCGCCGGGCAGGCGTAGCAGAGGCGTCCCCTGCAGACGCTGCGGGCGCGGCAGCGGAGCTGTCGGCAGTCACGCCCATCAGATCGGTGGTGTCGCTCACGAAGGGTCCTTCCCTGGAGCGGACGTCGGCCTGTCTGGCTCGGCGACCGGTTGTGCTGTCCGGCGGTGGTCCTCTCGGTACGGACCGTGCCGGGGCGGTTGTCCGCCGAAGAGGCGGAAGAATTCATTGGTGGCAGCGATTCCGGATTCCGCGGGTGCACTGAATTTCCGTGTCACGCGGAACGGTCACGCCGGTTCCGGAGCAAGCTCGGCAACGTTCAGCGCGAGCTGTCGACAGGCGACGGCATCGCGATGAATTGCTGGGGAGGCTCCCGGAAGAATGGTTGTCCCGGACGGGGACACACAGCACCTCGCCATGGTGGGGTCGGGTGCAGGTTTGAGGTTAACACTACCGGATCCAACAAACATTCCCCCTCTCTCATCCGGCAACCGTGTGTCAGGAGCCAAGCGGCAGCACGCTCGCTCCGTCGACGTCGAGGGCCAGGCGATTGGCCGCCCATCCCTCTCCGGCCAGCCGGGCGACCTTGTCGGCCGCGCCGTCCTCCACCAGGGCGAGGACCGTCGGCCCCGCCCCGGAGATCACTGCGGGGACACCGTCCGCCCGCAGCCGCTCCACGAGGGCGGCGCTCTCCGGCATGGCCGGAGCGCGGTACTCCTGGTGAAGTCGGTCTTCAGTGGCCGGCAGCAGCAGCTCGGGGCGCCGGGTGAGGGCCTCGACGAGCAGGGCCGCCCGGCCCGCGTTGGCCGCGGCGTCCACATGGGGGACGCTGCGCGGCAGGAGTCCTCGCGCCATCTCGGTGAGGACGGGTTTCCCGGGGACGAAAACCACCGGAACGATGGAATCCGCGGCGTCCAGGCGGATCGCCCGGCCCGCGCCGCTCTCCATCCAGGCGATGGTGAAGCCGCCGAGCAGGCAGGGCGCCACGTTGTCCGGGTGGCCCTCGATCTCGGTGGCGAGTTCCAGCAGCGCGGCGTCGTCGAGCCGGGTGTCGCCGCCTATGGTCACGGCGCGCGCGGCGACGACGGCCGCGACGATGGCGGCCGAGGACGAGCCGAGGCCGCGGCCGTGCGGGATGCGGTTCGCGCAGACGATCTCCAGGCCGCGCGGCTGTCCGCCGAGCGCGTCGAAGGCGGTGCGCAGGGCCCGTACGAGCAGATGGGACTCGTCGCGCGGCAGGGTCTCGGAGCCCTCACCCGCGATGTCGATGTTCAGCCCGGAGTCGGCGACCCTGACGACCACGTCGTCGTAGAGCCCCAGCGACAGGCCGAGGCTGTCGAAGCCCGGGCCGAGATTGGCGCTGGTGGCGGGGACGCGCACCCTGACGGCGGCGGCGCGGAACGCGGGACCGGCCATCGCTCGATGACTCTCCTTGAGCTGCGGGATGTTTCGAGAACTTCCGAGACTTCCGATGTTTTATGAGGCACCCGGGCCGCGAACGACGGAATCAGAAGAGAAAACGACGGAACGGCGGCGGCACCGCTGCATATGCGGTGGGCGGGTTCGGTACAGCCTATCGAAGGAAGGTTCTGTGGCGACATAGGGCGCACAGGAGGCGCACGATGCGTGTCGTAAGCCCCCTGTGCACCCTGTATGCGCAGAGGTCCGGTTGACGGTGTGTCAGCGCCGGAGGAGGACTCAGGCGAGGCCGAGCCGCTCGGCGGCGGCGGCCGCGTCGACCGGGACGGTGACCGGCTGCGGGGCGCCCGCGACGGCCCAGTCCGGGTCCTTCAGGCCGTTGCCCGTCACGGTGCAGACGATCTTCTGGCCCTTGTCGACCTTGCCCTGCTCGGCGGCCTTCAGCAGACCGGCGACGGACGCGGCGGACGCCGGCTCGACGAAGACACCCTCCTGGGACGCCAACAGCTTGTAGGCGCGCAGGATCTCACGGTCCGTCACCTCGTCGATGAAACCGCCGGACTCGTCACGCGCGGCGAGCGCGTGCTGCCACGACGCCGGGTTCCCGATGCGGATTGCGGTCGCGATCGTCGAGGGGTCCTTGACGACCTCGCCGCGCACGATCGGCGCGGAGCCGGAGGCCTGGAAGCCCCACATGCGAGGAGTACGCGAAGACACCGAGTCGGCGGCGTACTCCTTGTAGCCCTTCCAGTAGGCCGTGATGTTGCCCGCGTTGCCGACCGGGAGGACGTGGATGTCGGGCGCGTCGCCGAGCGCGTCCACGATCTCGAACGAGGCCGTCTTCTGGCCCTCGATGCGGAACGGGTTGACGGAGTTGACCAGCGCCACCGGGTAGTTCTCGGAGAGGCTGCGGGCCAGGTTCAGGCAGTCGTCGAAGTTGCCGTCGACCTGGAGGATCTTCGAGCCGTAGACCAGCGCCTGGCCCATCTTGCCGAGCGCGATCTTGCCGCGGGGCACGAGCACGGCGCAGACCATGCCCGCCCGCACGGCGTACGCGGCCGCGCTGGCCGACGTATTGCCGGTGGAGGCGCAGATGACGGCCTGCGCGCCCTCCTCCTTGGCCTTGGTGATGGCCATGGTCATGCCGCGGTCCTTGAAGGAGCCGGTGGGGTTGGCGCCCTCGACCTTCAGGTGGACCTCGCAGCCGAGGCGCTCGGAGAGGACCTGCGCGGGCACGAGCGGCGTGCCGCCCTCGCGCAGCGTCACGACCGGCGTGGTGTCGGTCACCGGGAGCCGGTCCCGGTACTCCTCGATGATGCCGCGCCACTGGTGGGTCATTCCGGTCATCCCTGCTACTCCCCTTCAACACGCATGATGCTGGCGACACCGCGCACGGTGTCGAGCTGACGCAGCGCGTCCACGACCCCGGTGAGGGCCGCGTCCGCCGCGCGATGGGTGACGACGACGAGGGAGGCCTCGCCGTCCTTCCCCGACTGGCGCACGGTGTCGATGGAGACGCCGTGCTCGGCGAAGACCGTCGCCACCTGCGCGAGAACGCCGGGCTTGTCGGCCACGTCGAGGCTGATGTGGTACCGCGTCACGACGTCGCCCATCGGGGAGACGGGCAGCTGCGTGTACGCGGAGTCGCCGGGTCCGGTCGCGCCGCCCAGCCGGTTGCGGCAGACGGCGACGAGGTCGCCCAGGACGGCGGACGCGGTCGGCGAGCCGCCGGCGCCGGGCCCGTAGAACATCAGCTGGCCCGCGGCGTCGGCCTCGACGAACACGGCGTTGTACGCGCCGCGCACGGAGGCCAGCGGGTGGCTCAGCGGGATCATCGCCGGGTGCACGCGGGCGGTGACGGACTGGCCGTCGGCGGCCCGCTCGCAGATGGCGAGCAGCTTGATGGTGCAGCCCATTTCCTTCGCGGACGCGAAGTCGGCGGCGGTCACCTCGGTCATGCCCTCGCGGTACACGTCGTCGAGACGTACGCGCGTGTGGAAGGCGATCCCGGCGAGGATGGCGGCCTTGGCGGCGGCGTCGAAGCCCTCGACGTCGGCGGTCGGGTCGGCCTCGGCGTACCCGAGGGCGGTCGCCTCGTCGAGCGCCTCCTGGTACCCGGCGCCGGTCGAGTCCATCTTGTCGAGGATGAAGTTCGTCGTGCCGTTCACGATCCCGAGGACGCGGTTGACCTTGTCGCCCGCGAGGGACTCGCGCAGCGGCCGGATCAGCGGGATGGCGCCCGCGACGGCGGCTTCGTAGTACAGGTCGCGCCCGTGCTCGGCGGCGGCCGCGTGCAGGGCCTCGCCGTCCTGGGCGAGCAGCGCCTTGTTGGCGGAGACGACGGAGGCGCCGTGCTCGAAGGCGGTGGTGATGAGGGTGCGGGCGGGCTCGATCCCTCCGATGACTTCGACGACCACGTCGATGTCGCCGCGTTTGACGAGCGCGGTGGCGTCCGTGGTCACGAGGGCGGGGTCGATCCCCTCGCGGACCTTGGAGGGACGGCGGACGGCGACGCCGGCGAGCTCGACCGGGGCCCCGATGCGGGCGGCGAGGTCGTCGGCGTGCGTCGTCATGATGCGCGCCACCTCTGAGCCGACGACCCCACAGCCCAGCAGCGCCACCTTCAGCGGACGCGTACGCATCATCCGACCTCGTTTCCTCTCCTACTGCGACATGGCACTACGCACCACATCCCTACGGTGGGTCCAGTCTCACTTACCGGACCGGGGATTCTGCCCCCGGTCCGGATGATGAGACAGATATTTCATTTATCCGACGTCGAGACGCAGGAGATCTTCCTCCGTCTCGCGCCGCACGATCACCCGGGCCTCGCCGTCGCGCACGGCGACGACGGGCGGGCGGAGCGCGTGGTTGTAGTTGCTGGCCATGGAGCGGCAGTACGCGCCCGTGGCCGGCACGGCGATGAGGTCGCCGGGCGCGACGTCCGCGGGCAGGAAGGCGTCCTTCACCACGATGTCGCCGCTCTCGCAGTGCTTGCCGACGACGCGCACGAGCACGGGCTCGGCGTCGGAGCGGCGGGAGACGAGCGCGACGGTGTACTCGGCGTCGTAGAGCGCGGTACGGATGTTGTCGGACATCCCGCCGTCCACGGACACGTACGTCCGCAGTCCGTCGAGCGGCTTGACGGTGCCGACGGTGTAGAGCGTGAAGGCGGTCGGGCCGACGATGGCGCGCCCCGGCTCGACGGAGATCCGCGGCGTCCGCAGCTGGGCGGCCTCGCACTCGCGGGTCACGATCTCGTTGAGCGCCTTGGCGATCTCGTGCGGCTCGCGGGGGTCGTCGTCGCTGGTGTACGCGATGCCGAGGCCGCCGCCGAGGTCGATCTCGGGCAGCTCGACGCCGTGCTCGTCGCGCACCTCGGCGAGCAGTCCGACGACGCGGCGCGCGGCGACCTCGAAGCCGGCCATGTCGAAGATCTGCGACCCGATGTGCGAGTGGATGCCGATGAGCTCGAGACCGTCGAGCTTGAGCGCACGTCGCACGGCTTCCGCCGCCTGCCCGCCCGCGAGCGCGATGCCGAACTTCTGGTCCTCGTGCGCGGTGGCGATGAACTCGTGGGTGTGCGCCTCGACGCCGACGGTCACCCGGATCTGCACGCGCTGCCGCTTGCCGAGCCGGTCGGCGATGTGGGCGACGCGGACGATCTCCTGGAAGGAGTCGAGGACGATGCGTCCGACGCCGGCGGCGACGGCGCGCTCGATCTCCTCCTCCGTCTTGTTGTTGCCGTGGAAGGCGATGCGCTCGGCGGGCATGCCGGCGGCGAGCGCGGTGGCGAGTTCCCCGCCGGAGCAGACGTCGAGGTTCAGCCCTTCCTCGTGCAGCCACCGCACGACGGCCCGGCTCAGGAACGCCTTCCCGGCGTAGAACACGTCGGCGTCCGGCCCGAAGGCGTCGCGCCAGGCGGCGCAGCGGGCGCGGAAGTCGGACTCGTCGAGGAAGTAGGCCGGGGTACCGAACTCCTCGGCGAGCCGGGCGACCTCGATACCGCCGACGGTGGTGCCGCCGTCGGCGGTGCGGGCCACGGTCCGCGACCAGACCTTGGGGTCGAGGACGTTGAGGTCGGTGGGCGGGGCGGCGTAGTGCCCCTCGGGCAGGACGTCGGCGTGCCGGGGGCCTGCGGGGTGTGCGGAACGGCTCATGGCTTCGGTTGCGCTCTCTTCGGGGTGCTCATACGTGTACGGGGGCGTCGATGCCGAGCAGGGACAGGCCGCCGGCCAGCACCGTCCCGGCGGCTTCGGCGAGCGCGAGCCGGGCGCGGTGGGCGGCCGAGGGTTTCTCTCCGCCCAGGGGCAGTACGTCACCGAGGGCGGGCAGCAGCGCGTCGGCGACGCCGACGAGGTGCCGGGCCAGCCGGTCGGGGGCGTGGTGCCGGGCGGCGGAGAGCAGGATGCGGGGGTGTTCGGCGAGCGCGGCGAGGAGGTCGTCGCGGCCGGGGGTCTCGCCGGGGGTGCCGTCGAATCCGAGGTCCGCGGCGTTGCGGGTGAGGGCCCGGGTGCGGGAGTGCGCGTACCGGACGCGGAAGAGCGGGTTCGTCTCGCGCTGCGCGAGGAGGGCGGCGCGGTCCTCGGCGGTGGCGGTGCGCGGGTGGTCGTGCCCGGCGGGCAGGAGCAGGGCCCAGTGGGCGGCGTCGCGGCCGAGGACCGCGAACAGCTCGTCGGGGCGGGCGACCGGCACGGGCCGCAGGGTGACGCCGCTCTGGCCGCCGGCCTCTGCGAGGCCCTCGTCGGCGATGCGCTCGTCGGCGATGTGTACGTCGGCGCCCTGGCTCCGTGCGATGCGCGCGACGGCGTCGGCGACGGTCTCGGCGCGCAGTTCGCGCGGGACGCGCAGGTCGATGTGGTGGCCGCGGAGTGCGTCGCCGTGCCCGTAGGCGAGGCCCTGGCGCCGGATGCCGGCGACGAGCGTCCGGCTCGGGTCGGCCGCCGGGGCGAGCGTGAGGTTGAGGAACCCGGGCCCGGTGATGTCGACGGCCACGATCCCCGGGCTGCCGGTCAGCCGCCGGGAGAGCACTTCGGCGACCTGGCGCGGGGGGCGGCCGGTGGGCCCCGCGATCTGCAGGGCGGCGTTCGTGGCGTAGTCCCCGCGGCCGCCGGCCCGCGGCCGCTCGACGACGACCCGCGCGACGGCCTGCTCCACGGCCCCCTCGGCGACCACACCGAACTCACCGTCGTCGACCGCGCGACGAACGGCGCGCAGGACGGTACGGGAGAGGTCGGCGGGCGTCACAGGGCAAGCGTAGGGGAGGAGGGGGGTGGGTAGGCGAGTCGGTTATGCGGATGGTCCGGGATGCGGACGGTGGCTGGGGGTGCGGGCACTGGGCCGGGCCGGGCTGACGGTGCCGGGGGCGAGTATCAGCGGCTCGGGCTCGCCGGGGTGGTCAGGCGTCGGCGGTACGGGTGGCGCGCCCTGCCGAACCGTCGCCGCTGTTCCCCTGGGGCCCGGAGTCGCCCCCTGCCCCGCCCTCACCGGAGCCGCTCCGGCCGGCGCCGCCACGGCCGCGCCCGCGCTCCCTCAACTGGCCCACCACACGCACCAGTTCACCGGGCTCGAAGGGCTTGGCGAGGAAGGCGTCGACGCCGACGTCCAGCCCGTTCTCCACCTCGTACTGGGTGCAGGCGCTCACGATGACGATGGGCAGGTCGCTGGTACGGGCGTCGGCGCGGAGCCGGGCGGCGGTGCGCAGGCCGTCGAGGCGCGGCATGACCACGTCGAGGGTGACGATGTCGGGCCGCACCTGATGCACGACTTCCAGACATTCGGCACCATCGGCCGCGGTCACGACCTCGAAGCCCTCCAGCTCGAGATTGACCCTGATCAACTGCCGGATCACCTTGTTGTCGTCCACGACAAGGACCCGGCCGGACGCGCCTGGCACAACTCGAGAGTAGGTCCGCACCGGCCACCGCGTCCGGGTTTTCCCCACTTCCGCCCCGTACAGGGGACACGGACCCCGCCCCGGCCCCCGCTCCCCCACCACCGACTGGCCTCTCCCTCCCTCTCTCCCGCCCTCTCCCACCCGGTTCCGCGACCTCGGAAAACCTGTTCATGAGGACCCCGAGCGAGCTGGTAGTGTTCTACCCGTCGCCACGCACCGCGCGGCGCACGCCCCCGTAGCTCAGGGGATAGAGCAACGGCCTCCGGAGCCGTGTGCGCAGGTTCGAATCCTGCCGGGGGCACTCCAGCTCGGACAGCGTGATCAAACCGCTGGTCTGCTGAAGTGCCGAAGACGAAGGGCCGGACTCAGTCTCACTGAGTCCGGCCCTTCGTGGTTGTCTGTCACGGGTCACGCGTGAGTGGTGCGTGAGGCGCGATCGCCCCCCGAAAGCCTCTCCTAGGACGCAAGGCCACCGATAGCCTCCCCGAAGATCAAGCTGCCGACTGGCCAGTGACTTGGGGGAAGCGGTGCCGGAAAGGGTCACCAAGAGCAGAAGGATCGAGCGGGCGGGGGTAAACGCTCTACGCACGCTCCTCGAAGACCACGATCAGATCGTCCAAGAGATCGACGGCGGCAACGACTACGGGGAAGACCTCTTCGTCATGCTCACCAAGGACGGTGAGCGAACTGGTGTCGCGATCACCATCCAGGTGAAGAGCGGCAATAAGTACAAGCGGGCTCATAGTTACGCAATCCCTGTCGAGGGTCATGCGAACGACTGGAAGAACGGCCTACTGTCCGTCCTAGGTGTGGTGTTCGACCTGGCAACGAAGCAGCTGTTCTGGGCGAACCTCACGGAGTGCCTGGAGTCCTCCGAGGAGGCGCCCAGCTGGATCACCGTGCCGCGGGAACAGGAACTGAACGAGGACACCATCCAGTCGTTCCTGGCACTGACGCATAAGTTCGTTGAGGATCGTTCACAAAGACGCATCGAAGAGGCATCACTGCACGTCACTCGACTGACAGAAACCTCCAGCACCTCGCCCCGCTTCGTAGGCCGGGAGCAGGAGCAACAGGCGATCAGGAACATGCTGACCACCATGGGAGGTCGAGTCCTGGTCTCAGGGATGGCCGGCGTCGGCAAGACATCCTTGGTAGACCAAGTGGTCAGGCACCACGACGTGTCCGCAGTGTTCTCTGGCGGCGTGATCGTCACAGACATGCACGGTTTCTCGGCGCATCGCACACGCATGGCCAGCCCCGGAATCGCGTACGGACCTCTCCTGTCAGTTCTCGGCGTAGCAGGGAATGAGATCCCACGCACCACAGAAGGCCAGGCTGCGCTCTACCACCGAACGCTCGACGCCCTCGACGCCTCTGGCAACCCGGTGTTGATGGTGTTCGACAACGTAGCCGAGCTCTCTCAGGTCGCCGAATTGCTCCCCAGGGCAGAGGCCCATGGCGTGGTACTGACCTCTCGTAGCAGGTTGGGAGTGCTCGAAGGAATCGAGACGATCAACCTCGACTGTCTCAGCCCGGAGGAGTCAGGCGTCCTGCTCACTCAGATCTTGGGGCCTGGGGATCAGCGTCTCCACACCTCCGGCCCGATCCGTGATCTGTGCACCCTGTGTGGCCATCTTCCGCTGGCGCTAAGCATCTCGGCAGCAATCCTGAAAGACGACGTCGGCCTCACGATCGACGATCTACTGGCAGAACTGAGTGAAGAGAAGAGCCGGCTCGATGTCCTGCACTTTGGGGACACCGCCGTAAGGGCAGCCCTTCAGGTCTCGCTCGCTCGCCTCGACCGTGCCATGAGGGATCCCTTTTGCCGACTCTCCATCCATCCGGGCAGCGAGATGTCGGAACAGGCAGCCTCGGCAGTCCTCGGAGTATCTGTCCCACAGACTCGCTCGCTCCTCCGCCGGCTCAGTCAGGCCAGCCTCATCTCCCGCGGGTCCGCCACCTCGCGATGGCGGATGCATGATCTTGTCTATCTATTCGCTGCTGAGCAATGTGAAACAACGGTCTCTGCCAGTGATCGCCAACAAGCCTTCAGTCGCCTAACCGAGGTATATTGCCAGGCTTCACTAAATGCAGACCTCACGCTGCGCGGCACCCCTGAAGGGAATCCGCCACAGTTCCAGTCGACTACCGAAGCCCTGAACTGGCTTGACCTAGAGTGCGCAAATCTGCAGGCTTCAGCGCGGGCCGCTCGCGACATCGATCTAACCGAACAGACTTACGCCATTTCGATGCACCTCATCCTCTATCTCGACCTTAGGGGGCGCGTCACCGAAGGCCTTCAGTCGGCGCAAATCGCCTACGAGGCGGCATGCAAAGAGCGTGACACCGAACGGCAGGTTAGAGCTCTCAATAACATCGGAATCAACCTCACCTCCCAGGGCAGGATGGAAGAGGCCATTCGAACCCTCAAAAAGGCAGCCGCCACTGCAGAAAGAATCGGCTTCCTGGATGGCCAATGCGACGCAACAGTCAGCCTAGGCGCGGCGGTTCGCCAGCACATCAGCCCTAGAGCAGCTATCCCAATCTTGATCGAAGCCGTGAAACTGTCAAGAGAGAATCGAGACCCAAACGATATCGGAGCATCTCTAACCAACCTTGGCTCCGCATACCGCGAATCCGGTCTCTTGCACCCAGCAGCGGCAGCTCTCAGCGCATCCCTCCCATACCATCGCGCCTCGGGAAACCGGAGGCAGGAAGCATCTGCCCACGCCGGGCTGGGGGTAGCCCTTAGCCAGCTGGGCCAGCAAGAGAAATCCGAAGAGTGTTTCCAGAAGGCATTTACCGCATACAGAGAAGTGCAGGATGAAGCGGGAATCCATCTCAACCATATGAACTTGGCTCACACACAACTAAAATCCGGAAAGATCAAGGAAGCGCGAGGCTCCCTACATCGAGCACTCCGATTTTTCCAGAGCACCTCAAATCATCATTTCGAGGCTAATTCACTCGGCTTGCTAGGGGCTGCGGAGTGGATGTCGGGAGACACTGACCAAGCAAAGATCTACTACGAGGAAGCCATTCGAATCTTTCGCAGAATTGGACTGAAAGAAAGCGAACGAGAGATGAAGGCGGCACTACGTGAAATGCTGAGCGGCCGACCCAGTTAGCTCTAGGGCCAGCCGATATCGCCACCCAGGCTCCTCTCAGCGCATCCCTGGTGCACCGGCATGCGGTCGATCTGCGCCAGCCACCGACCGC
The DNA here is from genome assembly GCF_040529335.1 of Streptomyces sp. HUAS MG91. GTDB lineage: Bacteria > Actinomycetota > Actinomycetes > Streptomycetales > Streptomycetaceae > Streptomyces > Streptomyces tabacisoli. The sequence continues at coordinate 5,692,326 of NZ_CP159534.1, read as the reverse complement.
GAGGAGGATAAGAGGTAGGATTGGTAGCATGAGTGACCCTACCGGCAAGTACTCAATCACCATGCCCCGCGACATCGCCGAAGCCGCCAAAGCCCGCAGCGGCCCATCGGGGCTGTCGGCCTATGTCGCCGCTGCCGTCGCACGCCAGATCGAGCGGGACAATCTCAACGAACTCATTCAGGTCGCCGAGGCCGAGCACGGGCCCATCATGGACGAAGAGGTCCAGGCCCTACGTGACCATCTCCACCAGGCCCGCCAGCAGCAAACGCAAGGTGGGGCGAACGCCGCGTGACCCGCTCCTCCGCAGCTACCCCCGGCGGCACTCTGGTCCTCGACAGCGAAGGGCTGGCCAAGGCCATCCTTCGCGACCGCACTGTCACCGGCTGGCTCGCTCTCGCTCGCGCCGATGACCTACGGGTGATCACTTCCGCGGCCATCCTTGTGGAAGTGGTGCACCCTCGGATCAACCGCCCGGCCCTGGAGTGGACCCTCTCCCGCCTCGTCATCGAACCGATCACCGAGCACATCGCCCGTCATGCCGGCACCCTCCTCGCCAACGCCGGCCTGCACGGTCACAAACACGCCATCGACGCCATGCTCGGCGCCACCGCCCTCGCCGCCCCAGGCCCGGCGACGGTTCTGACTTCAGACCCCGAGGATCTGACCGCCCTGTGCGGCCCCCGCATCACCGTCATCAAGGTCTAACCATCGACTCTCCCTTGCGACGTCAAGCCCCTTCGGCACCCTCCACCGCAACCGCAGAGTCATACCCCGTACGGGGCATTCCGTTTTCGCGGGACATGCGCGGGACCACGAGGCTGAGTAACTGTCAGTTAAGCCCGCGACCTGCACAAGAACCTGGGACAGCCGCGTCCTCCGGAACCGTGTGAGCTGGTTCGAATCCTGCCGGGGGCACACTGTGCAAGTGTGTCTAAGGCCCCGTCACCAGCGGAGACGCTGACGACGGGGTCTTTTTGTGTGTGCAGGTGGAGGCGGGCGGGAGCAGTGGTTTGCCGGTGATCGCGTACACGAGGCTGTCGCTGGTTCGGGGCTTGGTGGGGTGCGGAAAGAATGTCCTGCTTGCGCTATCCCGCCGACCCCGTCGAACACTCGTGGTTTCGCTCTTCGCCCTTCAGGTCAGGACGACAAGGTTTCCAGCATGCTGCGGATCTCCTCCGTGCGTGGGTGCCTCAGCGATTCCATGACTTTCAGGGCTTCGGTCAGTGCCTCGCGGGCCATGTCCAGGTCCCTTTCGACGCGGAGTAGGCCCAGTTCGACGAGGGAGTCCGCGAGGCCGGGGCGGTCGTCGACCTCGCGGCGGAGTGAGACCGCCTGGCCCCACCATTCGACGGCCGCCTCGCGATCACCCAGTCGGAGGGTCGTCGTGCCCAACTGGTGCAGAATCGCGGCACGTTGGAGAGCATCGTCGGCTTCCACGGCTCGTGGGAGAGCGGCCAGCAGGTGCTCGAGGGCGCGCTCGGGCTGGTCGAGGATGAGACTCAGGGTGGCGAGCTCGTTCAGGCTGACGGCCTGGCTGCGCAGGTTCTGCCCGCTGACGTGCCGTTCCAGCGCCTGTTTCTGCTGCACATAGGCCTCTTCGTAACGGCCTGCCAGACGCAGCGTCCAGGCGAGGTTGTTGTGGGCGATGTCCTCCCACTTGCGGTCGCCGGTCCGTCGGCTCAGGTCCAGTGCCGCGGAGAAGTATTCGGCCGCCTCCGCGTGTCTGCCGACCTCGCCGGTCGCGCCGCCCAGGCAGATGTTGGCCCAGATCTCGGCCCATGTGTCGAGGCAGAGCCGCGCGGCCCGCAGCGCGACCACGGAGAGGTCGTGACGGTAGGTGTGGTGGTGGCGGACCACGAAGTAGTAGATGAGGGAGATGGGGATCTTCCACGCCAGGTCGTGCATGCCGCCCCGTCGTGCCTGATCCACGGCGGCGGCGATGCTGACGACCTCGGCGTCGCACCAGGCGAGCGCGGCCGCGGGGTGGGGCAGGTCGGGCAGAGGGAGCGAGAAGCTGTTCTCGTCCACAGGTACGTGCTGGCGCTGCGGAGCGAGAAGACGGTCCACGGCGTCGCAGCAGCGCAGGTAGTACTCCAGTTCACGGCGGACCGCGGCAGCGCGTTCGGCCTCGGACTCCTCGGCGAGTACCCGCGCCCTGGCGTAGTCACGGACCAGGTCGTGGAACCGGTAACGGCGGTCCGACATCTCCTCGAGCAGGTTGTCCGACTTCAAGGAGCGCAGCAGCCGCTGCGCCGGCTCGAGCGGCACGTTCAGCAGGGCCGCGGCCGACGCGTGCGAGAAATCAGGTCCGGCGTGCAGGGCGAGCAGCCTGAATGCGCGGGCCTTGTCGCCGCTCAGGCCCGCATAGGACCACGACAGCGCCATGGGAACTCCCATCTCCTCGTCGTCGCTGACGAATACGTCCATGCGTTGGGCGGGATCTTCCAGCGTTCGGATGAGGTCCGTGATGTCGGCGGCGGTCTGGCTGCGTTCGGCCACGATCCGCAAGGCCAGCGGAAGGCGGCCGCACTGTTCGGCCAAACGGGCCATCTGCTGCGTCCGGCCCTGCCGGGACACCAGGGAGAACAGTCGCACCGCGTCGTCCCCCGGCAGCGGAGGGAGCGGCACGCGTTCCGCTCCGTGGGTCGCCGCGAGCGAGCTCAGGTCGCTGCGGCTGGTCACCACGACACAGCACCCGGGCGATCCCGGCAGCAGGGGGATCACCTGCTCGGCGCTGCGCACGTTGTCGATCACCATCAGCACGCGCCTGCCGTGCAGCACGGTGCGGAATCTGGACGCCATCGCGTCGAGGTGTCCCCGCAGGTTCTCCATCGGCGCGTTGAACGCGAGCAGGAAGGAGTTCAGTGCCTCTTCGGGCCGCTGGGCCGGGAGGCTGTGGTATCCGCGCAGATCGGTGTACAGCTGTCCGTCGGGAAAGCGGTCCGCCGCCTGTCGCGCCCACTGCACCGCCAGGGCGCTCTTCCCGACCCCCGCCTGCCCCGACACCACGACGAGACCGTCGGCACCGCTTGCCGCCTCGTCCAGCAGGGTCATTTCCGCCACCCGGTCCGTGAAGTGCGTCGCCGCGCGAGGCAGCTGGCGGGGTATGTCCACGGACCACAGGGTCGGCGATGCCCCCGCGTCGTTCTCGGTCGGTTCGTTTTCCGTCGGTGAGATTTCCGTCGTTTCGTTTTCCGGCGGTTCGTTTTCCGGCGTCACCCCGTGTGCACCGCTCATCGCGCTTCCTCCCCCTGTCCCGCCCCACTCCGTCCTTACGGATATAGCCCTCCGCCCGGCCGTGAAACAGTTTCGCGGCCGTGCGCGTCGGCGTGGTGCACGTGCCTGGTTCGCAGTCCTGGTGGAGGAGTTGGACGTCACCACGTCAGCGGCACGATGAGGCCCACGGGTGCGGTCCCGCCCGCAGGAACCGCCGGCATGAGCGCTCCCGGTGGCGTGCCGCGCGCGCCGGTGAAGTCGAGTGTGCCGCCGAGGAGGGACCGCTGGGCGAAGTCCACCGCGGCTCCGACGAACACCGCGTCGCGGAACGCCACCGAGCCCGCGGAGAACTCCGCCTCGGCGAATCGGACCGCGCCGGCCGAGAACACGCCTTCGGCGAGATCGACCCCGCAGCCCTCGAAGCGAGCGCGCTCGAAGCTCACCTCGGCACCGGAGAACTCCGCGCGCCGGAACGAGACGCTCCCCTTCGAGAACCGCGCCCCGCCGAACGCGACCTGCCCACCGGCGAACACGGCCCTGTCGAAGTCGACCGTGCTCCCGGAGAAGCACACCTCGGTGGCGGCCGGAGAGGGACGGTCTCCGCTGAAGGACACCGTGCCGCCCGTGAAACGGCCACCGCGGAAAAGGACGCTGCCCGCGATGAACCCGCAGTCCCGGAAATCGACGGTACCGCTCCGGAACAGGGCGTCGGTGAAGTCCGTCGAGCCGCCCTTGAACGCGCATCCCGCGAAGTCGACCCGCGCGCCCGCGAAGACGGCACGCGTGAAGTCCAACGTGGCGTCGGACAGTACCTGGACACCGGCGAAGGACATCGCCGTCCCCGCGAACGTCGCTCCGGTGAACCGGGCCGTACCCCGGTCGAAGACCGCCCCGGACAAGTCGCCGCCGTCGAAGACCACGCCGGTGAAGTCGAAGTCGTGCCCGCGCCACGAGTGCCGGTGCCCCTCCTTCAGCCGCAGATGGTCCCGGACCAGCCGGATGACGGTCTGCCGGACCTCGCGCAGACCCCGGTACTCGTGCTCGGCCCTCGTGTCACCGGCGGGCAGTGCGCTCTCGGCGATGTAGGGCAGCCGGAGGTAGGCGCAGAGCACGTCGATGCACGTCTGACGCAGCTCGGTGGTGGGGGCGTCGTCGGCCAGGCCGGCCAGGGCGTGCACACCGCCGAGCCGCACCGCGGCGGACTCCTGGCCGATCTGGGACACGGCGGCCGTGAAGCGTTCCGTGTGGAGCCGGGTGGCCTCGCGCAGCGCGGCGTCCTCGTCGACGCGCTGGCGCCTGTAGGCGACGACCAGCGCCACCAGCGCACCGGCGCCCGCCACGACACCGAACGCCAGTTTGACGAGGTCGAAGAGCGTCTTGGCGTCGATGCGGCGTTCCGGCTTGAGCCCCTGGACGTTCAGCAGATCCCAGCCGGTGAAGAACACGAAGCCGGCGACCGCCACCGCGACGGCGAACGTCAGGCCGAGAGCGAGGCCGACCGGTATCAGTTTCAGGCCGCGCTGCTCACCGCGGCGCCAGGACTTACGCGTCGTCACATCCGTCAGGACCACTTCCGCACCCGAATGGTTGCGGAAGAGGGCGACGGTGGGGAGCGGCGGGTGGAAATCCTCTGAACGGGCACCATCGGCCGTTTCGCGTTTGCGTGGGATCATTCGGGTGTGGGGAATTTAGATGATCTTGTGCGGTTGCGGCGGGCTCGGGACCGGATGGATCGGGAGTATGCCGAGCCGTTGGACGTCACCGCTCTCGCGCGGACCGCGCTGATGTCGCCGGGACACTTCTCGCGGAGCTTTCGTGCCGCTTTTGGGGAGACTCCGTACAGCTATCTCATGACCCGGCGGATCGAGCGGGCCAAGATGTTGCTGCGGCGGGGGGACATGTCGGTGACCGAGGTGTGCTTCGAGGTGGGGTGTACGTCGCTGGGGTCGTTCAGCTCGCGGTTCACCGAGTTGGTGGGGGAAACGCCCAGTGCCTACCGGGCCCGGGAGCGGGCGGAAGGGGGCGATCTGCCGGCCTGTTTGTCCCGGATTCACACCCGGCCGGTGAAGGGGCGGCAGGGGCGTTCCGGGGGCGTGTGACAGACACCACCCATGTCCGGCACAGGTTTACGTGCGCCGCAATCGGTGACTACGGTGCCTGAGATGTCTCGCCGCCACATGATTCCCGTAAACCAGAGAAGACGCGAAGACGAGAGTCGAGGTTCCATCTGGGAGGGATCATGAGCGAACGACTTCAGCTCGCGGCGCAGCGAGCCCCACTGCCGGACCAGCGCGCCGCCGCCGCACCCTCCACGGGCACCACGGCTCCGGCGCCCGCCGCCGCGGCCGGGAAGAAGCCCGGCAAGGCGCGGGACTCGTTCTTCGACAACGCGAAGTACCTGGCGATCGTGCTCGTCGCGATGGGCCATTCCTGGGAGCCGCTGCGCGGTGACAGCCGGGCGGCGTCCGCGCTGTACATGACCGTGTACGCGTTCCACATGCCGGCGTTCATCGTGATCTCCGGCTACTTCTCGCGGTCCTTCGACGCGAGCCCGGGCCGGCTGAAGCGGCTGATCACCGGGGTGGCCGTGCCGTACGTCGTCTTCGAGGTGGCGTACACCTTCTTCAAGCGGACCGCCGGGGGCGACCCCGACTACCCGATCAGCCTGCTCGATCCCTGGTACCTGACCTGGTTCCTGATCGCGCTGTTCGTGTGGCGGCTGTCCACGCCGTTCTGGAAGGTCGTCCGCTGGCCGCTGCCGCTGGCGCTGGCCATCGCGGTCCTCGCCTCGGTCTCCCCCGACATCGGTGACGACCTGGATCTCCAGCGGGTGCTGCAGTTCCTGCCCTTCTTCGTCCTCGGGCTGTGCCTGAAGCCCGAACACTTCCAGCTCGTACGGCGCAAGGAAGCACGGCTGCTGGCCGTGCCGGTGTTCGCCGGTGCGCTGCTGTTCGCGTACTGGGCGGCCCCCCGGATGAACGCCGCCTGGTTCTACCGTCGCGACAGCGCCCAGGAACTGGCGGCGCCCGGCTGGTCCGGCGCGGTCATGACCCTCGCCATGTTCGGCTGCTCGGTGATCCTGGCCGCCTGCTTCTTCGCCTGGGTGCCGGGGCGCAAGCTCTGGTTCACCGCCCTGGGCGCCGGAACGCTGTACGGGTATCTGCTGCACGGGTTCCTGGCGAAGGGCTCGCGGTTCTGGGACTGGTACGACGTGGGCTGGGTGCACACGCCCTGGGGCGAGATCGTCGTCACCGTCTTCGCCGCCTCCCTCATCACCGTCTTGTGCACACCACCCGTGCAACGCGCCTTCCGGTTCGTCATGGAGCCGAAGATGGAGTGGGCCTTCAAGAAGGACGCCGCCGAGGTCGCGCGGCGGAGATAGTTCCGGCGGGAAAAGGGAACCGGCCGGTCGGCGCGTATACGCGCCGACCGGCCGGTTCCCTTTTCCCGCCGCACCGCCGCACCGCCCCACCGCCCCACTGCCTCAGGCGGACGCCTTTTTCCTCGGGGTCGCCTTTTTCGCCGCGGTGGTCTTCTTCGCGGTGGTCTTCTTCGCCGACGTCGCCTTCTTCTTCGTATCCGTCGTGGCCTTCTTCGCCGTTGTCGTCTTCTTCGCCGACGTCGTCTTCTTCTTCGCCGCCGCCTTCTTGCTGGTGCGCCCGGCCAGGTGCGTCACCTCGGCCACCCCGCCGCCCGGGGAGTCGGAGGCGCGCGCCTCCTTCGCGGCCTTCACGCTGCCTTCCAGCGCGGCCATCAGGTCGATGACCCGGCCGCCCCCGTCGCCGGACGCCGCGGGTGCCTCCGCCGGCTCGTCGCCGGAGGCCTTCGCCGCGATCATGTTCTCGACCGCTTCGCGGTAGTCGTCGTGGAGGTCGGCGAGGTCGACCTCGCCGAGGGTGTCCATCAGGGCGTCGGCCAGATCGAGTTCCGCGTCGCGCACCGTGACCCGGGTGTCCGGGGCGACGTCCTCGGGGGCGCGGATCTCGTCCGGCCAGAGCAGGCCGTGCATGGCGATGACGTCGTCGACGACGCGCAGCATGCCGAGCCGCTCTCGGCCGCGCAGGGCGAACTTGGCGATGGCGACCTTCTGGCTGCGCTTCAGGGCCTCGCGCAGCAGGGTGTACGGCTTGGCGGCCGGGACGCCGTTCGCCGAGAGGTAGTAGGCCGCGTCCATCTGGAGCGGGTCGATGCGGTCGGCCGGGACGAAGGCGACGATCTCGATCGTCTTCGCCGTCGGGATGGGCAGGGAGGCCAGATCGTCCTCGGTGATCGGGATGATCGAGCCGTCGGCGTCCTCGTACCCCTTGCCGATCTCGGCGGCCGTGACCTCCTTGTCCTCCAGTTCGCACACCTTGCGGTAGCGGATGCGGCCGCCGTCCTCCAGATGGATCTGGCGGAAGGAGATCGCATGGTTCTCGGTGGCGTTGACCAGCTTGATGGGGATGCTGACCAGGCCGAACGAGATGGCGCCGTTCCATATGGAGCGCACGGTGTACCTCCCGTTTCGCCAGCTTTCGCAAGAAAAGTGCGGATTGTCAGGTTGTCTCAGTATGAGCGTATGACGCCCATCACAGAAGTGGACGGGCGGCGGCTCGCGCTCAGCAATCTGGACAAGGTGCTGTATCCGGAGTCCGGGTTCACCAAGGGCGAGCTGCTGCACTACTACGCGACCACGGCCGGAGCCCTGCTCCCCCACCTGTACGACCGCCCGGTCTCCTTCCTGCGCTTTCCGGACGGTCCCGGGGGCCAGCGCTTCTTCGCCAAGAACGTGCCGCCCGGCACCCCCGCCTGGGTGAAGACGGCCGAGGTGCCGCGTTCGGACGGGGAGAGCGCGCGGCAGATCCTGGTCCAGGACCTGCCCACGCTGATGTGGGCGGCGAATCTGGTCACCGAGTTCCACACCCCGCAGTGGCGGGCGGAGGCGCCGGGCGCCGCCGACCGGCTGGTCCTCGACCTCGATCCGGGGGCGCCCGCCGATGTCGTGCAGTGCTGCGAGGTGGCGTTGTGGCTGCGTGAGCGGCTCGCCGAGGACGGGTTGCAGGCGTACGCGAAGACGTCCGGGTCGAAGGGGCTGCATCTGCTGGTGCCGCTGGTACCGACTCCGTCCGCGCAGGTCAGCGCCTATGCGAAGGCGCTCGCGCAGGAGGCCGAGGGCGCGCTGGGGCACCTCGTCGTGCATCGCATGACGCGCAGCCTGCGGCCCGGCAAGGTGTTCGTCGACCACAGCCAGAACTCCGCCGCGAAGACGACGGCCGCGCCGTACACGCTGCGCGCCCGGCCCGAGCCGACCGTGTCGGCGCCGGTAACCTGGGACGAGGTCGCGGGCTGTGCGCGCGCCGACGAGCTGGTGTTCCGGGCCGACGACATCGCGCCGCGGCTGCGCCGGTACGGGGATCTGCTCGGCCCGCTGATCAATCCCGCCAGGGCCGGGCGGATTCCGGGATGAGGCGGCCGGTGGAGGTGGCGCTGGCCGAGCCGGCCGATGATCTGCCGGTGGACGGTACGGGGGCGGCCTGGGCGTTCGAGCCGAAGTTCGACGGGCATCGGATGGTGGTGTTCCGGGACGAGGACGGGGTGGTGCTTCAGGCCCGGTCCGGGCGGGCGGTGACGCGGGCGTTCCCGGATCTCGTCGAGGCCGCGCTGGCGCTGCCGGCCGGGACCGTGCTCGACGGGGAGGTGGTGGTCTGGCACGACGGGCGTACCGACTTCGCCGCCGTGCAGCGGCGGGCGGCCGCCGCGAGTGCCGGGCGGGCGCGGGGGCTGGCGCGTGAGCTTCCCGCGTCCTACGCCGCGTTCGATCTGCTGGGTGACGGTGGGGGCGATCTGCGCGGGCTTCCCTATCGCGAGCGGCGGGCGCGGCTGGTCGAGCTGCTCGGGCCGTTGGGGCCGCCGTTGCAGGCCGTGCCCGCCACGACGGATCGGGAGACGGCGCTGGTCTGGTACGAGGCGTTGGTCGCCACCGGGGTCGAGGGGCTGGTCGCCAAGCGGCTCGACGGCGTGTACCGGGGAGGGCGGCGGGCCTGGCTGAAGATCCGGCACAGCGACACCAGGGATGCCGTGGTGGTCGGGTTCACCGGGGCGGTGGGGGCTCCGCGGGCGCTGGTGGTCGTGGTGGCCGGGGACGGGGAGCCGGTGTTGAGTGTGCCGTTGTCCGCGGGGGTGCGGCGGGAGGCTGGGCGGCTGGTGGGGGCGGCCGGGAGTGGGGAGGTGGGGGTTGTCGTGGGGGTGGGGGTGGGGGATGTGCCGTATCAACTGGTGCGGAGGGATGTGGAGTTGGTGGTGGAGGTTCGGCAGCGGAGTACTCGGCACGGGGTGTTTTCCGCCGAGGTTGTTCGGTTTCGGTGATGTGGGGTGGGGGTGTTGGGGGCGGGGTTTGGGGTGGGGGTTCGGTGTCGGGTGCGGGTGCGTGGGGGCTGGTCGCGCAGTTCCCCGCGCCCCTGGGGCGTGCGCTTCGCGCCGCTTGGTTCGTCACGTGCCGGTTGAGTGTGGTTGCTCGCGCAGTTCCCCGCGCCCCTGGGGCGTGCGCTTCGCGCTGCCCTTCTCGGTCACGTACCCGTCCGGTGGGGGTTCTCGCGCAGTTCCCCATGCCCCCGGGGCGTGCGCTTCGCGCTGCTCTTCTCGTCACGCGCCCGTCCGGTGGGGGTTCTCGCGCAGTTCCCCGCGCCCCTGGAGCGTGCGCTTCGCGCTGCGCTTCTCTTCACGCCCGCCTTCAGACGCGTCGCCACGTCGTGCGGTCGCGGGCCATTGCGTGGAGGACTTCCACGTCCGCTGGTTTCAGGAGGGCGCCGGAGCGGGTCAGGGTCGGGAGGTCGGTGTCCGTCAGGACTCGGACGTCGCGGGGTGGGGCGGGGATGTCCACCGGGCCCGGTTCCACCAGGACCAGTGCGGCCCGCACCTCGGCCGTCAGGGCGAAGGAGGCGCGGGAGGCGTCCGCGCGGACCCGGCGCAGGAGGGGCTGCGGGGTGGTGCGGCCGACCGCGACCAGGGGGTCGGTGATCCGGACGCGCTGCTTGCGGGCGGGCAGGACGTGCAGGGCGAACAGGCCCCCGGGGCCGATCAGCAGATGGTGGACGCACGCGCCGCCGGGCAGCGGCACCGAGTGCAGGACGCGCCAGCCGCCCGCTTCGAGCCCGTCGAGCGCCTCGCCGACCCGCTGCTGCGCGGCGAGCGCCCTGCGGCGCGGGTCGGCGCGCAGCCTGCGCGGGGGTGCGGGCTCCCGGTCGAGGGAGATCAGCAGCGCCTCCCCCGGCCGGTTCGGCGCGAGGTCGTCGTCCGGGTGGAGACTGAGCCGGGCCAGCTCCACCGGCGTGGGCACCGGCGGCGGCCCGACCGTGAACGGCCCGGCGATGAACGGCCCGAGCACCGCGAGCACGGCCTCCCTGCTCGACTCGCTGAGCAGGCTCACCCGGCCCGTCTCACGGTCGTACCAGGCGACGTTCGTGCCGTCCTCCCCATAGACGTAGAGCCGCTCCTGACCGTCCCGCCAGGTCGGAATGACGCGCAGTCCGCTCATGCCCCATCACCACCCCTCCGACCATGGGAGCAGCAAGAACGGCCGCAGGCAAGAAGCCCGCAGGCCGCGCCCGGCGCCGCGGAACGGGCCGGTGGCGGGGCCGGTGCGCGGTCCGTGCATCGTCGGCGCATTGCCGTCATGGCGGACTTTTCCTGCTCAACGCGTCGAACCATATGAAGTGCCACCCCACGCCACCCCACCGGGTGCACACGGCCCGACGGGCTAATAAACAGGACCTCCCGCCGAAAAAGAACTTCCCTGACCATATGGTGTACGCGGTGGGAGAGCCGTCGGAGACAGGAGCGTGGAGCGCAGTGAAGTCCTGGCGCGCCGGCCGTCGTCCGGCGGTGACGCTCGCTCTCGCCGTGCCCGCCGCCGCGCTGCTGCTCACCGGCTGCGGCGACGCGGGCGGCCTGGAGAGCGCCGGTCCCACCCCGACGGCGGTCGGCCCGCGCGAGCTGTGGCCGTCCCTGACCCCCGCGTCCGCCGCGGTCGACGACTACGGCGCGGGCGAGACCGACGTGGTCAAGGGCGTCACCGTGCCGGGCGGCGATCTGCGCCGGGTGGACCCGGTCAGCGTGATCCGTGCCCAGCGGGCCGCGGACCCGGACTCGTACAAGGACATCGAGAAGGGGCTCGCGGACTGCGGCGATCCGGGGAAGCGCGGGCCCGGCTGCCCCGTCCTGGCTCCCTATTTCGCCGATCTGACCGGTGACGGCGAGGACGAGATGGTCGTCGCCGTCAAGGCGCCGAAGCAGCAGCTCGTGGTGCGCGTCTTCACGTACGGGGACGGCACCCTGACCCAGATCATGAACGACGAGGACGCCGTGATCAGCGTCGAGCTGGCCGGGGACACCGTGGTCGTGCGGGCCGTGGCGGACCTGTCCGGATACGAGTACCGGACCTCGTGGCAGTACGACGCCCACCAGAAGGCCATGCTGCCGACGCGGGACGAGATCGTGCGGACCGGGCCGCCGCAGACGCCCTCGGCGAGCCCGACCGGGCCACCCACCGCGGCGCCAACCCCCTCCACAAGCCCGTCGGCCTCCGCGTCCCCCGGGGCGTCATGACGTTCCCGGGGCGCCGGCCGTGGCTGCCCGCGTGGACCGCGTCGCTCACCTGGAAGGCGGCGGCGTTCATCACGGTGATGTGCTGTGCGCTCACCGCGCTGCTCGGCATCCTCGTGCACGTCTCGGTGACCCGGCAGACGGTGGGCGAGGCCCGGGACCGGGCGCTGTCGCGGCTCGACGAGGCAGCCGGGGCGCTCGCGGCGGGCGACCGGCTGGGCCCCGGCGCCGCGGTCGACCCGCCGGACCTGCCGGCGCCGCTGCGCGACCTCGCGGCGCGGGGCGAGCACGGCACGATGCTCGGCCGGTCGGGCGCGCGCCCGGTGATGTGGGCGGCCGGGCCGGCCTCCGCCGCGCGGCCCGGACAGGCTTCGGGCGCTGACCGCACGCTCGCCGTGGAGGTCGACTACGAGCAGAGCGCCCGCACCATCGACGGCCTCGACAACGCGATCCTCGGCTCGTCGGTGCTGGCGATCGGCGCGACCCTGCTCGTCGGCGCGTTCGCGGTGACCCGGGTGACGCGGCGGCTGCACACCACGGCCCGGGTCGCCCGCAAGATCAGCGCGGGCGATCTGGACGCCCGCGTCAACGACCGGCGCACCAAGGACCCGCGGCGCCACCAGGACGAGGTCGCCGCCGTCGCCGGCGCGCTCGACTCGATGGCCTCCTCGCTCCAAGCCCGCATCCTCACGGAACAGCGCTTCACCGCCGATGTCGCCCACGAGCTGCGCACCCCGCTGACCGGGCTGCACGCGGCGGCCGAGCTGCTGCCGCCGGGCCGCCCCACCGAGCTGGTCCGCGACCGGGTCGCCGCGCTGCGCACGCTCACCGAGGACCTGCTGGAGATCTCCCGGCTCGACGCGCGCAGCGAGCGGGTGGAGCTGGACGCGGCGTGGCTGGGGCCGGTCGCCGAGCGGGTCGTGCGCGCCTCGGCGGCGACCGGCACCGGTCGGGCCGAGGTCGTCGTCGTACGGGACGTGTGCGTGGAGACCGACCGGCGGCGCCTGGAGCGGGTGCTCGGCAACCTCGTCGGCAACGCCCACCGGCACGGCGCCCCGCCGGTGGTGCTGACCGTCGACGGGCCGGTGATCACCGTGCGGGACCACGGCGAGGGCTACCCGGACTATCTGGTGGAGCACGGCCCGCAGCGGTTCCGCACCGAGGGCGGGGCGCGCGGGCACGGGCTCGGGCTGACCATCGCGTTCGGCCAGGCCGAGGTCCTGGGCGCGCGGCTGGAGTTCACGAACGCGGCGGACGGCGGGGCGCTGGCGACGCTGACGCTGCCGTACGGCGAACCGGCGCCCGCCTGAGCCGACCCACGGCCACGCGCCGTGACCTTTTGCGTACGGTTCGTGACGCTTTTACTGTGAAGCACGGCTTTACACCCATTTCCGGGTACCCGCCGCATACCCTCCCCGAGGAGGCTCCATGAGCACACGGACCGCAGCCACCCGTCTCGGCATAGCCGTCGCCGCCGTCGCGACCCTGGCGGCCACCGCATCCCCCGCCCTCGCCGCCGACTCCGGTTTGGGGAGCGGCCACCCCGTCTACAAGGGCCGGGTCACGGCCAAGAGCGGTCTGAACCTGCGTGACGCGCCGACCCGCGGCAGCCGCATCGTGCGCACCGAGCCGTACAACAAGATCGTCCCGATCTTCTGCAAGACGGGCGGCGACAACATCGGCGGCAACAACCTCTGGTACCTGCTGACCGACGGCACCTGGGCCTGGGGCTCGGCGAAGTACATCGCGAACATCGGCGCGGCACCCCGTTGGTGCTGACATATCCAGATATCACCGGTGAACTTGCTAGGTTCCGGGCATGACCGGATCAACGGGTTCATCGGGACCGGTGGCCACCGCGGCCACCTCCGCGGTTCCGGCCGTGCGCGTCCCCCGGCGCCGGGGCACCGAACTCGTCCTGATCGTCCTCGCCGTGCTCCTCAGCGTCTACGGCTACTGCGACGTGGGGCTCGCCAGGAACGGAACCGTTCCGCCCGGCGCCGCCGGTTACGGCGCCGGGCTCGGGGTGCTCGCGCTCCTCGCGCACTGCGCGGTCCGCTTCCGCGCCCCGTACGCCGATCCGCTGCTGCTGCCGATCGCCGTGCTCCTCAACGGCCTCGGGCTGGTCCTCATCTACCGGCTCGACCTGGAGACCCCGGACTCGGACGCGGCCCCCACCCAGCTGGTCTGGTCGACGCTCGGCGTGGGCCTGTTCATCGTCTTCGTCCTCTTCCTGCGCCACCACCGCGTCCTCCAGCGGTACGCGTACCTGTCGGTGGTCGCGGCGCTGGTCCTGATGATCCTGCCGATCTTCTTCCCGGCCGTGAACGGCGCCCGGATCTGGATCCAGATCGGCGGCTTCTCCATCCAGCCCGGCGAGTTCGCCAAGATCCTGCTCGCGATCTTCTTCGCCAGCTATCTCGCCGCCAACCGCAACGCCCTGCGCTACACCGGCAAGAAGGTGTGGCGCTTCCAGTTCCCCACCATGCGGGTGTTCGCGCCGATCCTCGTGATCTGGCTGCTGAGCGTCGGGGTGCTGGTCCTGGAGACCGACCTCGGCACGTCGCTGCTCTTCTTCGGGCTCTTCATCGTGATGCTCTACGTGGCCACGGGCCGCGGGAGCTGGATCGCCATCGGCCTGGTGCTCGCCGCCGCCGGCGCGGTCTTCGTCGGGTCGTTCGAGCCGCATGTGCACAGCCGCGTCCAGGACTGGCTGAACCCTTTCGCCTCCATCGAAGCGGGCCTGGGCGCGAGCCAGCTCGCCCAGTCGCTGTTCGCGTTCGCCTGGGGCGGGATGCTCGGCACCGGGCTCGGCATGGGCCACTCCATCCTCATCGGCTTCGCCGCCAAGTCGGACTTCATCCTGGCGACGGCGGGCGAGGAGCTGGGCCTGGCCGGGCTGACCGCGATCTTCCTGCTGTACGCGCTGCTGGTGGAGCGGGGCTACCGGGCCGGGCTCGCGCTGCGCGACCCGTTCGGCCGACTGCTCGCGGTCGGTCTCGCCTCGATCGTCGCGCTCCAGGTGTTCGTCATCGCGGGCGGGGTGATGGGGCTGATCCCGCTGACCGGCATGGCGATGCCGTTCCTCGCGCAGGGCGGCTCGTCCCTCGTCACCAACTGGGTCATCGTCGCGATCCTCGTACGGATCAGTGACTCGGCGCGTGGCGCGATGCTCCCCGAGGGCGTCCAGGAGGCCGGCCCGTGACCAAGTACATCCGCCGCGCGTCCGTCTTCTGCTTCGTCCTGCTGGTCGCGCTGCTCCTGAACGCGGCCCGGGTCCAGGTCTTCGAGGCGCAGTCGCTGGACGACAACTCGGCGAACCGGCGCGAGACCATCCAGCGCTACGACCAGCCGCGCGGGAACATCCTGGTGCAGGGCAAGCCGATCACCGGCTCGCGGAACACCGGGGAGACGTACAAGTACGAGCGGACGTACAAGAACGGGCCGCTGTACGCGCCCGTCACCGGGTACGCCTCGCAGACGTACGGCACGACGTTCGTGGAGAGCGCCGAGGACGACGTCCTGTCCGGCACCGACGCGATGCTGTCGACGGTCCCCTTCTGGAACGAGATCTCGCGGTTCCAGAACCCCGGCGGAAACGTCGAGACGACCATCGACGCGGGCGCGCAGCAGGCCGCCTACGACGGGCTCGGCGGCAAGAAGGGCGCCGTCGCGGCGATCGACCCGTCGACCGGGAAGATCCTCGCGCTGGTCTCCACCCCGTCGTACGACCCCGGGAACATCGCGGGCACCGGCCAGTCCGACGTGAACGCCTGGAACAGCCTGAACGGTTCGTCCAGCCGGCCCATGCTGAACCGGGCGATCCGCGAGACCTATCCGCCGGGCTCGACGTTCAAGGTGGTCACGGCCGCGGCGGTGCTGGAGAACGGCATCGTCGACGGGACCGGCACGGCGACCGACACCCCGTCCCCGTACACCCTGCCGGGCACGACCACCCAGCTGACGAACGAGTCGTCGTCCGACGCCTGCGAGAACGCCACGCTGGAGTACGCGATGGCCGCCTCCTGCAACACCGTGTTCGCCAACCTCGGGGTGAAGGTCGGGCTCTCCGGCATGGTGAAGATGGCGCAGAACTTCGGCTTCAACGACACCAAGATGCGGATCCCGATGACCGCCGCCAAGTCGAACTTCGACACCGACATGGACAAGGCGCAGCTCGCGCTCTCCTCCATCGGCCAGTTCGACACGTCGGCCACCCCGTTGCAGATGGCGATGGTCTCGGCGGCCGTCGCCAACGGCGGGACGCTGATGCAGCCGCACCTGGTGGAGAAGACGACGAAGAAGAACGGCACGACGGTGTCGACCACCGACAACAAGAGCTACCAGCAGGTCATGTCGGCCTACACCGCGACGCAGCTCCAGCAGCTGATGGTCGACGTCGTCGAGAAGGGCACCGGCACCAACGCGCGGATCCCGGGCATGACGGTCGGCGGCAAGACCGGCACCGCGCAGAACGGCGTGAACAACGAGGGCGTGCCGTACGCCTGGTTCATCTCCTACGCGCAGGGGCCGGACGCCTCCACGCCGCAGGTGGCGGTCGCCGTGGTGGTGGAGGACGCGTCGGCGAACCGGGCGGACATCAGCGGCGGGGGCAGCGCGGCCCCCATCGCCCGGTCGGTGATGGAGGCCGTGCTCGGCTCGTCCCGCGGCTGAACGGCCTTTCAGCCCAGCGGCTGCCGGATCTCCTCGCGGATCTTCGCGGCGGTCTCGGCGGCGGCGTCCAGGTCGACGTCCTGCGGGTCCTTGGTGGCGGTGTCCGCGGTGACCTTGCCGATGGAGGCGCCGGTGTTGCCGTCGACCCAGGCGCACATCGGCAGGGTGATCTTCGTGGCGCCGTCGCTCTGGGTCAGCACCTCGCAGGTGATGGTGACGTCGGTGCCGGACGGGTGGAAGTCCTTCGGGGCGACGGCGACCGAGGCGTGGTCGGACTCGGCGGCCCCCTTCATCATGTTCTTCCGCGCCTCGTCGGTGTTCTTGAACCGGCCGTACATGCCGGAGATGACGAGCATGCCCTTGCTCTGGTCGCCGCCCAGCGCGTACTGGCCGATGGCGGCCTTGGTGTCTCGCGCGTCCCAGGCGCCGTCCGCCTCGTCCTCCAGTGCCTGCCCCTTGGAGGAGGACAGGTCCTGGACCAGCTCGTACTTGTCGTCGAGCACCTTCTTGGGCAGCGTCAGCCGGTACTTCGCCTCGGGGAAGCCGGCGTCGGACTTCAGTCCGACGTACGCGAGCGCGCCCAGGCCGAGCGCGACCACGACGACGACGCCGACCACGATCCCGATGATCATCCCGACCCGGCGCTTCGGCGGGGGCGGGGGCGCGCCCCATTGCGGGGCGCCCGGGTACTGCTGCTGCGGGAAGCCCGGGTAGGCGGGGGGCTGCTGGCCGTACGGGGGCTGCGGCTGGCCGTAGGGGCCGGGCTGCTGACCGTACGGGTTCGGGTTCGGCTGCTGCGAGGGCGGTGGTGGCGTGGACACGCCCGAACGCTACTCCATCCGGAGGACACCGGGTTGTCTTGTATCGGCCTGCGCCCTTGCGCCCCTGAAGGCCGCAGGCCTTTCAGGGGCGCGGGGAACTACGCGACCGGCCACGACGAGAGCGGCACTCGCGGGACGGAACTCAGCCGGTCTCCCCGGAGCGGATCGCCGCCTCCACCTCGGAGACCCGCGCCTGCTCCTCGGCCGCGAAGCGCTCCGCGTCCAGTTTCTCCGCGATCTCCTCGTCCTGGGCCATCAGCAGATCGAGGTTCGAGTCGCCCATCTCGAAGACGCCCATGTCGACGTAGGCCTGCTGGAGCCGCTTGCCCCACAGCCCGATGTCCTTGACGCACGGCACGATCCGGGAGAACAGCAACTGCCGGAACATGGCGAGGAACTCGGACTCCTCGCTGTACTGCTCGGCCTGCGCCTTCGGGATGCCGAAGTTCTCCAGGACCTCCACCCCGCGGAGCCGGTCGCGCATGAGGTAGCAGCCCTCGATGACGAACTCCTCGCGCTCGCGCAGCTCGGCGTCGGTGAGCTGCTTGTAGTAGTCGCGCAGCGCCATCCGCCCGAAGGCGACGTGGCGGGCCTCGTCCTGCATCACGTACGCGAGGATCTGCTTGGGCAGCGGCTTGTCCGTGGTGTCGCGGATCATGCCGAAGGCGGCCAGCGCCAGCCCCTCGATGAGGACCTGCATGCCCAGGTACGGCATGTCCCAGCGGGAGTCGCGCAGGGTGTCGCCGAGCAGGGCCTGGAGGTTGTCGTTGATGGGGTAGAGCATCCCCATCTTCTCGTGGAGGAAGCGGCCGTAGATCTCCGCGTGCCGCGCCTCGTCCATGGTCTGGGTCGCGGAGTAGAACTTGGCGTCGAGGTCGGGCACGGACTCGACGATGCGCGCCGCGCACACCATCGCGCCCTGCTCCCCGTGCAGGAACTGGCTGAACTGCCAGGACGCGTAGTGCTTGCGCAGCTCGCCCTTGTCCTTGTCGGTCATCTTGGCCCAGTACGGCGTGCCGTACAGGGACATCGACTCGTCAGGGGTGCCGAGGGGGTCGTACGGGTCGACCTCCAGCTCCCAGTCGATGCGTCTGGCGCCGTCCCACTGCTTGTCCTTGCCCTTTTGGTACAGGGACAGCAGACGGTCGCGCCCGTCGTCGTATTCCCAGCTGAGGCGGGCCGAACTGGCCGATGGAACCTGCCAGTTGGGCTCGCCCACGGGCTCGGTGTACAGCTCATGGGTCGACATACCGGCAGGCTCACACGGTGATAGACGCGCGGTCAACAAGTCGTGCGCAAGGGATTGACGCCCTTACTGACAGGCAGTCTCATAAGACTGAGGGACAGACGTGACCGCCGGTAACTCGGATACCCGTCGATCCGGCAACTCACCTACAGCGATGGGACGTCAGCGATGACCACCACGACTGAAGCCGACGCGCTCGAAGGGCTGCGGGACGCGCTCGGTCTGCTCAAGGACCGGGAGCAGGTGGCCGAGCGGCTGCTCGACTCGTCCGCCAAGCACTCCTTCGACCCGGACAAGGAGCTGGACTGGGACGCGCCGTTCGAGGACGGCAAGTGGTTCTGGCCGCCGGAGCTGGTGTCGCTGTACGGCACGCCGCTGTGGAAGCGGATGAGCGAGGAGCAGCGGATCGATCTGTCCCGGCACGAGGCGGCGGCGCTCGCCTCGCTCGGCATCTGGTTCGAGCTGATCCTGATGCAGCTACTGGTGCGGCACGTCTACGACAAGGCGGCGACGAGCGCCCATGTGCGGTACGCGCTCACCGAGATCGAGGACGAGTGCCGGCACTCGAAGATGTTCGCGCGGCTGGTCACGCGCGGCGGGACCCCGCACTATCCGGTGGCCCGCGTCCACCACAACCTCGGCCGGCTGTTCAAGACCATCTCGACGACGCCGGGTTCGTTCACGGCGACGCTGCTCGGCGAGGAGATCCTCGACTGGATGCAGCGGCTCACGTTCCCGGACGAGCGGGTGCAGCCGCTGGTGCGCGGGGTGACCCGCATCCATGTCGTCGAGGAGGCGCGGCACGTGCGGTACGCGCGTGAGGAGCTGCGGCGCCAGATGGTGACCGCGCCGAAGTGGTCGAAGGAGTTCACCCGGCTCACCTCGGGCGAGTTCGCGCGCGTCTTCTCGGTGGCCTTCATCAATCCCGAGGTCTACACGAACGTGGGACTGGACAAGAAGGAGGCCATGGCTCAGGTCAAGGCCTCCGGGCACCGCCGCGAGATCATGCAGACCGGCGCGAAGCGGCTCACCGACTTCCTGGACGACATCGGCGTCCTGCGCGGCCCCGGCCGCCAGTTGTGGCGCGCCTCCGGACTGCTGGCCTGAGCCCCGATGCGCCGTCGAGTGCCGGTCCGGTGGGGGCTGGTCGCGGGTTGCCGGTCGACTCCCGGCCACGCCCTCGTCCCGTTACCCTGCGAAGCATGACGTCGGCAACCGGTACGCCCGCCTACAGACGGCTCAGCGTCGAGGAGCGGCGGGCCCAACTCCTCGAAGCGGCGCTGTCGTTGTTCGCGCACCGGGCGCCGGAGGAGGTCTCCCTCGACGACGTGGCGGAGGCCGCCGGCGTGTCCCGCCCGCTGGTCTACCGCTACTTCCCGGGCGGCAAGCAGCAGCTCTACGAGGCCGCCCTGCGCTCCGCCGCGGACGTACTGGAGCAGTGCTTCGCCGAGCCCGCCGAGGGCCCCCTCACCACCCGGCTCGCGCGGGCGCTGGACCGCTATCTCGCCTTCGTCGACCAGCACGACATGGGGTTCGCCGCGCTGCTCCAGGGCGGCAGCGTCGTGGAGACCTCGCGGACGACGGCGATCGTCGACGGGGTGCGGCGGGCCGCGGCCGAGCACATCCTCAGCCACCTCGCGGTCACGGCGCCGGGCGCCCGGCTACGGATGACGGTCCGGATGTGGATCACGGCGGTCGAGGCGGCCTCGCTGATCTGGCTCGACGAGGGGAAGCAGCCGCCGCTGGACGACCTGCGCGACGGCCTCGTCGACCAGTTCATGGCGGTCCTCACCGCGACCGCGGGCCGCGACCCGCAGACCGCCGACGTCGTCCGCCACGCGCTCGCCCTGGAGACCCCGGACGGGCCGGTCGGCCGGCTGGCGCGGCGGGTGCTGCCCGTGGTGAGTGACGCGGCCCACCTGCTGTGACCGGCCGGGGCGTGCGTCACCGGGCCGTGCGTTACTGGTAGGCGTGAAGAGCGAAGACATCCCCTTTGTCGGCGGCCCCCTCGACGGGCGCAGCCTGCCGGTCCTCGTCACCGCCACCGGCAATCCGCCCAAGGTGTACAAGGTGCCGGTGCCGGACCCGGACGGCGGGCCCGACACCGTCCTCGTGTACGTGCGCGAGCCCGTGCCGGACGGGCGGGCGGTGCGCCTCGTGCAGAAGTGGCGGTACGCGTTCGCGCCGGACGGGAAGGTGGAGCGCTCCGTGAAGTGGCCCTGGACGAAGAAGACGGAGCCGACGGAGACGACGGAGAAGCCGCAGGATCCGGCGTAAAGGCGGCTCGCCGCGCGCCCCCTCAAGGGATGGCGAGGTTGGGCCGAACCGCGCAGCCCTCCGGGCGGACGAGGTGGCTGTCTGTTGGTGTTCACGGTGCGGGCCGGCACCGGGGCTGCCCGCACCGGAGGTGACATGGTGTCAGGCAGTGTGATGCGGTGGGTGTGCACGGCGGCGGTGACGGGGGCGCTGCTCTCCCCCTCCGCGGCGGGCGCGGCGCCCGCCCCCGACGGCGGCCGGTCCGTGGCCGACCTCCTGACGGATCTTCAGGGCCTGTACCAGCAGGCCGAGGAGGCCACGGAGACGTACAACGGGACGGCCGAGAAGCTCAAGGAGCGCCGCAAGGCCGCCGAGGACCTGTCCGGCAAGCTGGCCGCGGCGCGGGACGCGCTGTACAGCAGCCGGGTGGCGGCGGGGCGCCTGGCCCGCGAGCAGTACCAGGGCAGCAGCGAGATCTCCCCGTACGTGCGGCTGCTGCTGGCCCGCGATCCGCAGCACGCCATCGACCAGGGGCATGTGCTGCGGCGGGCCGCGCGCGAGCAGGAGGCGACCGTCGACCGGCTCGTGGGCAGCGAGAAGAAGGCCGACGCGGTGGCGACGAGGGCGCGGGCCGCGCTGGACGAGCAGATGCAGCTCGCGGACCGGCAGAAGAAGGAGCGGGACGCGGTGCAAGCCCGGCTGAAGGAGGTCGAGGAGCTGCTGGCGTCGCTGACCGCCGACCAGCTCGGCGAGCTGACCCGGCTGGAGGACGCCGGGACGGCGGACGCGCAGCGCACGTTCATGGCGTCGGGCGCGCTCAGCTCGGTGGGCCGGTCACCGTCGAAGGAGGGCGGGACGGCACTCGCGTACGCCGTCCGGCAGATCGGGAAGCCGTACGTGTGGGGCGCGGAGGGCCCGGCGTCGTACGACTGCTCCGGGCTCACGTCGCAGGCGTGGGCGCACGCGGGGCGGTCGATCCCGCGCACCTCGCAGGAGCAGTGGGCGACGCTGCCGAAGGTGCCGCTGTCACAGCTGCGGCCCGGGGACCTCGTCGTGTACTTCCCCAAGGCGACGCACGTGGCGATGTATCTCGGCGACGGGATGGTGGTGCAGGCGCCGCGGCCCGGGGCGAAGGTGAAGGTCTCCCCCATCGCCGCGAATCCCCTGCTCGGCGCGGTGCGGCCGGACCCGGGGGCCGGCGCGATGACCGGGTACCGGGCGCCCGAGCTGCCCCGGGACGCGATGTCGGGCGGTGACGCGGGGTACGGCGCCGCGGGGGCGCCCGGTCAGTGACCAGCGGGGTCGGGGTGGGCGTCTCGGGGCTCCGCCCCGGACCCCGCTGCTCAATCGCCGCAGGGGCTCGATTCGGCTAGAACGACGCCAGGTAGGCGTTCGTCTTCTCCGGGTCGTAGAAGAAGTTCTCGAAGTCCGCCGGGTTGTTGAAGCCGTTCGCGAAGCGGTCGGCGACGGGCTGGAGCTGGCCGGCCGCGCCGATCAGGTTGAGGACGTGCTCCGGCGGGGCCTGGAGCATGGTGTTCGTCCACTTGGTGACGTGCTGGGCGGTGTCCCAGTAGCGGTCGAACGTGGCCTGCATCCACTCCTCGTCGAACGGCTTGTCGCCGTGGTCGACGATGGAGGCGAGGTACGAGGCCGCGCACTTCGACGCCGAGTTGGAGCCCTGGCCGGTGATCGGGTCGTTGGCGACGACCACGTCGGCGACGCCGAGGACAGCGCCGCCCGAGGGGAGGCGGCCGATGGGGTTGCGCACGGTCGGGGGGTAGCGGCCGGCGAGCGTGCCGTTGGCGTCGGTCAGCTCGACCTTGGTGGCGCGCGCGTACTCCCAGGGCGTGAACTTCTCCATCAGCTCCAGGGTGAGCGCCAGGTGCTCGGAGGGGTCCTTGACGCCCTTGAACGCGTCCAGCGGGCCGCCGGGGATGCCCTCCCAGAAGAGGATGTCGGCGCGGCCCGACGTGGTGAGCGTCGGCATGACGAACAGTTCGCCGACGCCGGGGACGAGGTTGCAGCGGACCGCGTCGAAGTCGGGGTGCTCGGGGCGCGGGCCCATGCCGTGGACGTAGGCGACGGCGAGCGCGCGCTGCGGCTCGGTGTACGGGGAGCGCTCCGCGTCCCGGCCGAACATCGAGACCAGCTCGCCCTTGCCGGCCGAGACCAGCACCAGGTCGTAGGTGCGGGAGAAGTAGTCCAGGTCGGAGACGGCCGCGCCGTGGATGACGAGCTGGCCGCCGCGCTGGGCGAAGGTCTCCATCCAGCCGGCCATCTTCACGCGCTGGTCGATGGACTGGGCGTAGCCGTCCAGCTTGCCGACCCAGTCGATGGCGCGCTGGGTGGGGCCCGGGTCGTGCGAGCCGGGGGCGGCGACGGAGACGCCGAGGCCCTCGATCTTCGGGGCCTGGGACTCCCAGAAGTTGAGCTGGAGATCGCGCTCGTGCTGGAGCGCGGTGTGGAACATGCACTGCGTCGACATGACCCGGCCCGAGCGGATCTCGTCGGCGGTGCGGTTGGACATCAGCGTGACCTCGTAGCCCTGGGTCTGGAGACCGAGGGCGAGCTGGAGACCGGACTGGCCGGCTCCGACGACGAGTATCTTCCGTGACATGGGGTGCCTCTAACTGGGTTACGAATAAAGGGAGTTACGCGGGGGTGGCGTCCAGGGCGTGACCGACCAGGGAGAGCAGCGTCTCGATCACGGCGATCCGGCGGCGCGCGTCCATGATCAGGACGGGCACGTGCGGGGGCACGGTCAGTGCCTCGCGGACGTCGGCCTCCTCGAACTCCTCGCTTCCGTCGAAGTGGTTGACCGCGACGACGTACGGCAGTCCGCAGCTCTCGAAGTAGTCGAGGGCCGGGAAGCAGTCCGAGAGCCGGCGGGTGTCGGCCAGGACCACGGCGCCTATCGCGCCGCGCACCAGGTCGTCCCACATGAACCAGAACCGCTGCTGGCCCGGTGTGCCGAAGAGGTACAGCACCAGGTCGTCGTCGAGCGTGATGCGGCCGAAGTCCATGGCGACCGTGGTGGTCGTCTTGTCCGGCGTCGCCGTCAGATCGTCGGTCTCCTCGCTCGCCTGGGTCATCAGCGCCTCCGTCTGGAGGGGCTGGATCTCCGAGACGGCGGTCACCATCGTCGTCTTGCCGACCCCGAAGCCGCCCGCGATCACGATCTTCGTCGCGATGGGGGCCCGGGTTCGGTCCGTCTGCCAAGCCTGCACCTGCTCCTCGTCGTCGAGGAGTTCAGAGACGGCGGAGTCCACTCAGCACCCTTTCGAGCAGCGCGCGGTCCGGCTGTCCCGGGCCGTGACCGGTTCCGTACACACGGATCTTTCCCTGGTCGGCGAGGTCGCTCAGCAGTACGCGGACCACTCCGAGGGGCATCTTGAGGAGCGCGGCGATCTCGGCGACCGTGCGCATGCGGCGGCACAGTTCGACGATGGCGCGCATTTCCGGCATCACTCCCGCGAGCGTGCCCTTGCCCAGTTCGAGCCGCTCGTCCGGGGCCTCCAGCGCGGCCACGAAGGTCTCCACGAGGAGGACGTGGCCGAAGCGGGTGCGGCCGCCGGTGAGCGAGTAGGGCCGGACGCGGGCGGGTCTGCGGTCGCCGCCGCGCTTGGGGAGTTTGTTCGGGGTCGAGCTCGTACTGCCGGGGGTCATCGGGTGCTCTCCATCGACTGGCGCAGCTCGCTGCGGAGTTCGGGCGTCAGGACGTGCCCGGCACGTCCGACGAAGAGCGCCATGTGGTACGCGATGACGCTCATGTCGCAGTCCGGGGTGGCGTGCACGCCCAGCAGCGAACCGTCGCTGATGGACATGACGAAGAGGCTGCCCTCCTCCATGGCGACCATGGTCTGCTTGACGCCTCCGCCGTCCATCAGCTTGGCGGCTCCGATGGTGAGGGAGCCGACGCCGGAGACGATGGTGGCCAGGTCGGCGCTGGAGCCCTTGGGGCCGCCGCTGTGGTCGCTGGGGGTCTCGGTGTTCCTTCCCGGGTCGGAGGAGAGCAGGAGCAGTCCGTCGGACGAGACGACCGCGACGGAGAGCAGCCCTGGCACCTCCTCGACCAGGTTCGTCAGCAGCCAGTGCAGATTGCGTGCTTCGCTGCTCAGTGCAGAGTTGTTGAGTGCAGGGGTGGGCGCAGTCAACTGCTTGCCTCCTCGGCTGTGTCCCCCTTGGCTTCTCCAATACGTGCTGTGGTGTCACCGGTGTCACCGATCTCGGCCGCCACGTCGCGCCGGCCCTCCATGGCGCCGCGGTGGAAGCCGCCGAGCCTGCGGCGCAGCGCGTCCGCGTCGACGGAGCCGGTGCGCGGCTTCGGAGCGGCGGCGGGGGCGGCGATCTTCGGTGTGCGCTTGGGCAGGCCCTTGTCCGTGAGGCGCTCGCGGCTCTCGGTGCGCTGCGCGGGGACCTCTTCGCCCCGAGCGCTCGCGTCGGGAGTGCGCTCGTGGGCGTCGGGCTCCGGCGCGGGCGCGGGCAGCGTACGGGCGCGGACGGGCAGGCCGGTCCCGGCGGCGGGCGGCGCGGGCGGTGCGGGGCGCTCGGCGGGCGGCGCCGGCGTCGGCTCGTCCTCGGCTGGGGGCACCGGCGCCATGAGCTCCATCGTGGTCTCGGCGGGGCTCTCGGCCGGGGGGCCGGTGACGGTGTCGGTGTCGGTGTCGGTGTCGGTGTCGGTCTGGGTCTCGGTCTCGGCGGCCCGGACCGCCTCCTCGGCGGCCTCGATCAGCGGGTCGGCGCCGGAGCCGGAGTCCGCGCCGGAGAGCGAACGCCCGGACAGGACGTTGGAGTTGGCCTCCGCCTCGGAGCCGGGCAGATGCACGGCGGGCGCGCCGCCGGGCACCAGGGCGGGCGGCGGCACCGACGCGGTGGGGGCGCCGGCGAGCAGCGCGGTGGGCAGGACGGCGACGGCGGCGATGCCGCCCTGCTTCTGCTCGCGCAGCCGGACCCGGATGCCGTGCCGCGCCGCGAGCCGCGCGACGACGTACAGGCCGAGCCCGAGGCCGTCGGTGTCCTCCGGGTCGTGTCCCTGCTCGGGGGTGAAGGCCGCGAGGCGGGCGTTCAGCTCCCGCATCCGGTCCTCGGCCATGCCGATGCCCTCGTCCTGGACGGAGAGCATCACCTCGCCGTTCTCCAGGAGCCAGCCGGAGACCTCGACGGAGGCGTCCGGCGGCGAGAACGAGGTCGCGTTCTCCAGGAGTTCGGCGACCAGGTGACTGAGGTCGTCGGCGGCGAACCCGGCGATGTGCGCGTGCGGGGGCAGCGCGGCGATGCGCACGCGCTCGTACCGCTCGATCTCGGAGACGGCGGCGCGGGCCACGTCGACGAGCGGGACGCTGCCCGCGTGGCTCTGGCCGTGGTCGGCGCCGGCCAGGACCAGCAGGTTCTCGCTGTGGCGGCGCATGACCGTGGCGAAGTGGTCCAGCTTGAAGAGCGTGCCGAGCCGCTCGGGGTCCTGCTCGCGCTCCTCCAGGCCCTCGATGACGCCGAGCTGGCGCTCCACGAGGCCGAGGGTGCGCAGGGCGAGGTTGACGAACGTGCCGTGTATGGCGCCCCTGGCGCGCTCCACCTGCACGGCGGCCTCGGCCAGTTCGGCGCGCAGCTTGTCCCGGTCGTCGGCCATCCGCTGGCGCTCGCCGATCAGGTGCCTGCGGTCGGACTCCAGGGTGGTGAGGCGCTCGTGGAGGGCGACGGCGTGGGCGTGCAGCGCGTTGACCGAGCGGACGACCTGGGCGAACTCGTCGTTGCGCCCGGTGAACTTCACGGGCTCCTCGGTCGCGGGCGACTCGGCCACCCGGGCGGAGCCGATGCGCAGCGCGGCGAGCGGCCGGGTCAGGGAGCGGGCGGTGCCCATGCCGACGCCGACGGCGGCGAGCAGCAGGACGCCGACCAGTGCGATCCGGATCTCCAGCGCGGTCACGTCGTCGTCGCGCAGCTGCTCCAGGCGCTTGAGCCGCTGGTCGCCGAGGGCCGACTCGGCGCCGCGCATCAGGTCGACGCGGGAGGTCAGCGCGGCGTCGACGCTCTTCTTGCTGTAGCCGGCCTCGGTGTCGGACAGCGTCGGGGCGTCGGTGAGCTGCTCCAGGTACTTCTCGGCGCGGCTGACGTCGGGGCCGGTGACCGTGGAGTCGTACGCGTCCACGGTGGCGCCCGGCGCGGCCTCGCGGAAGTCGTCGAGTGCGGTCTGCTCGCCGATCCGGGCCTGCATCGCGGCGGCGGTGAGGGCGTTCTGCTGCTTGCTGTCGGTGGACGACCGGCCGGTGACGGTCTTCTGGAGTCCGGTGACGGGGTCGATGGTCGTCGTGGTGCTCGGGGTGCTCGGGACGGAGTACGCGGCGAGCAGCAGGCCGCGCGCGGCCGACGCCTGGTCGACGGCGCGGTCCAGGTCGGCGAGGGCGCGGGCGCCGTGGCCGGCCCGCACCGGGATGTTCTCGGCCAGCTCCTCGGCCTGCCGGTGCAGTTCGGTGATGGCGTCGGAGTACGCGGTGTGCGCCTGGAGGGCGGAGTCCTTGCCGGTGAGGGCGGCGCGGCGGACGGCGGCGACGTCGACGAGGGCGGTCTTCAGGGATCCGGGGGCGTCGGCGCGCAGCTCCTCGACCTGGCGGTCGACGCGGGCGCTGCGGTCCTCGCTCAGGCCCTTCCCCTTGGGGCGCCCGGCGGCGATGTAGGCGGTGACCTCGTCCCGCTCGTCGGCGAGCGCGTGCGACAGGGCGAGGGCCTGCTGGGTGCGCGCGGCGTCGTCGACGAGTTCCTGTGTCTGCCCCACCTGGGTGGAGGCGGCGAGCACGGCGGGCGCGCCCGCTCCGGCGACGGCCGCGGCGACGACGGCGACCGCGATGATCAGCCTGTTGCGGACCCGCTTGCGCTTGCCCTTGGGGGCCTCAGGAGGGGTGGGAGCGGTCGCGGGGGCCTTGGGGGTCGCGGTGGCTCCGGAGGCTTCGGAGGACGGCGTCCCCTGAGGCGACGGGCTGCTTCCGGACACCCCCGCGCCGTCCGGCTGCGCCAGCCCCTGGGACCCGTTTCCGCCGGAGGTGTTCCGCACTGATGCTCGCATTCCTGACTCGTCCTACCCGTGGGTCCGGGTGACGATTCGTCACCACATGGGCCCTTCTGGCATGGCTCCCGACCATTCCAGCGCCGGTGGGCAGGGGGCGCACATCACCTCGCCCGCCACCCGAAGGAGTGAACCCCGAACGGAAGTTGGCGGGCAAGTTCCCACGGCACAGTCATCACCTTTTCACAGCGCGCCGGTTGGACGTCCTTCAGGGGCTTTGGCAAGATGCCCCGCCGGTAGCCGCCGGAGTTGATCATTCCGGCCCAAACCCGGCGGCTGACCTGCTACGACGGGCCGTGCGGCCGATGTCCGTCGCGTCTGTGAAGAGGTCGTGCAGACTGACCGGATGCGCATCGAACTGACCAGCGAGCCCGGCGACCCGGCCCGTCCGAACGAGGACTACACATCAGTAGCGCTTCCGGCCTCCGGGCAGGGCGGATCCCTGGTCGTCCTGGACGGTGTCACACCCCCGCCCTCCGACGACGGCTGTCTGCATTCCGTCCCCTGGTTCACCGCCCGGCTCGGCGGCGCCCTGCTTGAACTGTCCGGTTCGCGGCGGGATATGGCTGTGCGTGACATTCTCGCGGCCGCCGTGGCCCGGACCGCCGACCTGCACCGGGCGACCTGTGACCTTTCTCACCCGCGCACCCCTCAGGCAACCGTCGTACTGGCCCGCTGGGACGCGGAGCGGGTCGAGCATCTGGTGCTGTCGGACTCGGTGTTGCTCGTCGAGGACCCGGCCGGGACGGTCACGGCGCTGGTCGACGACCGTCTGGACCGGGTGCCGCGCGCCTCCCTCGCCTCGGCCGCGGTGGCCGACGCGACGGTCCGTAACAGGGAGGGCGGCTTCTTCACGGCGGCGGCCGATCCTGCGGTGGCCGACAAGGCGGTGACCGGGACCCTCGCGCGGGCCGATGTCAGGGCGCTGGCCGCGATGACCGACGGGGTCACCCGCTGGGTGGAGACGTTCCGCGAGGGCGACTGGGCCGACCTGTTCGCCCTCGTCCGCAAGGAGGGGCCCGAGGCGACGGTGGCGCGGGTGCGCGCTCTGGAGGACGCGGACGCGCGGGCCCGCGCCTATCTGCGCCGCAGTAAGACCCATGACGACGCGACGCTGGTTTACGTGGAGCTCTGAGCTTTTGGAGGCGCGTACTCGGCTGCGGGCGCGCGGTGGCTGATCGCGCAGTTCCCCGCGCCCCTGAGAGGCCTGCGGCCTTCAGGGGCGCGGGGAACTGCGCGAGAAGAGGCCACCGGCCCGCAGGTCGCGACGAGAGCCGCGGAGCTACTCGTGTTCGGCGCCCGCGTTCAACTGGTGCAGCAAGCGGGCCAGTTCGGCGACCTCGCTCCGGTCCCAGCCCGCCAGCTGACGGACATACCGCGCCCGCCGGGCATCCCGCACCTGACGGAAGTTCTCCCGCCCGAGATCGGTGAGCGAGACGAGCCAGGCCCGCCCGTCCGCCGGGTCGGGCTCGCGGGCGACGAAGCCCAGGTCCTCCAGGGCGCGCAGCTGACGGCTCATGGTGGCCTTGCCGACCCCGATGTACCCGGCGAGTTCGGTGGCCCGCTGCGCCCCGGACTCCTCCAGCCGCACCAGAAGCCCGTAGGCGGCCGGCTCCAGGTCGGGATGGACCTCGCGGGCCATCTCCCCGGAGGAGGCGCGGGCCCGCCGCAGGAAGACGGTCAACTCCCGCTCCAGGGCAAGGAATTCGTGGTCCACACCAGTCGGCGCGATATCGGATTTCGCGGTACGTTCCGCACTCCGTCGCCTGCCGTTCCCGCCTTCGTGCACGTCAGCGCCCATGGCCACAGTGTCCCCGGGTTTCGAGATTCTGAAAGTTTTCGCCAATCGCCGCCATTGCCGCAGCTCCGCCAGTATTTCGCAGGAGTAGACCAACGGCAGCACCCGGACCCTCTTCCCTGCCCGGGTCTACATGCGTAGCGTCGTGCATGGCATGTTCACACCATCGCCCCGCACGGTGACATGCCACCAGGTCACGGCACGTCCCAGCACAGGTCCCCGATCAGCACCACTGATCCCCCACGAGGCCTTCGGAGGCACACCCATGCCCGTGCACAGACCCGGAACGACCCGCCGCACACGCCTCGGCGTGGCCGGGACGCTCCTCGCAGCGCTCTCGCTCCTTTTCACCCTGCCGAGTGCGGCGCAGGCCGCCGACACCCCCACCCGCGGTGAGGCCCGCATGGGCATCGGCGTCGCGGCCCACGACGGCGACACCGGCTCGGCCCCGTCCGGCAGCGCCACCCAGACGGAGGGCGTCGACGTCTCCGGCCACCAGGGCAACGTCGCCTGGGCCACTCTCTGGGGCAGCGGCGTGAGGTGGGCCTACACCAAGGCCACCGAGGGCACGTACTACACCAACCCGTACTTCGCCCAGCAGTACAACGGCGCGTACAACGTCGGCATGATCCGCGGCTCGTACCACTTCGCGACGCCGGACACGACGAGCGGCGCCACCCAGGCCAACTACTTCGTGGACCACGGAGGCGGCTGGTCCAAGGACGGCAAGACGCTGCCGGGCGTCCTCGACATCGAGTGGAACCCCTACGGCGCGTCCTGCTACGGCCTGTCGCAGAGCGCCATGGTGAGCTGGATCGCGAGCTTCCTGAACCAGTACAAGGCCCGTACCGGCCGGGACGCCGTCATCTACACGGCGACGAGCTGGTGGACCGAGTGCACCGGCAACTACGCGGGCTTCGCGGCCAACAACCCGCTGTGGGTCGCGCGCTACGCCGCCACCGTGGGCACGCTCCCGGCCGGCTGGGGCTTCTACACGATGTGGCAGTACACGTCGTCCGGCCCGACGGTCGGTGACCACGACAAGTTCAACGGCGCGCTCGACCGCGTGCAGGCGCTCGCCAACGGCTGAGCCCGCTCCCCCGCGACCGTACGCCGAAGGCCCGGGCCCCTCACGGGGTCCGGGCCTTCGTCGTCCGGCAGCGTCCGTCACGCCGCGACCGGAACCTCCACCCCGGCCGGGGCCAGGGCGAGTTCGAGGACCTGCCGGACGTCCGTCACCGGGTGGACGTCCAGCTTCTCCAGCACCTCGGCGGGGACGTCGTCCAGGTCCGCCTCGTTGCGCTTGGGGATGATGACGGTCGTGACGCCCGCCCGGTGCGCGGCGAGCAGCTTCTGCTTCACGCCGCCGATGGGCAGCACCCGGCCGGTCAGCGAGACCTCACCGGTCATCGCCACGTCCGTACGGACCAGACGCCCGCTGAGCAGCGAGGCGAGGGCCGTCGTCATCGTGACGCCCGCGCTCGGGCCGTCCTTGGGGACCGCGCCCGCCGGGAAGTGGATGTGCACGCCGCGCTCCTTCAGGTCCGCGACGGGCAGCTCCAGTTCGGCGCCGTGCGAGCGGAGGAAGGAGAGCGCGATCTGCGCGGACTCCTTCATCACGTCGCCGAGCTGACCGGTGAGGGTCAGGCCCGCCGCGCCCGTCTCCGGGTCGGCCAGCGACGCCTCCACGAAGAGCACGTCACCGCCCGCGCCGGTCACCGCGAGCCCGGTCGCGACGCCCGGCACCGCCGTGCGCCGCTCGGCCGGGTCCTGCGCCGACTCGGGCACGTGGTGCGGGCGCCCGATGAGCGCGCGCAGGTCGTCCTCGCCGACGGTGAACGGCAGCTCGCGGTCGCCGAGTTCGTGCTGGGCCGCGACCTTGCGCAGGACGCGGGTGACGGCCCGCTCCAGGTTGCGCACGCCGGCCTCGCGCGTGTACTCGCCGGCCAGCCTGCGCAGCGCGCCCTCGCCGATCGCGACCTCGCCGTCGGCGAGGCTGGCCCGCTCCAGCTGGCGCGGGAGCAGGTGGTCGCGGGCGATGACGACCTTCTCGTCCTCGGTGTAGCCGTCGAGCCGGACCAGCTCCATGCGGTCGAGCAGCGCCTCGGGGATGGCCTCCAGGACGTTCGCCGTGGCGAGGAACACCACGTCGCTCAGGTCGAGTTCGACCTCCAGGTAGTGGTCGCGGAAGGTGTGGTTCTGCGCCGGGTCGAGGACTTCGAGGAGGGCCGCGGCCGGGTCGCCGCGGAAGTCGGAGCCGACCTTGTCGATCTCGTCGAGGAGCACGACCGGGTTCATCGACCCGGCCTCCTTGATCGCGCGGACGATGCGGCCGGGCAGCGCGCCGACGTACGTACGACGGTGGCCGCGGATCTCCGCCTCGTCGCGGACGCCGCCGAGCGCGACGCGGACGAACTTGCGGCCCATGGCGTGCGCGACGGACTCGCCGAGCGAGGTCTTGCCGACGCCGGGCGGGCCGACGAGGGCGAGCACCGCGCCGCCGCGCCGTCCGCCGACGACGCCGAGGCCGCGGTCGGTGCGCCGCTTGCGCACGGCCAGGTACTCGGTGATGCGCTCCTTGACGTCGTCCAGGCCGAAGTGCTCGGCGTCGAGGACCTCGCGGGCGCCCTTGATGTCGTAGGCGTCCTCCGTCCGCTCGTTCCAAGGCAGTTCGAGGACGGTGTCGAGCCAGGTGCGGATCCACGATCCCTCGGGCGACTGGTCGCTGGAGCGCTCCAGCTTGTCGACCTCCTTGAGGGCGGCCTCGCGGACCTTCTCGGGAAGGTCGGCGGCCTCGACCCGGGCGCGGTAGTCGTCGGACTCCTCACCCTCCTGCTCGCCGTTGAGGTCGCGCAGCTCCTTGCGTACGGCTTCCAGCTGGCGGCGCAGCAGGAACTCGCGCTGCTGCTTGTCGACGCCCTCCTGGACGTCCTTGGCGATGGTCTCGGCGACGTCCTGCTCGGCCAGGTGCTCGCGCAGCTGGGCGGTCGCGAGCCGCAGGCGCTCCACCGGGTCGGAGGTCTCCAGGAGTTCGACCTTCTGCGCGGTGGTCAGGAAGGGCGAGTACCCGGAGTTGTCCGCGAGGGCGGAGACGCCGTCGATCTGCTGGACGCGGTCCACGACCTGCCAGGCGCCGCGCTTCTTCAGCCAGTTGGTGGCGAGGGCCTTGTACTCCGTGACCAGCTCGGCGACGGCGCCGGGCAGCGGGTCGGGGACGGTCTCCTCGACGGTCAGGCCCTCCACCCACAGGGCGGCGCCGGGGCCGGTCGTGCCCGCGCCGATGCGCACCCGGTCGCGGCCCCGGATGAGGGCGCCCGGGTCGCCGTCGGCCAGGCGTCCCACCTGCTCCACGGTGCCGAGCACGCCGATGTTCGCGTACGCGCCGTCGATCCGCGGCACGAGCAGCACCCGGGGCTTGCCGGGCTCGCCGCGCGCGGCGGCCTGCGCGGCCTCGACCGCGGCGCGTACGTCGGTGTCGTTCAGGTCCAGCGGCACCACCATGCCGGGCAGAACCACCTCGTCGTCGAGGGGCAGCACGGGCAGGGTGAGCGGTGCGGACGTCGAAGCCATGATCTCCCCTTTGGCAGTCAAGTTGAGCTATGTCGACTCAATGCACGGGAGGCCTCGGATGTTCCCGGCCGGGCGTTCGCTCTGAGCGATCACCTCTGCCCGGGAACCGCGCGCGGTGCGTAAGGTTCACTTACCGTCTTCAACTATTACACCGGGGGTGCGCATGACCGGCGAGCGCCATGTACGCGACTGGGTCGACGGCTGGGCCGTCTCCCGGGGAGCCGCTCCCCCTCTGGTCGAACCATGGGGGTACACGATTTATGTCGGCCTGGCGGAACAGGTCGGGCGGCACGTGTTCGACGCCACGAACGACGGCCTGCGCGAGGACGACGTCCGCAAGGTCGCCGGGGCGACCACCGGCCGCGGCACCCATCTGAAGATCTTCGCCGACCGCGAGCGGGTGCTGCCCTGGCTCGGGGCGGACTGGGAGCCGTACGGCGCGGACGACTTCCTGATGACGACCGGGCTGGGCCCGGCGCCCGCGCCCGGGGCCCCGGCCGGGTACCGGCTGCGCACCTGGGCCCGCGGGGGCGTCACCCGGGTGCTGGTGACCGACGCCGACGGGGCGTTCGCCGCGCGCGGGCAGGTGGCGCCGGTCGGCGCCAGCGCCACCGTCGATCAGATCGAGACGGCGCCGGACCATCGCCGGAAGGGGCTCGGCAGCGTCGTGATGCGCACGTTGCACGCGGCCGCGTATGAGCAGGGGGCGGTGCGTGGGGTTCTCGCGTGCACTCCCGCCGGGCGGTTGCTGTACGAGTCGCTGGGGTGGGAGGTCGTGGCGCCGCTCACCAATGCGAAGTTCGTGGGCTGAATTCCGGGTGCGGGCCTGTCGTGGCTGAGGTCTCGGGGCTCCGCCCCGGACCCCGCTCCTCAATCGCCGGAGGGGCTTGTTGTGGCGGAGGTGCTCGCTCTGCCGTACGCGCTTGTCGTGGCGGAGGGGCTCATTCGGCGCCAGCGGCGGACCAACGGCCAGGTTCCGATTCCTATGGCCAGGGCCAGCAGGTGGCCCCAGCTGGTCATCGGGTCCGTGAAGGCGATCAGGTCCTGGATCAGCGTCGCCGCGAACACGGCCAGCATCAGCCAGCGCAGCCAGGGCGTGAGCAGTCCGGCGAGGGCGCCGATGCTCGCGGCGACGCCGAAGCTGATGCCGTAGTCGAGGCGGTGCAGCGAGCTGTCCGGCAGATGGCCCGCCGCCACCGACAGGCCCACCGGCACCTCGGTGGCCAGCGTCGCCAGGACATGGCCGAGCAGGAAGACGGCCGCCGTGCGCAGGCCCCCTATCCGGCGCTCCAGCGCGGTCAGCACGACCACGAAGGCGATCACGAAGGGGGATGTGAGGCCGCCCGCGATCCACAGCGCGCTCGCCACCAGGACGAGTGCCGGGGACTGGGCCAGATGGGTGACATCGGTGCTGGACGCACGCAGCGCGGCGGACACCGCGTCCGGCGGCGCGAACTCCATGTAGAGCGAGGTGACGGCGAGCACGGCCGCGTACCCGAAGGTGAACGGGGTGCCGGTGGGGGTGGGCAGCAGCAGCCACGGCCGCAGGCGGCGGGGGCCGGTGCGGCGCACCGTCTCCAGCGCCGGAGGCCCGGCCTGCGCGGGGATGCCGTCGAGCGGGCGGCCGTCGGCGACCGCCGTCTCACCGGCACCGGTGATCACGCCTGCTGGTTCCACGAGGGCACCCCTTTCGCGCGCATCCGCCCCAGACTTCGCCCCTGCCGGCCGCCCTGTCTATGACGGACGCCACGTGAGACGCGATGCACAGCAACCTCACAGGCCCCGGCCGCGTCCGCAACCGAACCCCCGACGTGCCAAACCCTTGTCCGCCAAGATGGTCCGCATGAGCGTCGCGCACCCGGAAGAGGCCCCTGCCGTCCTGGACCGCCGCGAGGGTCCCCACGGCGAGGTGGTGCTGCGCCGGCACGGTGATCTGCTCCAGATCATCGCCAACGGCACCTTCCTCATGGACACCTCCGACGGCCGCTCCGAGCGGCTGCTCGTGGACGCCGCCCTCGGCGAACTGGGCCCGGACCGCGAGCGCCCGAGCGTGCTGATCGGCGGTCTCGGCGTCGGCTTCTCGCTGGCGCACGCCGCCGCGGACCCGCGCTGGGGCCGGATCACCGTCGTCGAGCGCGAGCCGGCCGTCATCGACTGGCACCGGCGCGGCCCGCTGGCGGAGCTGTCCGCCGAAGCGCTGGCCGACCCCCGCACCGAGATCGTCGAGGCCGACCTCGTCGAGCACCTGCACACCGGCCCCGCCGCCTACGACGCGCTCTGCCTCGACATCGACAACGGGCCGGACTGGACCGTCACCGAGGACAACGACGGCCTCTACTCCCCGGCCGGTCTCGCCGCCTGCGCCGCCCGCCTGAACCCGGGCGGTGTGCTCGCCGTCTGGTCGGCACAGCCGTCCGCAAATTTCGAAGGAACCTTGCGGAATGCCGGATTCCGACGGGTCCGCACCGAAGAGATCCCGGTTGTCCGAGGCGTACCCGACGTGGTGCACCTCGCAGTACGGGGCGCGTAGCCGACCGGCGGTAACTCCCCGTACGCTGAGGCCCGAAACCCGATCATTCAAGCGTCAAGCGCGCCACGAAGGCGTGCATTCAGGGGCGGGGCGATGGAGCAGACACACACCTCCCACAACGGCAGCACGGCGACGGCGGGGGCTCAACGACGAGTCCTCGTCGTCGAGGACGACCCCACGATCGTGGACGCCATCGCCGCCCGGCTGCGCGCCGAGGGATTCCTGGTGCAAACCGCACAGGACGGCCCGGCCGCCGTGGACACGGCCGAGGCCTGGCAGCCCGACCTGCTGATCCTCGACATCATGCTGCCGGGCTTCGACGGCCTGGAAGTGTGCCGCAGGGTGCAGGCCCAGCGGCCGGTGCCGGTGCTGATGCTGACCGCGCGCGACGACGAGACCGACATGCTGGTCGGGCTCGGCGTGGGCGCCGACGACTACATGACCAAGCCGTTCTCGATGCGGGAGCTGGCGGCCCGGGTGCACGTCCTGCTGCGCCGGGTGGAGCGCGCGGCCGTCGCCGCCTCGACGCCGCGCAGCGGCATCCTGCGGCTCGGCGAGCTGGAGATCGACCACGCGCAGCGCCGGGTGCGGGTCAGGAACGAGGACGTGCACCTCACGCCCACCGAGTTCGACCTCCTGGTGTGCCTGGCGAACACCCCGCGCGCCGTGCTCTCGCGCGAGCAGCTGCTCGCCGAGGTGTGGGACTGGGCGGACGCCTCGGGCACCCGGACCGTCGACAGCCACATCAAGGCCCTGCGGCGGAAGATCGGCGCCGAGCGCATCCGCACCGTGCACGGCGTGGGCTACGCGCTGGAGACACCGAACCCATGAGCGTCGGGGACCGGGCACAGCACAGCCGGGCGGACCGGCCGAAGGCGCTGAAGCCGCCGTTGAACCCGTACTGGGTGACCGGCGGGCTGCGCCCCTTCTCCATCAAGGCGAAGCTCGGCACCCTCGTCGTCATCTCGGTCTTCATCACCACGGGCCTGCTCATGGTCGCGATGTACACGGCGACGGAGCTGCGCTTCATCACGGTGTTCTCGATCATCGCCACGCTGCTGATCACGCAGTTCGTCGCGCACTCGCTGACCGCGCCGCTGGACGAGATGAACACCGTGGCCCGCTCGATCTCCAACGGCGACTACACGCGGCGCGTGCGCGGCGCCGACCGCCGCGACGAGCTGGGCGACCTGGCCGTCACCATCAACCGCATGGCCGACGAGCTGGCCGCCCAGGACCACCAGCGCAAGGAGCTCGTGGCGAACGTCTCGCACGAGCTGCGCACCCCCATCGCGGGCCTGCGCGCGGTGCTGGAGAACGTGGTGGACGGTGTCATGTCCGCCGACCCCGAGACGATGCGCACGGCTCTGAAACAGACGGAGCGGCTGGGCCGGCTCGTGGAGACGCTGCTCGACCTGTCCCGGCTGGACAACGGTGTCGTCCCGCTCAAGGCGCGGCGCTTCGAGGTCTGGCCGTACCTGTCGGGCGTGCTCAAGGAGGCCAACATGGCCGTCTCGCAGCGCGCCGGCATCGCCTCCGGCTCCGGCACCCACACGCGGACGGACGTCCATCTGCACCTCGACGTGTCGCCGCCGGAGCTGACCGCGCACGCCGATCCGGAGCGCATCCACCAGGTAGTGGCGAATCTCATCGACAACGCCGTCAAGCACTCCCCGCCGCGCGGCCGGGTCACGGTCCGGGCCCGGCGCGGGCTGTACCCGGAGTCGCTGGAGATCGAGGTGCAGGACGAGGGTCCCGGCATCCCGCAGTCCGAGTGGCACCGGGTCTTCGAGCGCTTCAACCGCGGTACGAAGGACCAGGGGTCCAGCGGCAAGGGCGACGGCGGCACGGGCCTGGGCCTGGCCATCGCGCGCTGGGCCGTGGACCTGCACGGCGGCCGGATCGGTGTGGCCGAATCCGAGCGGGGCTGCCGGATCAAGGTCACTCTTCCGGGAGAGCCCCGACCGCAAAGTTGACGTAGGGTTTCGGTCAGGCGGTGGTCAAGCCACGCCCTGGCGTACCCGGATGTGCCGGGTAGGCGATCCGCGCATGCGGAACCCCGGTTGTTTCCCGCCATTTCCCGGCCCGAAACACGACTTCCAGTGTGACTTACGCGACGGATCACCGGCCCGGTCTGCACGTCCCGCCCGGGGAGGCGTAGCCTTTATTCCCGCTGTCCATCACCTTGTGAGAAGCGGAAGAGGGCGGTTCACGCCGTGTCGCCACAGTCCCCCAGTAACTCGACCACCGAGACCGACCAAGCCGGGCAGGGCAGAAACCCTGCGGCCGCCTTCGGTCCCAATGAGTGGCTCGTCGACGAGATCTATCAGCAGTACCTCCAGGACCCGAATTCGGTTGACCGAGCCTGGTGGGACTTCTTCGCCGACTACAAGCCCGGTGCCGCAGCCGCGGGGGCTGCGCCGACTGAGCCTGCAGCGCAGCCGGCCCAGAAGCCTCCGGCCCCGGCCGCCGCTCCGGCGCCCGCCGCCCAGGCCCCCGCCGCGCCCGCCGCCCAGGCGCCCGCCGCGAAGCCCGCAGCCGCAGCTCCCGCACAGACTGCCGCCGCGACTTCCGCCCCCGCCAAGGCCGCCCCCGCAACACCCGCACCTGCACCCGCACCCGCACCGAAGAAGGCTGAACAAGTGACGACCGAGGCCCCTGCCGGCCCCGAGCTCGTGACGCTGCGCGGTCCCGCCGCCGCCGTCGCGAAGAACATGAACGCTTCCATCGAGGTCCCCACGGCCACGTCCGTGCGCGCCGTCCCGGTGAAGCTGCTGTTCGACAACCGCATCGTCATCAACAACCACCTCAAGCGCGCCCGCGGCGGGAAGATCTCCTTCACGCACCTCATCGGGTACGCGATGGTTCAGGCCATCAAGGCCATGCCGTCGATGAACTACTCCTTCGCCCAGAAGGACGGCAAGCCGACCCTGGTCAAGCCGGAGCACATCAACTTCGGCCTCGCGATCGACCTCGTGAAGCCCAACGGCGACCGCCAGCTGGTCGTCGCGGGCATCAAGAAGGCCGAGACGCTGAACTTCTTCGAGTTCTGGCAGGCCTACGAGGACATCGTCCGCCGCGCCCGTGACGGCAAGCTCGGCATGGACGACTTCACCGGTGTCACGGTCTCCCTGACCAACCCCGGCGGCCTCGGCACCGTCCACTCGGTCCCGCGCCTGATGCCCGGACAGTCGGTCATCATGGGCGTCGGCTCGATGGACTACCCGGCGGAGTTCCAGGGCACCTCCCAGGACACGCTGAACAAGCTCGGCATCTCGAAGGTCATGACGCTCACGTCGACCTACGACCACCGGGTCATCCAGGGCGCCGCCTCCGGCGAGTTCCTGCGCATCGTCGCGAACCTGCTGCTCGGTGAGAACGAGTTCTACGACGACATCTTCAAGGCCCTGCGCATCCCCTACGAGCCGGTCCGCTGGCTCAAGGACATCGACGCGAGCCACGACGACGACGTCACGAAGGCCGCCCGCGTCTTCGAGCTGATCCACTCCTACCGGGTCCGCGGCCACGTCATGGCCGACACCGACCCGCTGGAGTACCGCCAGCGCAAGCACCCCGACCTCGACATCAACGAGCACGGGCTGACGCTGTGGGACCTGGAGCGCGAGTTCGCCGTCGGCGGCTTCGCCGGCAAGTCGATGATGAAGCTCCGCGACATCCTCGGCGTGCTCCGTGACTCGTACGTCCGCACGGTCGGCATCGAGTTCATGCACATCCAGGACCCGAAGCAGCGCAAGTGGATCCAGGACCGCGTCGAGCGCCCGCACTCCAAGCCGGAGCGCGAGGAGCAGCTGCGGATCCTGCGCCGCCTGAACTCGGCCGAGGCGTTCGAGACGTTCCTGCAGACGAAGTTCGTCGGCCAGAAGCGCTTCTCGCTGGAGGGTGGCGAGTCCGTCGTCCCGCTGCTGGACGCGGTCATCGACTCCGCCGCCGAGGCCCGCCTCGACGAGGTCGTCATCGGCATGGCCCACCGCGGCCGCCTGAACGTGCTGGCGAACATCGTCGGCAAGTCGTACGCGCAGATCTTCCGCGAGTTCGAGGGCAACCTCGACCCGAAGTCGATGCACGGCTCCGGCGACGTGAAGTACCACCTGGGCGCCGAGGGCACCTTCACCGGCCTGGACGGCGAGCAGATCAAGGTCTCGCTCGCGGCCAACCCGTCCCACCTGGAGACGGTCGACCCGGTCATCGAGGGCATCGTCCGCGCCAAGCAGGACATCATCAACAAGGGCGGCACGGACTTCACGGTCCTGCCGGTCGCCCTGCACGGTGACGCGGCCTTCGCGGGTCAGGGCGTCGTGGCCGAGACGCTGAACATGTCGCAGCTGCGCGGTTACCGCACGGGCGGCACGGTCCACATCGTCATCAACAACCAGGTCGGCTTCACCGCCGCCCCGGAGTCCTCGCGCTCCTCGATGTACGCCACCGACGTGGCCCGCATGATCGAGGCGCCGATCTTCCACGTGAACGGCGACGACCCCGAGGCCGTCGTCCGCGTCGCGCGGCTCGCGTTCGAGTTCCGTCAGGCGTTCAACAAGGACGTCGTGATCGACCTCATCTGCTACCGCCGCCGCGGTCACAACGAGTCGGACAACCCGGCGTTCACCCAGCCGCTGATGTACGACCTGATCGACAAGAAGCGCTCGGTGCGCAAGCTCTACACCGAGTCCCTCATCGGTCGCGGCGACATCACCCTCGAAGAGGCCGAGCAGGCGCTCCAGGACTTCCAGGGGCAGCTGGAGAAGGTCTTCACCGAGGTCCGCGAGGCCGTCGCCGGCGCGAGCGAGGAGACCTCCCCGCAGCCGCAGGCCGAGTTCCCGGTGCCGGTGCAGACCGCGATCTCCCAGGAGGTCGTCAAGCGCATCGCCGAGTCCCAGGTCAACATCCCGGACAACATCACGGTCCACCCGCGTCTGCTGCCGCAGCTGCAGCGCCGCGCGTCGATGATCGAGGACGGGACGATCGACTGGGGCATGGGCGAGACCCTGGCCCTCGGTTCCCTCCTCCTGGAGGGCACCCCGGTCCGGCTGTCCGGCCAGGACTCGCGCCGCGGCACCTTCGGCCAGCGCCACGCGGTGCTGATCGACCGGGAGACCGGCGAGGACTACACCCCGCTGCTCTACCTGTCGCCCGAGCAGGCCCGCTACAACGTCTACGACTCGCTGCTCTCCGAATACGCGGTCATGGGCTTCGAGTACGGCTACTCGCTGGCGCGTCCCGAGTCCCTGGTGATGTGGGAAGCCCAGTTCGGTGACTTCGTCAACGGCGCGCAGACGGTCGTCGACGAGTACATCTCGGCCGCCGAGCAGAAGTGGGGCCAGACGTCCGGCGTCACCCTGCTCCTCCCGCACGGCTACGAGGGCCAGGGCCCGGACCACTCCTCGGCCCGCGTCGAGCGCTTCCTCCAGCTCTGCGCGCAGAACAACATGACGGTCGCGATGCCCACGCTCCCGTCGAACTACTTCCACCTCCTGCGGTGGCAGGTGCACAACCCGCACCACAAGCCGCTGGTGGTCTTCACCCCGAAGTCGATGCTGCGCCTCAAGGCCGCCGCGTCGAAGGTGGAGGAGTTCACGACGGGCGGCTTCCGTCCGGTCATCGGCGACGAGACGGTGGACGCGAACGCGGTCCGCAAGGTCGTCTTCGTCGCGGGCAAGCTGTACTACGACCTGGAGGCCGAGCGGAAGAAGAGCGGGAACACCGACACCGCGATCATCCGCGTCGAGCGCCTGTACCCGCTGCCGGGTGCCGAACTCCAGGCGGAGATCAGCAAGTTCCCGAACGCCGAGAAGTACATCTGGGCGCAGGAGGAGCCGGCGAACCAGGGTGCGTGGCCGTTCATCGCGCTCAACCTGATCGACCACCTGGACCTGGCGGTCGGCGCCGACATCCCGCACGGCGAGCGCCTGCGCCGCATCTCGCGGCCGCACTCCTCGTCGCCGGCGGTCGGCTCGGCCAAGCGCCACCAGGCCGAGCAGGAGCAGCTGGTGCGTGAGGTGTTCGAGGCGTAAGGCCCCGGATCCCGCGCACGGAAGGGCCCGGCACCCTCGGGGGTGCCGGGCCCTCAGCGTGTTCCGGCCGGTTCGCCTCAGATGGGCTGGGGCTCGAAATCCCAGTAGGGCAGACGTTGTTCGAGGATGTAGCGGGACTGCTGGTGGTCGGGGCCGAGCAGTTGGACGAGCCGGTCGGCGGCCTGGCGGTAGAGCTCGTTTGCCTCCGCTTCCTCGCCCACTTCCCGCAACGTCCCGGACAGGCCCACGCGCAAGCTGATGGTCAGCACGTGGCTCTCGCCGAGGGTCACGGCCGCCGATGCGAGCGCCGCACGGCCGGTCCGCCCGGCCGCCTCGTACTGCCCCGTAGCGGCCAACGCCGTCATGGCATTCTTCGCGCAGCCCACAGCCCACGGGTGTGTGGCGCCCACGGCACGCGTCATCTCCCGCGCCGTCTCCTCGGACATGCGGCACGCGGCCCCGAGATCGCCGCGCTGACGCAGCACCGTCGCCACGTTGTCCCGGCACCCGATGGCATAGGGGTGGCTCTCGCCGTACAGGTCCGCGTAACGCTCCGCGGTAGCCTCGGCAAGCTCCAACGCCTCCTGCGTCTGGCCGATCTCGCGCAGCAGCATCGCGTAGTCGCAGGAGACGAGGAGCGACTCGGGGTGGAGTTCGCCGCGCCGGCCGACGATTTTCTTGTGGACCGCACGCATCAACGTTCGGGCGAACATCAGATCGCCCTCACGCCGGGCGCACAGCGCGTAATTGTGCTCGGCCTCCAGGGTCTGGCTGTGCGTCCGGTCCAAGACCTGGCGGTGCAGCCGTGAGTTGTGGCCCTGGATGACGAGGGCGTCCCGGTACTGGCCGAGGAGGCGCAGCATCCAGGCGGTACGCAGAGCGGAGTTGAGCGTCAGAGCGCTCTTGTCCCCCAGCAGCCGCACCCGTGTCTCGTAGATCTTCCGGTGCATCGCGTACGCCTGCGTGTAATGGCCCTGGAGGCCTATCGCGACGGCGAGGTTGCTGCGGATGGACAGAGTGCGCGGCACGCCCTCGCCACCGAGTTCGGCGGTCGCCCGGGCCGCGGCGTCCTCGAACAGAGCGCGCGCCTCGTCGAAGCGGGCGAGCGCCATCAGGGTGCCGCCGAGCCCGTCCTTCGCGCGGATCAGCTCGATGGGGCGGACGCCCTCGGTGGCCCCGGCAAGGCGATCGTGGACTTCGCGCCCGACGGTCTCGGCTTCCGGATAGCGCCCCAACGAGCGCAGATTGTTCGCGAGTTGATGCACGGCCACGAGAAGGGAGCGGTCCGTGGGCCCGTATTTCTCCCGCCAGGCT
Organism: Streptomyces sp. HUAS MG91; assembly: GCF_040529335.1. Classification (GTDB taxonomy): domain Bacteria; phylum Actinomycetota; class Actinomycetes; order Streptomycetales; family Streptomycetaceae; genus Streptomyces; species Streptomyces tabacisoli. Next base: position 5,649,235 of record NZ_CP159534.1, on the reverse strand, counting down.
TCGACGGCCTGCTGCGAAAGCCACCATCCGTCGGTGTGCTCACCACGCATCCGCAGGTACTCGATGCAGTTGAGGACGAGTCCGCGCACGTCCTCGTCGCGCGACTGGAGCGCGCGGGAGGGTTCGAGATGCGGGATGAGGTCGGCGTAGCGGCTCCAGTTGCCCGGTGACGCCGTGTCACGCGGGTCTGCCGAGACGAGCACGCGGCGGGCCACCTCGGCGTTGTGGGCGGCGTCGGTGGGAGCCTGCACGGACCGCACGTAGCGGTGGAAGAGGCGGTGCATGCGCAGGGTGCGCACCACCTGAATGCCGCGTGGCCCCTCCTCGTACTCGACCCGCATGGATGTGATCTCGGAGAGCTTGCGCAGTGCCGAGTTCCAACTGCTGGGCTCGCTCACCAGGTCGGCGAGGGCGGGCGGCAGCTCGCCGGGGCGGGTGGTCTGCAGCAGCCGTACAGGGACGACCTCGGGGGAGAAACAGGCCAGGAGGTTGAGCAGCTGCCAGGCGGGCGGGGAGTCCTGGCGCAGCGTGTTGAGGAGCTTGGCCCACACCACTTGGTAGTGCTGCTTGTAGTCGGAGGACTCGACGGCGGCTATGCGGTCCTCGCCCTGCTCGATGTCGCGTATGTAGTCGTGGACGTCGGCCATGGGGTTGAGGTCGAGCCAGGCGGTGGTCTGATCGAGCAACAGCGGGAGGTCCTGGACGGCGGCGGCGAGCCGGTCCGCGTCGTGCTCGGTGAGCCGCGTGGTGCGGCGCGCGGCGAATGCCACCGACTCGGTGCGATCGAACGGCGGGACGGCGATGGCCTCCGCGTGCTTGGCCCACTCGGTGTCCAGCGAGGTGATGAGCATGTGGCCGCGGTGGGCCCCGTCCGGCTCGGGGAGGAGGTCGCTCAGCTTGCCGGGGGCGTCCGCCGCGTCGAGGACGAGCAGCCAGGGCCGGTGGGTCGAGCCGAGCGCGCGACGCACGGCCCGCACGTCCGCGCCGAGTTCGCCGTGGGTGCCCAGCCCCAGCTCGGGCGCCAGGGCCGCGAACTTCTCGCGCGCGGTGAGCCGGTTGGTGGCACCCATCCACCAGATGATGTCGTAGTCGCCGCTGAACCGGTCGGCGTACTCCTGGGCGAGCTGGGTCTTGCCGATGCCGCCGGGTCCGTGCAACACGACGGATGTGATGCCCTCCCCGGCCGCACGGAAGGTGTCGTAGATCCGCTCGAGGAGTTCGGCCCGCCCCAGGAAGCGGCGGTTGGCACGCGGCGCGTTGGCCACCGTCGGCTTGTAGTCGGGAAAACGCGGGCCGCGGTCGAGCGCGACGAGCCGCTCGGGAGCCCCGATGTCGGCGCACTCCAGGACATGTCTCCTGGCCACCTCGGGCGGCAGGCCGCGCAGCGCGACCGGGGCGAGCGGAATCACCGCGTCCGGCAGCGGCTGCTCGGTGACCGAGACCGCGGCGACACGGCCCTGGTAGCGCGGGAGCGCGGCGCGCAGCGCAGCGGCCCAGGCCTCGAAGCGTTTGCTGCCGAGCCGCTCGTACCAGTCGTCGATGACGAGCAGCAGCCGGCCGGGAGCGCTGAGCAGGTCGGTGAGCGCCTCGGGCTCCGGCGGGCGACGCAGCGGGTCCCAGCGCACCAGGGCGGTGGCCCGTCCGGCCGCTCTGACCTGATGCTCGATCCATCTCGCCCACGACTCGCTCTGCCCGGCGAACACGACCGTGACATGGGCGGACTCGCCCTGCATGCGCCTGCCCCTTTCCACCTGACCTGTCACGTGCGTGCACAGGTAACTCAAGTGTGCGTCAAAAACCGTTCAAACAAAGGAAGTTGGTCCGTATTTCCATGCAGGTACGGACACCTGCTGCGCGAGCGCGTGCGCCACATGACGGATGAGCCGCTCCAAATCGGCGCAATACACGCTGGGATGCCGGAAACCGGAGCCGGGAGCGTAGCGGTGCACATAGTTGCCGCCGCCGCAGACCGCGCCGACGGGGCAGCCGCGGCACACCGCGTCCAGGGCCCGGGCGCCGATCTGCCGAGCCGCGACGCCGGGGTGGCGCAGCGCGTCGTCGAAGGTGTGGCGGAAGACGTCGCGACCGGTCGCGGGGGCGCCCGCGTAGGCGGACCTGAGCGAGTCGACCTGCTCGATGGCCCCGTCGGTCTCCACGACGACCGCGGCCATCGGCGAGAGTCCGACGGCCTCGGCGGTACTCGGGACGCCGAGCAGGAGCGCCAGGATCTCGTGGAACAGCCGGACCCGTACGCGTTCGTCGCCTTCGGTGCCCCACCATGCGTCGAAGACGGTCGTGAGCCAGTCGCCGTACGGGGCTGGGGCGGGACGGTGCCGGGCGGGCCGGCTTACCCCGAGGCCAGGGGGCGGAGTGCCCCAGTTTCCGTGCGGCAGGAGGAAGTCGATGCCGGGTGGGCCGAGGGACACGAGTGAGCGGTAGACACCGAGCGGATCGGCCGCGAGGTCGACGGTGCACAGGATTCCGGCGTAGGTCCCCGGTCGCCGGGCGAGGCGACGTGCGGCGGCGTGCGCAGCGGGCCAGGCGGGGCGGCCCGCATGGTCGGTGCGGCGGGCGTTGTGCGCGGCGCGGCCCCCGTCGAGGCTGAGGCCGACGCGCACCTTCGAGGCCGCGAGCCGGTCGAGCACGGAAGCGGTGAGGAGCGTGCCGTTGGTCTGGACGGTGGCGTGCACCTCGCAGGAGTCGGGGACGGCGGCCCGGACGGCGTCGACGTAGGCGAGGACGAGCCCCGGGCCGCCGAGCAGCGGCTCTCCACCGTGCAGTTCGATCCGTATGCGGCGCAGCCCGTGGGTGGTGACGTGCTCGGCGATCCGGCGGGCGGTCGTGCGCCGCAGGTCTGCGTCGGCACTGGCCGGCCGGTCGCGCCAGCTGTCGTCCTGGGCGTGGTAGACGTAGCAGTACGAGCAGTCCAGGTTGCACCGGCCGTGCACCTTCAGGACGAACTGGCGGAACGGGACCGGGGTGTGGGCCGTCGTGTCGAGCACAGCGTGCGGCCAGCGGGGATGACCTGCCGCCTGCCGGGCGGGCATGGTCACGGCGCGTCCTCGTAGCGGGCCACGACCGGCTCGGGGTCGAGGGCGCGCAGCCGCAGTTCGTCGAGCACGGCACTGAGGACCGGGTGATCGCTTCGCGCGGGGAGACCGAACGCGGGGAGCGGGGCTTCGTCCGGTACGGGCAGCGGGGTGGCCGTCACTCGGAGGCCGCCTCGAGATCGGCGATGCGGGCCTCCAGGCCCGCGCGTTCCTCGGGGTCCTCGGTGAGAGCGAGGGCTACGCGGTAGGAGGCCGCGGCTTCGGCGGGGCGGTCGAGGGCGATCAGGATGCGGGCCTGGGCCCGATGCACGGTGCCGCCCATGCTCGGATCGAGGCCTGCCGCGTGCTCCAGGGCCGTCTCATTGTGGCGCAGCGCCAGGTACAGCAGGTCACGCTTCTCGGTCCGCCCAGCGAGCAGATAGGTGCCGAAGGCGCGCAGGGACCACACCAGCGCCAGCGCGGCGTCGTCGTCGGTCTCGCGCGAGGCTTCTGCGAGTATCCAGTCGGCCTCGTGCAGGTCGGTGACCACGCCCTGGGCCTGGAACCGCATGATGCAGGCGCGGGCCAGAACCGTCTGGCGGATCGGCAGCATGGGATGGCCGCCCGGCGTCGCGGCGACCGCGTCCTTCAGGAGACGCACGGCGGTGAGGTGGTCGTCGTTCGAAGAATCGGGCGGGCTTCCTCGGTCGAGCAGCGCCCGACCGTAGTTGGTGAGGGTGTCCGCCCGTCTGTCGTCGTCCTGCCCGAGCAAGTCGCTCGCCTGCTCCCACGCCGTCACTGCCCGGTCGGCAGCCGCCGGCTCACCCGTCTCCTCGAACCGGGCGTCCCAGAACCGCCCGACACGGACGAGACACTCGAAGCGCTGAGCGCTGGAGTCTCCGGCCGCGGCGAGCGCCTGGTCCAGCGCCTCACCGACGGAGTCGGACTCCTCCCCCTGGATCTCCAGCGCGGTGGCGAGCCCGAGCCAGACCTCGACGTCCTGTTCGGCGGAGGCCGCCAGGAGGTTCTCCAAGTTCCGCCGCGCCAGATCCGCGTGCCGCCGAGCACGCTCGTGATCCTCGCGGTCCCGCTCGGCGTCCTGCAGCCGCCGACCGTCGTAGAACTCGGCCAGCAGGCCGTGCCCCGCGGCCCGTTCCTTGTACGCCGCGGGGCCCTCGGGCAGCGCCTCCAAGGCCGTGAGCCCGAGCTCCAGTTGACCGGTGAACCAGTCCCGGGGGCGGGCGGCCTCGAATCGGCCCTCAGGGCGCGACAAGTCGTGACGCAGCGCCAGGATCCGGCGGGATCCGGCGATGAGAATCGGCAGGTGGTCACCGAACCCGTGGTCCGCTCCCAGCGCCGCTGTCAGCTCGTCGGCGGCCTGGTACACGAATTCCGTCTCGGCCCAGTCCTCGGCCGGACGGTCGTCCGTGGCCTGTGCCCGCGCCCACTCCGGGATCGGTCTCGGCAGACGGGAGACCGGCAGCTGTCCCCCAGCCACGGCCATGGCCAGTTGCATCAGCACGTGCCCCAGGTCCGCCCGCCCCCGCGCCGACAGCCGGGCCACCCCGCGCAGTACCTGCAGCGCCTCCAGCAGAACTTCCGGCGGCGCTCCGGCCAACGCCCGCCGCCGCAGCGCCCTCCCCAACGCCTCCGCGGCCAGGGCCTGCTCGTCCCGCGCCTCCGCGGCCCGTCCCGCCTCCCGATACAGCTCGACGGCGCGCTCCAGCTCCCGTACGTTCCCCTCGAGCTCGTACGTCTCCTCGGCTGCCCGCCCGCGCTCGACCAATTCGCCGTACCCCACGGGGGCCTCTCCACCGGGCCCGGACCCGACCGGCAGCGGCAATCTCGGCGCCAGGTCCCGCAGCACCTCCAGAGAGACCTCCGCGAAGGCCCGCAGCCCGAGCGGCTCGTCGCGGCCCTCGGCCAGGGGTTCCAAGGGCGCGTCGGATCCCGGTGCCGGGACCTTGCCGCGCAGATAGGCGGCCGCGAGAGCCGGAAAATTGCGTGCGGTGCGGCCGAAGTTGCGGGCCACGTAGTCCGAGCAGTGCTTGAGCAGTAACTCGGCTTCCTGCGGGTCGACGTGCCGGCGCAGCTCGGAGGCGACCTCCGGCAGGAACTCGTAGCGGACCTGTTCCGGGTCGACGGCGTCGTCGCGCCGGCGCAGCAATCCGCTGAGCAGAACTTCCGCCAGGACGTCAGGTCCGCTCCCGGCGAGCATGGCGTGTTGCACGAGCCGCATCACCGGCAGGTACAGCGGTACGACGGAGAGGCTGACGGCGAGCTGGCGGGCGGGCGGCGTGGCCCGGCGCAGGAATGTGCGGACCCGGTCGGCCGCCGAGACCTCTTGACGTGCGCGGACCGGACTCGCGGAGACGGGGTGCGCGGCACCGACCCATCCGGCCGCGGTTCGCAGCGCCCGCCCGGTCGCCCCCGCCATCAGCCGGGCCCAGCCCTCGACGGAGGAGCGGCGCAGCGCGAGCACCGGAACCGGCAGCGCGCCCGGCACGGGACTGCCGCGGTCGGGGGTGAACTCCAGGCGGCCCGCGGGACCTTCGCGGCGGTGAAGCACACCGCGCCGGGCGGGCATGTGCGTCCGCTGCCACATCCCCTGCGGAAGCGGCTGGACGACGGCCACCGGCGCGGAGCGGGCCCAGTGGTGCAGCAACTGCTGCATGCGGCCGCTGCGCCACATGGGACCCGCGCAGTCGCTGAGCAGCAGTGTGAGCTGACGGCCTGTGGGGTCGGTGAGCTGGGCGGGGTCACGGAGCCTGCCGACGTGGCCGACAGCCGGAGCAGTGCCGGGGCGGCCGTTCTCGTTCTCATACAGGTACTGGACCTGGACCTCGCGAAAGGCGCCCGCGCGCTCGCACACGTAACGCAGTTCGTCGAGGGCCGCGCGCCAGACGACGGTGGATGTCGACAGGTCCATGAGCAGCAGTAGGCGGGCCTCCCTGCGCCGCCGCGGGGAGAAGACGGGGATCACCAGCCCGCCCGACCGGGCGGCGAGTTCGGCCGTTTCTTGCTCGTCGAGAATGCGGGCGGGGGGTCGGACCGGCGCCCGGTAGTGCTGTAAGGGACGCAGCCCGCGCTGGAGACCCACGGGGTCGGGCAGCACAGGCGGTGACGGCGCTCTGACCGGAACGGCGCGCAGCCAGGACGGCTGCGCCGCCTCGCCCGACGGGACGAACAGCCCCCCTCCCACGTCGAGTTCGTCGGTGGACGCGAGAGTCTGCTGCCCCGTGGGCTCGGGCAAAGGGCCGGTCGCCGCGCCGGGTGGCGGCTCCGGAGCGGACGGCGAAGAGGGTGACGCGGTTGGCTCTACGGTGCTGTCCCCGGCCTCGCGGTCCAGATATCCAGCGAGCCATAACGCGTCGGCCAACTCCTCTACTCCGGGGTCGAGTTCCGCTTCCCGCAGCCGCTCCGCGAGCGCGGTGAGCAGCGTGCCCGCACGGTGCTGCTCGCCGGGGTCGTGGGACGTGCGGGCGGCGGACACAGGTCACCGCACCTCGTGGTCGAGCGGCCTCATCAACAGTTCGGCGATCTCGGTGCGCTGCGCGGGAGTCTGCTCGCGGGCGGTGTACTGGGTAAGGAAGATCGCGTTGAGCAGCTGGTCGGTGGGGCGCAGCGCGCCGTCCGTCCCGGACTCGGTGAACAGGTCGACGATGTCGTGGTGCGCCTCGTAGGCACCCTCGCCGAAGTGCGCCTGCACGAGCGCTGCGAGTCGCTGGTCGCGCGGAGACTGCAGGTCCAGCGTGATGCAGCGGCGCAACAGCGGCGTGGGGAACTCCCGTTCGCGGTTGCTGGTCAGCACGACGACGGGAAAGGCGCGACAGCGGACCACTCCACCGGTGACCACCACCCGCCGGCCGTCGTCGGTGAGCACGGAGACCTCGGGCGCATGGTCGGCGATGCGCTCCAGCTCCGGGATCGCGAACCGCCCCTCCTCCAGGACGTTGAGGAGGTCGTTGGGCAGGTCGATGTCGCTCTTGTCCAGCTCGTCGATGAGCAGCACACGGGGCCGGTCGGCCGCGAGCAGAGCCGTGCCGAGGGGCCCCAGCTTGATGTAGCGGCCGATGTCCTCGGAAGTCGCTCCGGCACCGCCCCGGTCGAGCTGAGCGTCGTGCAGTCGGCCGATCGCGTCGTACGTGTAGAGCCCGTCCTTGAGTTCGCTGCGGCTGACCACCGGCCACTCAAGGACACGCCCGAGGCCGAGTTCGTACGCGAGCTCGTGTGCGAGGGTCGACTTGCCCGCGCCGGGGTCGCCGGTCACGAGCATGGGGCGGCGAAGATACAGGGCCGCATTGACCAGATGCAGCGCTCGCTCGTCCTGGACGGGCAGCGGGACCGCGGTGGCGCCGAGCCTGCGCAGAGTCGACGAGTCGACGTCAGGGACGTCGTACGCCACCGGCTCGGCGTCGAAGGCGCGCCACGGCGGGGGATCCGGAAGACGGCGGATCTTGTCCGGATCCGGCCTGCCGTCGCCCTCATAGACGAACCACTCGGTCATGGCGCGCTCCTCGTCGGCGGTCGGTGGAACACCACGTCATGGCCGACGGAGGCGGCCTTCCCCCGCGACGGACCCCTGGGAATGTACCCAACACCACACACCCAACCGCCTGTTTTCAGCCAGGCGTTGTGGGCACAGGTGTCTGCTCTGGCGCTCATTGGGGCGCGTCCACGACGTCGAGATCGCCACCGGGGACCGGCCGGTCAGGGTCGTCGTACAGGAGTGCGAGCGGCTCCGCCCAGCGACGGTCCGCACGATGGGAGCCGATCTCCTCACGGACGAGCCGAACACTGTCGGGGAGCTCGGCGACCGAACCGACGCGATCGAGGAGCCGGGCGGCGTGTTGGTGCAGTTCGTCGCAGGCCTCTCCGCAGCCACGCGCGGTGTGCCCGTCGATGTGCCACAGGACGACGGGGTGCCCGCCGTCCAGGATCGCCGTCATCGTCTGCTTGCCGAGGCCCCGGCCGACCGGGCGGCACAGCACAGGCACATGCGTGGCCGGCAGCTTGGCGTAGCGAGCGGCCTGCGGGGTGCGGCCATGCTCCGGCGCGCGATGAGCGGTCAGGGCGTCGGCCTGACGCAGGCCCCGCCAGCGGGCCGTCCACGCCTCGTTGTCGGGTTCCAGGCGCCGTGCCAGGTCGCGCAGGACCACCTGGCGCTGAGCTCCGAGGTACTGGTGGTCGTCGAGCGCCGCCACGGTGGCGAACCGCCAGCGGTGCACCTCCGTGTCGAACTCCTCGACAGGAAGAGCCACTTCGAGCGGCGCGGGCCGCCCCTCCCGGTCACCGTTGCGGAACACACGGGCCAACGGCACACCGAGCACCTGTGCCAGCTCCTGCGGGGGACGACCCTCGGCGGAGCTGTCGGCGGCGGCGAGCAGCGGTTCGCCGGTCCCGTCGTCGACCCAGATCTGCCAGAAGAAGCGGGTGGGGACGGCGCCGATCACCGGGTCGAGAACCACGGTGACCACGGTCCGGCCGTCCCCGGGCTCCGGATACGGCACGCCGGCGCGCAGGGGCTCGTCCGGTGCGGGCCGCAGATCGTCCGGCAGCCGGGCGTCGGTCACCAGGGCATGGAGGGAACGGTCCGGGTGAGCGCGCAGCCGCTCCTTCACCCAGGCGTCCAGGATCGTCGTGTCGGCGCCGCGCACTGAGGCGTACGCGCCAACCAGGGTGAGATAGCGCAGGAACGTCAGGGGCGACAGCGGCCGACGGCCCTCATAGAGCAGTCCGTGGCCGTCACGCCAGCTGCACAGGGCCGGGTCGTCACCGGGCCAGCGGGAGCCGCTGCGCGCCACGAGCGCGAGTTTGCGCACCGCGTGCGCGTCGGACGGCGCCGGTATCCGGGCCAGCAGGTCGAGGGCCTTGCGTCGGTCCAGCGGCGTCCACAGGGGGTCGGGGCCGAGTTCGCTGACCTGCAGATCGATCCAGTTGTCGCCGGTGTCGGGCGAGGCGGGCAGCGAGCCGTGCCAGCGGTCGTGGGCCTCGACCAGCTCCCGGTAGAGCGGGCCGAATTCGCGCAGCGCGAGCGCGGAGACGGCCGCGCCGCCGTCCTTTTGGGTGCGTCTCGATTTGACGACCCCGACGACGGCCCCCGTGTCCGCGTCGACCAGCGGGCCGCCGGAAACGCCCGGCGGGAACTCCGCGTCCGGCTTGAAACGCAGCCCGCGCGCACCGTCGACCACATTGATCTCGGCGTCGACGCTCCACGGCACGATGCGCTTGCCGGACTGCGGCGTGTCGGGCCGGTAGCCGTACACGCGCAGTGGCCCCGTGTACTCGACAGCGCGATCCACCAGCCACAGGCACTCGTGCTCCACCTCCGGGTCGAGCAGTCGGACGAGGGCGAGGTCCTGGTCGGCCGGCACGGACTCGAGGGCCGAATCGCGCACCAGCCAGCTCTCCATGCGGGCGGCGACCGGGATGCCGTCGTGGAACGCGTCGCCGCGCACAGCGAACTCCAGGTCCGGCCGCTTCGCGAGCCAGGGGCGCAGCACGTGAGCGGCGGTCACCACGACCCCCGGCGCCACGAAGAAGCCACTGCCCCACTGCTCGGGCCCGTCCGCCCCGGCAGGAAGCAGGTGGACGGTGGCCGCACGAGCAAGTGTGTCGAGGCGGGAGCCTGCCTCGATCATCACGCCGATCCGGTGGAGGCGCCGGAAGTCTCGGCGTTGTTGGTGTTGCTGGTGCTTTCACCGTCGCCGGCGAAGGACCAGCCGAGCGTGACCTGGATAGAGGCCTTCGCCTCGCCGGAGGCCAGGACAGCGAGCGCCCCGCCGGACTTGGCCGTCAGTTCCACGCCGAAGGTGATGGTGGCGTTGTCGGGGCGGGCGGCGCGAGCCGCGTCGAGCACAGACTGCCCCACGCCCCGTACCAGCTCGCCCAGTTGCTCGACCTTGGCCACGGCGCCGTCGAGCACACCGATGTCCTGGTCGTCGCCGCCGTAAGCGTCGGAGGCACTCAGCCGCGCGTGCACGACCGTCCCATCCGGCAGTCTGATCTCCTGAATCGCGCCCACCACTCCCCCGTTCGTCCCCTGCCGCACTCATGGGTGCACGTCATGAACTGCGACGAGGTTAAGTGGCGGGGCGGTTGCGGGCGAGCCCCAGTGGGGCCATATCAGGCCAAGCGACCGGCACCCTACGTAGGCTGGCCGAGAACCATCTGCCCAAAGCACCCAGGAGACTCGACCCATGTACTTCACCGACCGCGGCATCGAAGAGCTGGAGAAGCGGCGCGGCGAGGAGGAGGTCACCTTCGAGTGGCTCGCCGAGCAGCTGCGGACGTTCGTCGACCTGAACCCGGACTTCGAGGTTCCGGTGGAGCGCCTGGCGACCTGGCTGGCGCGGCTCGACGACGACGAGGACGAGGACGAGTAGGCCCGGCCGGCGCCGGACGCCGGGTCAGTCGCCGCGGGCGGCGGCGCGCACCCGGTCGTAGACGAAGCCGAGCACGCCGTGGGCGAGCAGGACCGCCCCGGCGGTGGCCCAGCCGGCGCTGCGCCGGCGCAGGCCGTAGAAGGCGAGCGGCGCTCCGGCGGCGAGCTGGGCCGCGGCCAGGCAGCGGGCTTTGGGGCCGCGCAGCCAGGGCCCGATGCTGCTGCTCTCCACGACGTCGAGCTCCGCGTGCACGGCGTCCCGCCAGCCCGGCCAGTCGACCTGCTCTCCGTCCGGCTGGACGCGGGCGACCTCGCGCAGCCGGTCGGCGGGCTCGCCGGGGCTCAGCCCGGCGGGGAGGGTGAGCCCGGTGCGGGTGAGGACGGCGAGCAGACCGCGCAGCCGGGCCCGGGCGTCGGCCTCGGAGTCGGGCAGGGCGAGGGCTTCCAGGGACTGCATGTCGAGTACGGGGTCGAGGCCGAGCCGGGCGGCGAAGGTGCGCAGGGCCTCGTGCTCGCCGACCGGGGTGCCGTTGGCCAGCCAGACGTAACCGACCGGGCGGCGGAAGCCGGAGGCGAGCGTGAAGCCGCCGCGGTCGGCGTCCCACCACAGGGCGAGCACCGGCCAGGGCGCGCCGACGGCGAGCGCGCCGGCCCACCCGGCGAGCACCCGCTCGACGGACTCCCCCTCGGTCAGCCAGGGCTTCGCCTCGGGCACGAGGACGCTCCACTCGCGTCCGGCGCGGGCCAGCAGCATCCGCTCCCGCAGGAGCTGCGCGGCGGGTCCGACGACGGTGGGTTCGGCGCGGCACAGGAGCAGGGCGCCGGCGGGTTCGGGGGACGGCATGACGTCCACGCTAGGGCAATTTGCCCGCAATGGACCACAAATGAACGCCTCCGTGGGTACGCGATCGCGAGACGGACGTTCGCGACAGTCTTGACTTTCCCCACCCGCGATATATCGTGTTTTGGAGAACGCGATATGGCGTGTCGGCCCGGCAGCCGACCGCGCCCGCCCGTGCTTGCCCGTGCATGCCCAGGCTTCGCCCGCACTCGCCCCGAAGGAGGTCGCGCCATGCCCGAGTGGTCCGTCGCGGAACCGCGGAAGCTCACCTTCGCCGACCCGGTCACGACCCTGCACGTCCGCATCGTCAACGGCACGGTGAACGTGGTGGGCACCGACGAGGGCTCCGCCCGCCTGGAGGTCTCCGACCTGGAGGGGTCGCCGCTGCGCGTGAGCCAGGAGGACGGCGTGCTGTCGGTCGTGTACGACGACCTGCCCTGGAAGGGCTTCCTGAAGTGGCTGGACCGCAAGGGCTTCCGGCGCAGCGCGGTCGTCTCGCTCGCGGTGCCCACGGGGACCCGGGTCGAGGTCGGCGTGGTCGGCGCGGCAGCGGTCGTCTCCGGCATGACGGGCCGCACGGAGGTGAAGGGCGTCACCGGCGACACGACCCTGGTGGGCGTCACCGGCCCGGTCCGCACCAGCACGGTCTCCGGCAGCGTCGAGGCGCAGGCGGTCACCGGCGACCTCCGGTTCAATTCGGTCTCGGGGGACCTGACGGTCGTCGAGGGTGCGGGGTCGTTCGTGAAGGCGGACACCGTGAGCGGTTCGATGATCGTGGACCTGGACCCGGCGGGCCCCACGGACGTGGCGCTCACCAGCGTCTCCGGCGAGATCGCCATCCGCATCCCGCACCCGGCGGACACCGAGGTCGAGGCGAACACGGCGAGCGGAGCCCTGTCGAACGCCTTCGAGGGCCTCCGGGTCTCCGGCCAGTGGGGCGCGCACAAGATCACCGGCCGGCTCGGCGCGGGTTCGGGGAAGCTGCGGGCGACGACGGTGTCCGGTTCGATCGCGCTGCTGCGCAGGCCGCCGGGCGAGGACGCCCCGTCGGACATGGAGCCGCACGCCGCCCCGCAGGACAGCCCCGCCGAGAAGAAGGTGCTCTGACATGTCTCCCGTCTTCGCCCATGGACGCCTTCGCCTCTACCTCCTCAAGCTTCTCGACGAGGCCCCGCGCCACGGCTACGAGGTGATCCGGCTGCTGGAGGAGCGCTTCCAGGGGCTGTACGCACCCTCGGCGGGCACGGTCTATCCGCGCCTGGCGAAGCTGGAGAGCGAGGGGCTGGTCACCCACACCACCGAGGGCGGCCGCAAGGTGTACGCGATCACGGACGCGGGCCGCGCCGAACTGGCGGACCGCAGCGGCGAGTTGGCCGACCTGGAGCTGGAGATCCGCGACTCGGTCGCCGAGCTGGCGGCCGAGATCCGCGACGACGTCCGGGGCGCGGCGGGCGAGCTGCGCCGCGAGGTGCGGGCCGCCGCGGCCGGCACCCGCGCCCGGAGCGGCCCCTTCGGCAAGCTGGGTGATCTGGGCGACCTCAAGGACTTCACGGACTTCACGGACAAGGAGTCCTGGCGGGCCGCCAAGGAGGAGATGCGCCGGGCCAAGCAGGAGTGGAAGGAGCAGGCGCGGCGCGCGAAGGACGAGAGCCGGCGGGCCCGCGAGGAGGCCCAGCGGGCGCGCCGCCAGGCCAAGGAGGCGCAGGACCAGGTGCGGGAGCAGGCGCAGGAGGAGTTCCAGCGCATGGCCCGGCGCGTCCAGGACCAGGTGCAGGATCACTTCACGCGCGGCGACTGGCCGACGGGCGTCCGCGAGGGCCTGGCCGAACTGGCGAAGGAGTTCGGCGAGTTCGGCAAGAGCTTCGGCAAGGACGCCCCGCGCACCCCGCGGACGCCCGAGCCCGAGCCCGAGTTCCGCCCGGCGTCGGACGCGCCCGCGGCCGAGTACGTCCCGGCCTGGGCCACGGAGGACTCCACCGGCGACCCGTCCCGCGACTTGGACCGCCTCCTGGACCGCTTCCGCGACGACATCCGCGACTCGGCCCGCGACCACGGCATCACACAGGACCAGCTCCGCCGAACCCGATCCCACCTGACGACGGCGGCGGCACACATCGCGGAGACCCTGAAGCCGGACGCCGCAGACGACTGACGAACGAGGAGCGAGATTCATTACGGCGACAGACGAACGACGGGCGAGACCCCATGTTCAAGCTCCTCCGGCGATTGAGGAGTGGGGCCCGGGGCGGAGCCCCGCGACCTCGACCACGACGCGGGGCCCACTCAACCCCCTGGGCAACCACACCCCGGGCCCACCCGCCCCCACGGGGAACCTGTCACCCGGCAGCCCGCCCCGAGTCACCCCCGTACAGCACCCGCTCCACACCCCCCGCATCCACCCCGTACCCGCCCAGAACCTCGGCGGCGACCCCACCCCGGGACACCAGCGCGAGCAACAGATGCTCATCGCCGATGGACCGGTCCCCGTGCAGCACCGCCACCCGCAAAGACCCCTCCAGCACCTTCTTGGCCTCCCGCGTGAAGCCCCGCCGCCCACCGACACGCCGCCCACCGGCCAACGCCCCGACCCCGTGGGCCTCCTCGACCCGCGCGACGATCTCGTCGACGTCGATCCCCAGCCCGGCAAGGGCCTCGGTGTCGGCCCGGGAGAGCCCCGCCCGGCGCCGGGCGTCCCCGAGCGCCCGCCCGATCTCGGCGCGGCGCGCCTCGTCGGCGAGCCCGAGCGCGTCGAGCACGAAGGCGCCCCGGCTGCCGCGCCGCTCCAGGAGGGCGAGCAGCAGGTGCCCTTCGTCGACGTGCTCGGCACGCTCACGTTCCGCGTGGACGACCGCTTCCTTGACGACGGCCCTGGCCGCCTCGGTGAACCGCTCGAACATCATCGCCTCCCGTACTTCTTGTGCACGGCTTGTCGGCTGACTCCCAGCTCGGCCGCGATGTCCTGCCACGACCAGCCCTGATGGCGCGCACTGCGCACCTGTACCGCTTCCAGCTGCTCAAGCAGCCGCCGCAGCGCGGCGACCGCCCGCAATCCGACGCGCGGGTCGCGGGCGCCCGCCTGCTCGGCGAGATCCGTTGCCTCGGTCATGGTGTCAATGTAGGTTGACGCTAGAGTCGCTGTCAACCAAAATTGACACGGAGAACGGTGGAAAGGGCGCCCCGGCAACCCGGGACGCCCTTCGACCTCGTACGACCGCGGCTCAGACGCTGAGCACGACCTTTCCGAACAGCTCGCCGCCGGCCATCTTCACGAAGCCCTCCCGGGCCCGGTCCAGGGGCAGCACCTCGTCGACGACGGGCCGCACGCCGGTGGCCGTGCAGAAGGAGAGCAGGTCCTCCAGCTCATCCTTGGAGCCCATCGTCGAGCCGACGACCTTGAGCTCCAGGAAGAAGATGCGGTTCAGCTCGGTGGCCGGCGGGTTGGGCCCGCTCGTGGCGCCGGAGATCACCAGGGTGCCGCCCGGCTTGAGGGACTTGACGGAGTGCGACCAGGTCGCGGCGCCGACCGTCTCGATCACGGCGTCCACCCGCTGCGGCAGCCGCGCGCCGGACTCCACGGCCTCGACCGCGCCCAGTTCCAGGGCCCGCTTGCGCTTGGCCTCGTCGCGGCTGGTGGCGAAGACCCGCAGGCCGGCGGCCTTGCCGAGGGCGATCGCGGCGGTCGCGACACCGCCGCCCGCGCCCTGGACCAGGACCGAATCGCCCGGCCGCACCCCGGCGTTGGTGAACAGCATCCGGTACGCGGTCAGCCAGGCGGTGGGCAGGCAGGCGGCCTCCTCGAAGGAGAGCTCCTTCGGCTTGGGCAGCACGTTCCAGGCGGGCACGGTGACCTGCTCGGCGAAGGTGCCCTGGTACTTCTCCGTGAGGATCGAGCGGCGCTCGCGCGGCCCGACACCGTGACCGGTCTCGCCGATGACGGAGTGCAGGACGACCTCGTTGCCGTCGCTGTCGATCCCGGCGGCGTCGCAGCCGAGGATCATCGGCAGCGACTCCTCGCCGAGCCCGACCCCGCGCAGGGACCACAGATCGTGATGGTTGAGGGAGGCGGCCTTGACGTTCACGGTGGTCCAGCCGGGCCGGTTCTCGGGGGCGGGCCGCTCCCCCAACTCCAGGCCGTTCAGCGGCTGATCACGGTCGATGCGGGCTGCGTAGGCGGCGAACATGACCTTGACGATAGGCGCGGCACCCCGCCCGGGGAACCACCCCCGGCTGTGACACACGTCCTCTAGGGCGTGTGTCGAAAGTCCCGTCTGCCTCGCGGGGTCTGGCACGCACGCTCGCGGCGTTGCCGAAACGCCCTCATAGCTCCGCTATGAGGACGCCCCGGCGCCTTGCGATCGCACGCACCAGACCCCGCGAGGCCCGCCCTTCGGGCGAACGACGGGACTTTCGACACACGCCCTAGCCAGCGGCCCGGCGAACGGAAGAGGCCCCGCCGGAGCGGGGCCTCGACCGGCTGACGCGGCTCGGCACTCAGCGCCGGGCGACGCCCTCGGCACGCGCCGCGGCCGCGACGGCGGCGGTGACGGCAGGCGCCACCCGCTCGTCGAACGGCGACGGGATCACGTACTCGGCCGACAGGTCGTCCCCGACCACGGCGGCCAGCGCCTCCGCGGCGGCGATCTTCATCGTCTCGGTGATCCGGGAGGCCCGGACCTGGAGCGCGCCCGCGAAGATGCCGGGGAACGCCAGGACGTTGTTGATCTGGTTCGGGAAGTCCGAGCGCCCGGTCGCGACCACGGCCGCGTACTTGTGGGCGATGTCGGGGTGCACCTCGGGGTTCGGGTTGGCCATCGCGAAGACGAAGGCGCCCGGCGCCATGGAGGCGACCGCCGGCTCGGGGACCGTACCGCCGGAGACGCCGATGTAGACGTCGGCGCCCGCGAGGGCGTCCTCCAGCGAACCGGACAGACCGGCCTTGTTGGTGATCTCGGCCAGCTCGCGCTTGACCGGCGTGAGGTCCTCGCGGTCCCGGCTGACGATGCCCTTGCGGTCGGTGACCGCGACGTCGCCGAGACCCGCTTCGAGGAGGAACTTGGCGATGGCGACGCCCGCCGCACCGGCGCCGCTGATCACGCCGCGCAGCTCGCCGAGCGTGCGCCCGCTGAGCCGGGCCGCGTTCTTCAGCGCGGCCAGCGTCACGACGGCGGTGCCGTGCTGGTCGTCGTGGAAGACCGGGATGTCCAGCTCCTCCTGGAGCCGGCGCTCGATCTCGAAGCAGCGCGGCGCCGAGATGTCCTCCAGGTTCACGCCACCGAAGGAGGGCGCGAGGCGCTTCACGGTGTCCACGATCTCGTCGACGTCCGTCGTCGCGAGCGCGATCGGCACGGCGTCCACGCCGCCGAACTGCTTGAAGAGAATGGCCTTGCCCTCCATCACCGGGAGGGAGGCCTCGGGGCCGATGTCCCCGAGTCCGAGCACGGCCGTGCCGTCCGTCACGACGGCCACGACGCTCGACTTCCACGTGTAGTCGTGGACGAGCTCCGGCTGCTCGGCGATCGCGCTGCACACCTTCGCGACGCCGGGCGTGTACGCCAGGGACAGGTCGTCCTTGTCGCGGACCGGCACGGTGGCCTGCACGGCCATCTTGCCGCCACGGTGCAGTGCGAAGGCCGGATCGAAGGGCTCGTCAGCGCCTTCGTTGCCGGTATTCGCGTCGCTGCGAGGATTGACGATCTCCGCTGCCACTTGTCTGACCCCTTAAGTCTTATTGCTTCGTTGAGGGTGGGTCCGCCCCTGGTTGAGGAGCGGGCGGGCACCGCGTACGTCCCAGCCGGGCCCGTTTGTGGCCGGCTGCGCGGGTACGTACACGACGGGCGCGCCGCACGCGCGCCCTGAGCCCCGGATGAGGGGTGTAAAGAACCTTCTTACCTGACGGACCGTGCCGCGGACGAGCCCATTCGTGATCGATCACGCGGCGGTGACATGACTCATAGCCACATTTCTGGACACGTCATGGAGCCGCACCCCGGCGAGACGCGAAGAAGCGACCGAATAGTGAGACGGCGAGCGGTTCGCCGGAGATCCTCCGGCCGGTGGGCGATACGTCCGCAGATGATGCAGACCCCATGCACCGTGATGTGCCGACCTGTTGACCGACTTGAGTCACCCGTTATCCGATTTTGACATCACCGCGCCCCTGCACGACCCCGTCCGAATGGCAAGATGCCTCATCACGCAGGTCGCGACACCCGAAGGCGTGTGCCACGGCGACCCTGACGGCCACTCCCACATCCCTGCCGGAGGACCCCACCATGACCGCAAGCACCACCCGTCGCTCGACCGCGAAGGCCGGGAAGTCCGTGAAGACCCGGATAGCCGCGGCCGGCGCGATCGCGGTCGCCGGCACGCTGCTGCTCACCGGCTGCGGCGACCAGACGAAGTCGGACGACTCCGGCAAGACCTCCGCCAAGAGCGCGCCGCTCGCGGACAAGCTCCCCAAGGAGATCCGCGACAAGGGCGTCATCCGGGTCGGCTCGGACATCGCGTACGCGCCGGTCGAGTTCAAGGACAAGTCGGGCAAGGCCATCGGTATCGACCCCGACCTGGCCGCGGCGATGGGCAAGCAGCTCGGCGTGACGTTCGAGTTCCAGAACGGCACGTTCGACACCCTGGTCACGGGCCTGCGCTCGAACCGCTACGACCTCGCCATGTCGGCCATGACCGACACCAAGGACCGCCAGGACGGCATCGACTCCGACACCGGCAAGAAGGTCGGCGAGGGCGTCGACTTCGTCGACTACTTCAACGCGGGCGTCTCCATCTACACGCCGAAGGGCAAGACCCAGGGGATCAAGACCTGGGCGGACCTGTGCGGCAAGAAGATCGTGGTGCAGCGCGGCACGGTCTCCCACGACCTCGCCAAGGCGCAGGCCAAGAAGTGTCCGGCGGGCAAGAAGCTCGGCATCCAGGCCTTCGACGACGACCAGCAGGCGCAGACCCGGCTGCGCTCGGGCGGCGCCGACGCCGGCTCCTCCGACTTCCCGGTCGCCGCGTACGCGGTGAAGACCTCGGGCGGCGGCAAGGACTTCGAGATCGTCGGCGACCAGGTCGAGGCGGCCCCGTACGGCATCGCCGTCGCCAAATCCCAGACGCAGCTGCGCGACGCCGTCAAGGCCGCGCTCGACGCCGTCATCAAGAACGGCGAGTACGACAAGATCATCGCCAAGTGGGGCGTCGAGGCGGGCGCCTTGAAGGCAGCCACCGTCAACGGCGGCAAGTAGGCAACCCCCAACGCCTGACGCGTCGTTGAAAGGCAAGATCCGTGTCTGTTGACATAGACAAGACGGGCGGCGGCCCCGAGGACACACCGCCGCCCGCGGCCCACCCGGAGGCCGTCAAGGCCATCCCGGTGCGGCACTACGGTCGTTACGTCGCCGCCGTCATCGCGCTCGCGCTGCTCGGCTCGATCATCTACGCCTTCGGCCAGGGCAAGATCAACTGGGGTGCGGTCCCCGACTACTTCTTCGACGACCGCATCGTGACGGGCGTCGGCAAGACGCTCCTGCTCACGGTCCTCGCGATGGTGATCGGCATCGTCGGCGGCATCCTGCTCGCCGTCATGCGCCTGTCGAAGAACCCGGTGACCAGCTCGATCGCCTGGTTCTACATCTGGTTCTTCCGCGGCACCCCGGTCCTGGTCCAGCTGTTCATCTGGTTCAACCTGGGCCTGGTCTTCGAGTACATCAACCTCGGGCCGATCTACAAGGACTACTGGTCGTCCTTCATGACGCCGCTGCTCACGGCCCTGCTGGGTCTGGGGCTCAACGAGGCGGCGTACATGGCGGAGATCTGCCGCGCCGGTCTGCTCTCGGTCGACGAGGGCCAGACCGAGGCGTCGCACGCGCTCGGCATGAGCCACTCCAAGACGCTGCGCCGCATCGTGATCCCGCAGGCGATGCGGGTGATCGTGCCGCCGACCGGCAACGAAGTCATCAACATGCTGAAGACCACCTCGCTCGTCGCGGCGGTCCAGTTCAACGAGCTCTTCCGGGCCGCGCAGGACATCGGCCAGCAGTCCGGTTCGCCGGTGGAGATGTACTTCCTGGCTGCGGCCTGGTACCTGATCATGACGTCGATCCTCAGCGTCGGCCAGTACTACATCGAGCGCTACTACGCGCGCGGCACCTCACGTCAGCTGCCGAACACTCCGTGGCAGAAGGTGAAGGCCAACATGCTCTCCTTCTCGAACCGTTCAGGGGCGGTGGGCGCATGAGCGAGCAGCGGCACGCGATGGTCAGGGCCGAGGGCGTCCACAAGTCCTTCGGCAACGTGCAGGTCCTCAAGGGCATCGACCTGGAGGTCGCGCAGGGCGAGGTCTTCTGCCTCATCGGCCCGTCGGGCTCCGGCAAGTCGACGTTCCTGCGCTGCATCAACCACCTGGAACAGATCAACGCCGGCCGGCTCTACGTCGACGGTGAACTGGTCGGCTACCGGCAGCAGGGCGACAAGCTCTACGAGCTGCGCGACCGGGAGGTCGCGATGAAGCGCCGGGACATCGGCATGGTGTTCCAGCGCTTCAACCTCTTCCCGCACATGACGGCTCTGGAGAACGTCATGGAGGCGCCGGTCCAGGTCAAGCGGGAGTCGAAGGCGCAGGCCAGGGCCCGCGCCGGGGAACTCCTGGAACGGGTCGGTCTCGCCGACAAGGCGGGCAACTACCCCTCGCAGCTCTCCGGCGGGCAGCAGCAGCGCGTGGCGATCGCCCGCGCGCTCGCGATGGACCCGAAGCTGATGCTGTTCGACGAGCCGACGTCTGCCCTGGACCCGGAGCTGGTCGGTGACGTCCTCGACGTCATGCGCGATCTCGCCGAGTCCGGCATGACGATGGTCGTCGTCACGCACGAGATGGGCTTCGCCCGCGAGGTCGGCGACAGCCTCGTCTTCATGGACGAGGGCGTGGTCGTGGAATCAGGCCATCCCCGGGATGTCCTGACGAACCCTCAACACGAGCGAACCCAAGCGTTCCTGGCGAAGGTCCTCTGACCCACCGCCGCCCCCGCGCCCCTCTCGATGAGATGCCGCACGATGTACGCATCTCAGGGGCGCGGGGAACCGCGCGAGAAGCGGCCACCGGCCCGCGCGTGACGAACTACCCAGGGGCGCGGGGAACTGCGCGAGAAGCGGCCACCGGCCGTCAGCCGACGTACGGCCCAGGGGCGCGGGGAACTGCGCGACCAGCCCCGACGAAAGCCGCACCCGACAAGGTCACTTCAGCGCCAGCACCAGCGCATCGCTCGGCGACCGCCAAACATCCCGAGCCTCCCCGAACCCGGCCCCCCGAAGCGCCGAGACATGCCACCCCACAGACGGCGTATCCCCCTCGGCGTGCTCACCGTAGATCTCGAACCGCCGCGCCGTAGGCCCGGCAAGCACCGGATCCGCGGCGGCCAGCGCCCACCAGTCGGCCCAGTCCACGGCCCCGCCGCCCCGGGCCTCCTCCATACGAGCGTGCCGAAGAGCGCGCTCGGCACCATTGATCCGCGGAGTCGAGTCGTCCACCATGTGGTCCGCGTTCATGAACACACCCCCGTCCCGCACGAGCGGGGCGAGCTGACCGTAGAGGACGGCGAGAGGCTCGGCGTGCAGCCAGTGCAGAGCGGTGGCGGTGAGCACGGCGTCGTACGAGTCGTGCGGCAACGCCCGCGTCCAGTCGGGATCCTTGAGGTCGGCGGTGACGAAGGAGACCCGCTCGTCCCCCTCGAACGTGCCGCGCGCGATGGCCAGCAGCGCCGGATCGAGATCGACGCCCACGCTCGTCGCCCGCGGGAACCGCGTGAGCAGCCGGTCCGTGATACTTCCCGTACCGCACGCGAGGTCCAGCACCCGGGGCGCGGTCCCCACACACGCCTCGACCATGTCGAGCATGACCCGGAACCGCTCCTCGCGGTCGGGCATGTACCACTCCTGCTGCCGGTCCCAGCTCTCCTGCCAGGAGCGCCAGTCGATGGTGGTCGGGGTCGTCATGGAAGGCCTCCCGTGCGGGCACCGCGCCCCGCGGTGCGTAATACCCTGAAAGCAGTAGTGAGCATTACGCTCACGCTGGACGACGATAGCCCGCCCCGGTAAGGACTACAAGTGGAACTGGCCTATTACTCGGACTACGCAGTGCGCCTCGTCAACACCGAGGAGCCGGGCCGCGGCAAGGACTCCCTGACCACGGTCGACGCGGTGCGCGACCTCTTCGGCCCCAGCCAGGACGCCGCGCGCCGGGCCACGGACGCCGACCTGACCCGCTTCAGGAGCGTGCGGGGACGGCTGCGCGCGGTGTTCGAGGCGGCCGACGGCGGCGACGAGGAACTCGCCGTGAACCTGCTGAACTCGCTGCTCCTGGAGTTCCCGGTGAGCCCGCAGGTCTCCGGGCACAACCACCGCGACGACGACGGCCGCCCGCTGTGGCACATGCACCTCGCGGATCACCCGTCGAACGCGACCGCGGGATACGCGGCGATCGCCGCGATGGGCCTCGCCTTCCACCTCACGGAGTACGGCGTGGACCGGCTCGGCCTGTGCGAGGCGGCCCCGTGCCGCAACGCCTATCTGGACACGTCCACCAACCGCTCGCGCCGCTACTGCTCGGACCGCTGCGCGACCCGCGCCAACGTCGCCGCCTACCGCGCCCGCAAGCGCCTGGAGGCCGAGGAGCGCGCCGGGCGCACCGAGCGCACGGGACGCACGGCGGAGAACGCCCAGGACAGCACCGCCACGACCGAGCGCTGACCCTCTCCCTCCGCCCACGGCCTGCGGCGCCGCAGCCGCCCGCGCACCCTGGCGAGCACCAGCTCGTCGGGGACCACGCCGTAGACGGTGCTGTCGCCGCCCGCGCCGGCGTTGTCGCCGAGCACCCACCAGCCGCCCTCGCGCCGCTCGGCGATCCGCTTCACGACCAGCAGATCCTGCTGGAACGGATGGCGCAGGATGATCACGTCGCCCGGCCGCACCCGCGCACCGTGCTGCACGAGCAGCCAGTCCCCCGGATACAGGGTGGGCACCATGGAGGGCCCCTCCACCTCGATGAGCTGGAACGGCACCCTGCCCTCCCGCGCTTCCTCCGCCGCCGTCTCGGGCATCAGACAACCTCCCCGGTCCCTTGCGGTCCCATCCTCCACCAGTCCCAGTCTCACCCTGGACTTTTGTCCTAAGCCCCCGGGGGCACCCGAGAAAACCCGTCCTGCACGGAGTAATGTCCCACCTGAGAAGACGATCACGAGGAAGGACAGCTACATGCTTTCCCGCCTGTTCGCCCCCAAGGTGAAGGCCAGCGCCCACTGCGACCTCCCCTGCGGCGTGTACGACCCGGCCCAGGCCCGCATCGAGGCCGAGTCGGTCAAGGCCGTCCAGGAGAAGATGGCGGCCAACGACGACGCGCACTTCCAGGCGCGCGCCACGGTCATCAAGGAGCAGCGAGCGGAGCTCGCCAAGCACCACGTCTCCGTTCTGTGGAGCGACTACTTCAAGCCCCCGCACTTCGAGAAGTACCCGGAGCTGCACCAGCTGGTCAACGACACCCTGAAGGCCCTCTCGGCCGCCAAGGGCTCGACCGACCCGGCCACGGGCCAGAAGGCGCTCGACTACATCGCCCAGATCGACAAGATCTTCTGGGAGACCAAGAAGGCTTGATCCCTGATCATGCCGTTTGACCTGCGTTTTCCTTCTCGCATGGTCTTCCGGTCCGCACCTGGTCCACGGTTCGCCGAGCACGGCGCCCCTGATGGACCAGGTGCGGTCTTCTTTTTCCGGTCCGCCGGATCCGGCTCCGGAGCCCTGAGCGACCATGGGTGGCCACACCGCACACCCACCCGTCCCAGGAGCCCCGCCCATGCCGCGCAGCCCCCGCCCCCGCGTCCTCTACGTCACCGATCTCGCGTACGAGGCCCGTGGCCGCCGCTACTGCGACGAGGACATCTTCCTCACCTCCCGGCTGCGCTCCACCTTCGACCTGGCGCTGTGCCATCCGCTGGACGCGGCCGCTCTGACGGACGACTTCGACGCGGTCGTGGTGCGCAACAGCGGTCCGGTGCTCGGCTACCAGGAGGCGTACGAGGCGTTCCGCGCCCGGGCCCTCGCGCAGGGCACCCTCGTCTACAACCCTCTGAACGGGCGGGGCGACATGGCGGGCAAGCAGTACCTGCTGGACCTGACCGCGCAGGGCCGGCCGGTCATCCCGACCGTCGACCGCCCCGCCGACCTGGGCAAGCTCCCGCAGGCGCCCGCCTACGTGGCGAAGCCGAAGCTGGGCGCGGACTCGATCGGCCTGCGTCGGGTGAGCCCGGCGGAGCTCACCGGACTCCCCTACGACGAGGGCCTGCTGGTGCAGCCCCACATCGACTTCCTCTACGAGGTCTCGTTCTACTTCGTCGACGACGCGCTCCAGTACGCCCTCCACGCGCCCGACCCGGCCCGCCGCTGGGAGCTGCGCCCGTACGAGATCACCGCCGCCGACCGGGAGTTCGCCCGCTCCTTCATCGACTGGAACACGCTCCCGTACGGCATCCAGCGCGTCGACGCCTGCCGTACCCGCGAGGGCGAGCTGCTGCTCGTGGAGCTGGAGGACCTCAACCCGTATCTCTCGCTCGACCTCGTGGACGAGGCGACGCGGGACGCCTTCGTGGCGGCGATGACGGCGTCGGTCCGGACGGCGGTGTCCGTGGGCTAGCCCTGGGCTAGCTCTCCGGCAGGCTCCGTACGACCCGCGCCGGATTGCCCACGGCCACCACGTCCGCGGGCAGATCGCGGGTGACGACGGAGCCCGCGCCGACGACCGTGTTCGCGCCGATGGTGACGCCGGGGCAGACGATGACGCCGCCGCCCAGCCAGACGTTGTCACCGATGGTGATCGGCTTCGCCGCCTCCCACTTGGCGCGGCGCGGTTCCGCAGCGACCGGGTGCGTGGGCGTGAGCAGCTGGACGTTCGGGCCGATCTGGACGTCCTCACCGATCCGGATGGGCGCCACGTCGAGGAACACGGCCCCGTAGTTGACGAAGGTCCGCGCGCCGATGCTGATGTACCGCCCGTAGTC
Source organism: Streptomyces sp. HUAS MG91 (assembly GCF_040529335.1). GTDB lineage: Bacteria > Actinomycetota > Actinomycetes > Streptomycetales > Streptomycetaceae > Streptomyces > Streptomyces tabacisoli. The sequence continues at coordinate 5,624,944 of NZ_CP159534.1, read as the reverse complement.
GACGGCGAGCGGCGGCCGTACCACGACGTCCTCGCCCACCTCGCCGAGCAGTTCGCGCAGCAGGGCCCGGCGCGCGGGCAGGTCGGTGACGCTGCTCGCGTTGTACCGCTCGCCCAGTTCGGCGGCGCGCAGCGCGTCCGCCTCCAGCTCGGGGTCGTCGGCGAGGTAGAGGTCGCCGGCGAGCATGCGCTCCTTCTGGCCACGGTCGTCGGGGCGCGGCCAGTCGCGCACCTCGGTCACCGCGGCCACCGGCAACGGGCCGTAGAGGTGCGGGAACCGCTCCCCGCCGGGCACGCCCTCCTCGACCCGCACCGGAACCCCGTCCAGGCGCGCCGGGTCGACGACGAGGACCACCAGTTCGCCCGGGGCGGGATCGGTCCCGTACAGCAGTTCGGCGACCTGGCGCACCTGGTGCGGGAACGAGAAGTGGATGAAGCCGACCTCGGCGAGCGTCCGGCCGCGGGTCGACATCTCGTACGTCCCCGTGGCCCGGGCGCTCTCCCACAGGCGTCGCTCGGTGATGTGCAGCAGCTCGATCATGCCCCCAACGTACGGGGCCGATGGGGTCACCGTGTCCTGTTGTAGCGGCGCACCACGACGCCGTTGCCGAACGTGCGGTTCTCCGTCAGGTCGAACCGGTCGAGGGAGTACGCGCGTCCGCCGAACATCGGCATGCCGCCGCCGAACACCACCGGGTAGGTCTTCAGCACGAGTTCGTCGATCTCGTCCGCGAGCAGCCCGGCGAGCTGCGCGCCGCCGCACAGCCAGATGCCCAGGTCGCCGTCCTCGGCCTTGAGGTCCCGGACCGCGCCGACGACGTCGTCGTGGATCAGCCGCACGTTCGGGTGCGGGGACTCGGTGAGGGTGCGCGTGAGGACGTACTCGCGCAGGTGTCCGTAGGGGCTGGTGAGGCCGAGGTCGAGGCCCACCTGATAGCTGTTGCGGCCCTGGATCACGGTGTCGAACTTCTTGTTCGCGACCCCGTCGAGGCCGAGGGCCTCCCGGCCGGGCGCCGAGACGGTGTCCGGGTACTCGCTGGTGAGGTAGGCGAGGAACTCCTCGTCGACGAACGGCATGAACATGGTGCCGTCGCCGGTGTCGTCTCCGATGAAGCCGTCGATGGACACGGCCACGAAGTACGTGAGCTTGCGCAAGCTGGTCTCTTTCCGCTGGGGACAAGGGAGTTGGGGCGTCGGCCGCCCCGAACCACTTCAGTTATAGTGCTTCATGTGTAGTGGTTGCAAGAGGCTTTCCCGGGTCCGTGAGGTCGGTGGAGCCCACGGAGCCTCTGGAGGAGGAGTCGGAGATGGTGAGGAATCCCGAGCGCAGGGCCGCCCTGGTCGACGCGGCTGTCGAGGTGCTGGCCGCCGAGGGGGCGCGCGGGCTGACCTTCCGCGCGGTGGACACGGCGGCGGGCGTGCCGACGGGCACGGCGTCGAACTACTTCACCAACCGCGACGACCTGCTCCACCAGATCGACGCGTGGCTGCACCAGCGGCTCGCGCCGGACCCGGACGCCGTCGCGGAACTGCTGGCCCGGCCCCGGGACCGGGACCTGGTCACCGCGTTCATGCACAACCTGATGGACCGTGTGGAGCGCGACCGCACCGGGTTCCTCGCGATGATGGAGATGCGCCTGGAGGCGAGCCGCCGCCCGGACCTGCGCGCGTCCCTGATGAACTCGCTCCGCGGCGACCTGGACGAGGCCATCGCCTTCCACACGCAGTCGGAGCTGCCCGGCGGCCCGGAGGAGGTCACCCTCCTCTACCTGGGCATGCGCGGACTCATCCTGGAACACCTGACGATGCCCGGGCTGCTGGACGGCGCGATCCCGGGAGCGAAGGTGCCGGACGACCTGGTGACCCGCCTCGTCGAGCGGATCCTTCCCGAGGGCTGACGGGGCGGTCAGCCGCCCTGCGGCTCGCGCCACATGGGCCACATCGTCGGCCCGTCCGGCAGCTGGAGGGGGCGGTCCATGGCGGCGAAGCCGAGCCGCTCGTACAGGGCGCGGCTGCGCGCGCTGCTGGCCTCCAGGTACGCGGGCCGCCCCGCGCGGTCGCAGCGGTCGAGCACCGGCGCCATCAGCGCGGTGCCGAGCCCCTCGCCCTGCCGCTCCGGCGCGACGCCGATCATCCAGAGGTAGGTGTGCGCCCGCCCCTGGGGGTGCACCTCGTCCAGCAGGCGGGCGATCTCCTCGATCCGCGCGTTGTCCGGATCGACGGCCTCCCGCACCTGGGCGGGCCCGTCCTCGTCACCGGCGTCGTGCGGCTCGCCCGGCACGTCCATCCACAGCGCGACGGCTGAACCGTCCTCCAGCAGATCGACATACCCCCCGGACCCCTCGGCGAGCGTCGCATCGGTGAACGCCCCCATCAGCCCCGCGTGCCGGACCCGCCGGTATTCGGCACCGGGAAACACCCAGCCGCTGACCGGATCATCCATGAACGCACGATCGAGCAGCCCGACGATCCGCTCCCGATCCTCCAGCCCCGCCCGCAGAACCCGCACCCCCACACCCGCCCCCACTCAACTCACCTTCGCTACAGGCCCGTTGGCACCCTAAACGATCAGCCCCCTCAACGCACACAAAGCCCCTCAGGGGCGCGGGGAACTGCGCGAGAAGCGGCCACCGTCCCGCACACGAAGAACAACCCAGGGGCCCGAGGAACTGCGCGAGAAGCCCCACAGACCGGCACCCGACCGACTACCCAGGGGCGCGAGGAACTGCGCGAGAAGCCCCATTGGCCGGCACCCGACCGACTACCCAGGGGCGCGGGGAACTGCGCGAGAAGCGGCCACCGCCCCGCACACGAAGAACACCCCAGGGGCGCGAGGAACTGCGCGAGAAGCCCCACCGGCCGGCACCCGACCGGCTACCCAGGGGCGCGGGGAACTGCGCACCCAGCCACACCCCACCCGCACCCCACACCGAACAGCACCCGGCACCCACCCCGAACGGCGGCCCACCACACAGCAGGCCGCCGAACAACCCCGCCCCAAGCGGAGCGCTACCGTTCTCTACGGGTGACGAACTCCGCCAGCGACAACAACCCTCCCGCCACCTCCGGCCCCGGCACGGCCCGCTGCAACTCGGCCACGGCCCGCGCCATCTGATCGGCAGCCTGCGCCTGCGCCCAGTCCCGCCCGCCGGCCCGCTCGACGGCGAGCGCGATCGCCTCGATGTCGGCCGGCCCCTCCTCCCCCGGACCCGGCGGCCCGTACCGCGCGGCCAGCTCGTCCGCCGCCGGCCCGCCGGAGGCCAGCGCCGCGACGACCGGCAGGGACTTCTTGCGGACGACCAGATCGGCGCCCGCCGGCTTCCCGGTACGGGCCGGGTCGCCCCAGATCCCGATGACATCGTCGATCAGCTGGAAGGCAAGCCCCGCGGCCCGCCCGAACGCGTCCAGCGCCGCGACCTCCTCCTCCCCCGCTCCGGCGTACAGCCCGCCGAGCGCACAGGCGCAGCCGAGCAGCGCCCCGGTCTTGGCCTCCGCCATGGCCAGCGTCTCCGCGAGGCTGGTCTCCGCCGGATCGCGGCGCTCCAGGGCGACATCGGCGGCCTGGCCCGCGCACAGCTCCACGACGCAGGAGGCGAGCCGGGCCATCGCGGCGCAGGCCACCGGATTCCCGTCCTCCACGAGCAGCCGCTGTGCCTGGGCCTGCAACGCGTCGCCGGTGAGGATCGCGTCCGCGTCACCGAACACCGCCCACGCGGTGGGCCGGTGTCTGCGGGTGGCGTCGCGGTCCATCACGTCGTCGTGCAGCAACGAGAAGTTGTGCGTCAGCTCGACGGCGGCCGCGGCCGGCACCGCCTGCTCCGTCCGCCCGCCGAGAGCGCGCGCCGCGGCGAGCACCAGGGCCGGCCGCACCGCCTTGCCGGCGTGCCCGACCGCCGGTGTGCCGTCCGCGTGCTCCCACCCGAAGTGGTAGAGGGCGACGCGGCGTATGGACCCCGGCAGGGCCTCGACGGCCCGCCGGAGCACGGGGTCGACCGACGCCCTGGCCTGCGCCAGGATCGTCGCGGCTTCCTGGGCCTCGGGCGGCTGCACCGTGTTCGCGGTCTCCGTCGTCTGGGTCACGGGCTCACCCGGGAGCGGCCGGTGACGAGCGCGCGGTGCCCGGCCGCGTACTCCCGCGGTGTCCCCGCCCGGGCGGGCGGGGACACGGCACACCGGGTGCGGCTCGTCACCGCCACCGGCCGATCTCGACGTTCTCCAGGACTCCCAGCGCGTCGGGCACCAGGACCGCCGCCGAGTAGTACGTGGTCACCAGGTACGAGATGATCGCCTGCTCGCTGATGCCCATGAACCGCACCGACAGGCTCGGCTCGATCTCGTCCGGGATGCCGGACTGCCGCAGACCGATGACGCCCTGCTCCTCCAGACCCGTACGCATACAGATGATGGACGTGGTCCGCGCGTCGCTGATCGGGATCTTCCCGCACGGGTAGATCGGCACCCCGCGCCAGGTCGGGATGCGGTGCCCGCCGACGTCGATGCTCTCCGGGACCAGCCCCCGCTTGTTGCACTCGCGGCCGAACGCGGCGATCGCCTTGGGGTGCGCCAGGAACACCTTGGAGCCGCGCCGCCTGCTGAGCAGCTCGTCCATGTCGTCGGGGCTGGGCACACCGTCGTGCGGCTGCAGCCGCTGGTCGTACTCGCAGTTGTTGAGCAGGCCGAACTCCCGGTTGTTGACCAGCTCGTGCTCCTGGCGCTCCTTCAACGCCTCGACGGTCAGGCGGAGCTGGTGCTCCGTCTGGTTCATCGGCTGGTTGTAGAGGTCGGCCACGCGCGTGTGGATGCGCAGTACGGTCTGGGCGACGCTCAGTTCGTACTCGCGCGGCGCCGCGTCGTAGTCGACGAACGTGCCCGGCAGGACGGCCTCGCCGACATGGCCGGCCGAGAGGTCGATCTCCTTCTCCCCGTAGTGGTTCGACCGCTGCTCCGGCACCGAGCGCAGCTGCTGGAGATGGTCGCGCAGGGCTTCCGACCGCTCGGCGACCTGCTCCAGGTCGCGGCGCGGCAGGACGAGGACGGTGCACGCGGTGGCCGCGCGTGCCGTGTACTCCCAGATGCCCTCCTCGTCGAGCAGGGCCTGCTCGCCGAAGTACGCGCCGTCGGCGAGGACGCCGAGCACCGCGTCGTCGCCGTACGGGCCCGTGCCGACCTTCTCCACACGGCCGTGCGCGAGGAGGAACACCTCGTCCGCCTGGCTGCCGAACGAGGCGAGCACGTCACCGGCGGCGAACTCGCGCTGCGCGCACCGCTGGGCCAGCTCGCCGAGGACGTCGGGGTCCTCGAAGTCGCGCAGCGCGGGCAGCTCCCCCAGCTCGGCGGGGATGACCCGGACGTCGTCCCCGGTCTTCACGAAGGTGATCCGCCCGTCACCCACCGAGTAGCTCAGCCTGCGGTTCACCCGGTACGTACCGCCCTGGACATCCACCCACGGCAGTGTCCTCAGCAGCCAGCGGGAGCTGATCTCCTGCATCTGCGGGGCGGACTTGGTGGTGGTGGCCAGATTCCGCGCGGCGGATGTGCCGAGGCTCTTCTGTCCCCCCGAGCCCGCCTGGTCCGCACGGACCTCTTCGCCTACCGACATCGCTTTGCCTCCCGATCACGAACCGACCTGCGGGGGGAAAGCCTTCCAGCACAGCGAGTGGCGACGCCATTACACGAATGAGGGGGAATGGACCGGCCCGACACGGGGCATGGGCGGCTCGTTTCGTACACGACGTTGCTCCGTACCGCCGATTTCCGGAACTCGAAGATCCCGGTGCGCGTTGATCGGGGAACGGCTTCCCACACGACTCCGGCAGAACCGACAGAAGAGGTGACCCCCATGGCGGGCTTCCTGGACAAGGCCAAGGAACAGGCGCAGCGCGGGCTGACGCAGGGCAAGCAGAAGCTGGACGAGGTGCAGGCGCAGCGTGCGGGCGGCGACCTGCTGAAGAAGCTGGGCGCGGCGTACTACGCGGAGCGCTCGGGCACCGGCAGCCCCGAGGCCACGCAGACGGCGCTGCGCGCACTGGAGGCGCACATCGCGACGAACGGGGACGGGTTCCTGCACAGCTGACCTCGGCTCGGGGTGGGACGCTCCGCTGTCCGGAACAGCTCGCACGGAATACGAACGAGTAGTCCGTGCCGGGCTGTTGTGGGTAAAAGCAGCGGTACGAGACGGCCCGCGGGAGGCGGCCGTCCATCCCGCGAAGGAGTCGGTCATGGCCCCACCCATGTCCGCGGCCAGTTTTCTCGCCGTTCTGAAGGACGAAGGCCTGACAGTGGTCGAAGTCGGCGACTGGCAGCACCACAACCGCAACAGCAAGGGCGCCTGGGGCCCGGTGAACGGGGTGATGATCCATCACACCGTCACCCAGGGCAGCGCGGCGACGGTCCGCGTCTGCCGCGACGGGCACACGGACCTGCCGGGCCCGCTCTGCCACGGCGTGATCACCAAGGACGGCCGTGTCCACCTGGTGGGCTACGGCCGGGCGAACCACGCGGGGCTCGGTGACGACGACGTGCTGCGCGCGGTGATCGCGGAGAAGGCGCTCCCGCACGACAACGAGGCGAACACGGACGGCAACAGCCGCTTCTACGGTTTCGAGTGCGAGAACCTCGGCGACGGCGAGGACCCGTGGCCGGATGCCCAGCTGACGGCCATCGAGAAGGTGTCCGCGGCGATCTGCCGCCACCACGGGTGGACGGAGCGGTCCGTCATCGGCCACCTGGAGTGGCAGCCCGGGAAGATCGACCCGAAGGGCTTCACGATGGCCTGGCTGCGCGAGCGCGTCCGGGACCGGCTGAAGTAGGCCGCGACGGCGGGCACCCGGACACATGTCCGACAATGGCCGGGTGCCCCGCCCGCTCCTCGCCGACCTGAGCCCCCGACTGCCGTCGCCCCTGACGGAGATCGACGACGACCGCTTCGCCCGCCACGGCGTGCGCGTCCTCCTCAAGCGGGACGACCTGATCCACCCGGATCTGATCGGCAACAAGTGGCGCAAACTCGCCCCGAACCTGGAGGCGGCACGGGGCCGCCCGCTCGTCACGTTCGGCGGCGCGTACTCCAACCATCTGCGGGCCACGGCCGCGGCCGGCCGTCTCCTGGGCATCGCCACGACCGGCATCGTCCGCGGCGACGAGCTGGCCGGCCGCCCCCTCAATCCGTCGCTGGCCCGCTGTGCCGCGGACGGCATGCGGCTGCACTTCGTCGACAGATCGGCGTATCGGCACAAGGAGGATCCGGCCACGCTCACCGCGCTCCTCGAAGCGGCCGGCGCCCGGGACGCGTACGTGGTCCCCGAGGGCGGCAGCAACGCGCTCGCCGTCCGGGGCTGCGCGGCCCTGGGCCGTGAACTGCGCGGCCGGGCCGATGTCGTCGCCCTCGCCTGCGGCACCGGCGGCACCCTGGCGGGTCTGGCCGCGGGCCTCGCCCCCGACCAGCGCGCCCTCGGCGTCGCCGTCCTCAAGGGCGGTTTCCTCACCGCCGAGGTCCACGCCCTCCAGGAGGCCGCGTTCGGCGGTGTCCGCGGCAGCTGGCAGGTGGCGGACGGCTTCCATTTCGGCGGCTACGCACGCGTGCCCGCCGAGCTGAGGGCGTTCGCCGAGGACTTCGGGCAGCTGCACGGCGTCCCCGTGGAGCACCTGTACGTCGCCAAGATGCTCCACGCTCTCGTCGCACTCACCCGGAGCGGTGCGTTCCGCACCGGCACGACGATCGCGGCGGTCGTCACGGGCGCACCCCAGTAGCCCCCGGTCCACTCAGTCGTCGACCTCCCGGTAGGCCGTGGCCTCCTCCAGGTCCAGCTTGCGCAGCAGCGTCCGCATCATCTCGTCGTCGATGCGCCGCTCGTCGCGCAGCCGTACGAACACCTCGCGCTCGGCGGCGATCGCCTCCCGCGCGAGCCGCCGGTAGGTGTCGTCGGCGGACTCACCGGTCACCGGGTTCGGCTGGCCGAGCCGCTCCCACACGGAGTTGCGGCGCCGCTCCAGAACGGTGTGCAGGCGGTCCTGGAGGGCCTGTGGGAGGCGGTTGCGCTCGTCGCGCATCAGGTCGTCCACCCGCTCCTCCGCGGCCGTCGAGGCGGTGTTCTGGGCCTGCGCCTCGACCAGCGTCTCGGCCTGCACGTCCCGTCCGGGCAGCTTCAGCGCCTTGATGAGCGGCGGCAGCGAGAGCCCCTGCACGACGAGCGTGCCGATGACCGTCGTGAACGTCAGGAAGAGCACCAGGTTGCGGGCGGGGAACTCCTCCCCGCTGTCCGTCACGAGCGGGATCGAGAAGGCGATGGCCAGCGACACCACGCCCCGCATCCCGGCCCAGCTCACGATGAGCGGTTTGCGCCAGTCCACGTCGTCCTCGCGCTCACGCGCGCGCGGGGAGATCCACCACGGCAGGTAGGTCGCGGGGTAGGACCACACGAAGCGCACCACGACCACGAGGAGGAACACCCCGACCGCGTACCAGACGGCCTGCGCGACGCTGTACTCGCCGAGGCCGCCGAGGACCACGCGCAATTGCAGCCCGATGAGCGCGAAGACCGACGACTCCAGGATGAAGGCGACGACCTTCCACACCGCCGCCTCCTGGAGCCGTGTCTCGAAGTCGACCTGCCACGACCGGTGCCCCAGGTAGAGCGCGACGGTCACCACGGCGAGCACTCCGGACGCCCCCACCTGTTCGGCCGCGGCGTACGCGACGAAGGGGATGAGCAGGGAGAGCGTGTTCTGCAGCAGCGCTTCCTTCAGGTGCGTGCGCAACCAGTGCAGCGGCACCATCAGCAGCAGCCCGACACCCACCCCGCCGACGGCCGCCACCAGGAACTCCCGGATGCCGCCCGCCCAGCTGGCCCCCTCCCCCACGGCGGCGGCGAGCGCCACCTTGTAGGCGGTGATCGCGGTCGCGTCGTTCACCAGCGACTCGCCCTGGAGGATGGTCGTGATCCGCGAGGGCAGCCCCACCCGCCGGGCGATCGCCGTGGCCGCCACGGCGTCGGGCGGCGCGATCACCGCCCCCAGGACGAGCGCGGCGGTCAGCGGCAGATCGGGGATCAGCTCGTACGCGAGCCAGCCCACGGCCACCGTGGCGAACAGGACGTACCCCACGGACAGCAGCGCCACGGGCCTGATGTTGGCCCGCAGGTCGAGGTACGAGCTCTCCAGGGCCGCGGTGTGCAGCAGGGGCGGCAGGATCAGCGGCAGCACGATGTGCGGGTCGAGCGCGTACTGCGGGATCCCCGGCACATAGGAGGCCGCCAGACCGGCCGCGACCAGCAGGAGGGGCGCCGGCACCGGAGTCCTGCGCGCCGCACCCGCCACCGCGGCACTCACCGCGACCAGTCCCACCAGCGGCAATACGTCCATGGCCCGCCCTTCGCCCTACGTGATCACGCCACCCGTCGTAACCTGGCCATCATGAACGAGTGCCCGCACGTCGACACGCTGCCGCACCCCGAGCCGGACGCTCTGAGCGAGACCTGTCTGGAGTGTCTGGCCGTCGGCAGTCACCCTGTGCAACTGCGGCTGTGTCTGGTCTGCGGCCACGTCGGCTGCTGCGACTCGTCGCCCTACAAGCACGCCACGGAGCACTTCAAGGAGACCGGGCACCCGGTGATGCGCACCTTCGAGCCTGGTGAGAGCTGGCGCTGGTGCTTCGTGGACACTGCACTCGTCTGATCCACGGCGGCATCGGGATTCGACCGGCGGGCACCTGGGTACGTCAACCCGGCGCCCCCTCTTTCCAATTGGGCCCGCACACCCTCTAGCCACTGTCCGTGCCCGTGGGCTTACTATGAGTGACAGCAATGGGCCGGGGGTCCCCGGGACAGGAAAGTCGGGCGCGCGGTAGCGTCACCGCAGATATATGTGGCGTGTCACCCGGGGGACGACACCTCCGGAGCCCGAAAGTGCTTGTACCACCTTGGAGGTGAGGGTGTCCCAGTTTGCAGGCGAGCCCGGGAATCAGGACTTCGTGGAAGTCCGGCTGCCGGCTGCGGGTGCCTACCTGTCGGTGCTGCGGACGGCCACGGCCGGCCTCGCGGCGCGTTTGGACTTCACCCTGGACGAGATCGAAGACCTGCGCATCGCGGTCGACGAGGCCTGCGCGATCCTGCTCCAGCAGGCCGTCGCCGGCTCCGTTCTCAGCTGTGTGTTCCGTCTGGTCGACGACTCACTGGAGGTGACGGTCTCCGCGCCGACCACCGACGGCCGGGCCCCGGAGCGCGACACCTTCGCATGGACGGTGCTCTCGGCCCTCGCGGGCCAGGTCGACTCGTCAGTGGCCGAGGACAACACCGTCTCGATCAGCCTCTACAAGAAGCGCGGCGCGGGCCCCGGCCCGGCGTGATGAACGGGGAAGGTCCGGTGCGGGACGACAAACGCGGCACACGGGATCTCCCGGCCGACGGCTCGGGCGGGATGCGACGGCTGACCACCGCCATTCCCGAACAGCAGGCCAGGCCACATCCGGAAGACCGGGCGGACCCGGCGACGAGGGCGTCACAGCAAGCAGCACCGACCACCGGGGCCGACGTTCGCGGGGGTTCAGGGGGATCGGACGCGCGACGGGCGGGATTGATGAGCGACCACGAGCGACACGGCGAGCAGCACGGCCGGCGCGATCCGCAGGACCGCAGTGGTGCACGCGCGATGTTCATCGAGCTGCGCACCCTGAAGGACGGCAGCACCGAGTACGCGGAGCTGCGCAATCAGCTCGTGCGCATGCATCTGCCGCTGGTCGAGCACCTGGCGCGCCGCTTCCGCAACCGCGGCGAGCCGCTGGACGACCTCACGCAGGTCGCGACGATCGGTCTGATCAAGTCGGTGGACCGGTTCGACCCGGAGCGCGGCGTGGAGTTCTCCACGTACGCGACTCCGACCGTCGTCGGCGAGATCAAGCGGCACTTCCGCGACAAGGGCTGGGCGGTGCGCGTCCCGCGCCGCCTCCAGGAACTGCGGCTGGCCCTGACGACGGCGACGGCCGAGCTGTCCCAGATGCACGGCCGCTCCCCCACGGTCCATGAGCTGGCCGAGAAGCTGGCCATCTCCGAGGAGGAGGTCCTGGAGGGCCTGGAGTCGGCGAACGCGTACTCCACGCTGTCCCTGGACGTCCCCGACACGGACGACGAGTCCCCGGCGGTCGCCGACACCCTGGGCGCCGAGGACGAGGCGCTGGAGGGCGTCGAGTACCGGGAGTCGCTCAAGCCGCTTCTGGAGGACCTGCCGCCGCGTGAGAAGCGCATCCTGCTGCTGCGCTTCTTCGGGAACATGACGCAGTCGCAGATCGCCCAGGAGGTCGGCATCTCCCAGATGCACGTGTCCCGCCTCCTCGCGCGCACGCTGGCGCAGCTGCGGGAGCGGCTCCTCGTGGAGGAGTGAGCGCGCGTGGTCCACGTGTGGGAAGGCGCCCGGTGCGATGTCCGCACCGGGCGCCTTCCTGCACGTAGAGACGGGTCTACTCGGATTCCCGGGTACTTCCCGGCGTACGGATGCCGAGCGCGCGGGTCGTCTCCCGGTTGACGAGCATCACCAGGGCCACGACCGCCACCACACCGAGCACGATGCCGCCGGGGATGGCCGCGCTGTCGGCCTGGAGCAGCGTGTAGGCGACGGGCAGCGCCATGATCTGCGTGATGATCGCGGGGCCGCGGCTCCAGCTCTTGCGGGCCAGCAGGCCGCGGGCGGCGAGCAGCGGCAGCAGCGCGAGCACGATCAGCGTGATGCCGCCGGTGATGGCCTGCTCGGGGTTGTCGGGGTGTCCGGTGAGCCCGGCGACCAGCATGTAGCCGCCGCCCGCGACGAGCGCGGCTCCTTCGAGTCCGGCCAGGGCGGCTGCGGCGGTGAGCCGGCCGGGGCGCGGGCCTTCGTCCGCTGCGGTCTCGGGGGCGGGATTCTGCTCTGAGGTCACCTTTGCAGAGTAGCCCCCGCCCGCGACGGCGCTCTTACCCGACTCCTACCTCGGTCTGGGCGCGATCAAGGCCGCTAGGTACGCTGCCTTGCATGCGTGCACTTCTCGTGGTCAATCCGGCGGCAACCACCACCAGCGCGCGCACGCGCGATGTGCTGATCCACGCCTTGGCGAGCGAGATGAAGCTGGAGGCCGTCACCACCGAGTACCGCGGCCACGCCCGCGACCTCGGCCGGCAGGCCGCGGAGAGCGAGGACATCGAGCTGGTCGTCGCCCTCGGCGGCGACGGCACGGTCAACGAGGTGGTGAACGGGCTGCTGCACGACGGCCCCGATCTCGACCGGCTGCCGGGCCTCGCCGTCGTCCCCGGTGGTTCGACGAACGTCTTCGCGCGCGCCCTGGGGCTGCCGAACGAGCCCGTGGAGGCCACAGGACAGCTCCTGGACGCCCTGCGGGAGGGCCGGGAGCGCACGGTCGGCCTGGGGCTCGCCGCGGGCACACCGGGCACGGAGGACGAGGCGGTGCCCTCGCGCTGGTTCACCTTCAGCGCGGGCCTCGGCTTCGACGCGGGTGTGGTCGGCCGGGTCGAGCAGCAGCGGGAGCGGGGCAAGCGTTCGACACACGCTCTGTATGTGCGACAGGTGGTGCGCCAGTTCCTCGGCGAGCAGGACCGCCGGCACGGCACGATCACGCTCGAACGGCCGAACGAGGACCCGGTCACGGATCTGGTCGTCTCCATAGTCAGCAACACCTCGCCGTGGTCCTTCCTGGGCAACCGGCCGCTCTATCCGACCCCCCAGGCGTCCTTCGACACCGGCCTTGACGTGCTCGGACTCAAGAAACTGTCGACTCCGGCGGTGACCCGTTACGGCACCCAGCTGCTGATGTCGACGCCCGAACGCGGCCCCCGTGGAAAGAACGCGGTCACGCTTCACGACCTCACGGACTTCACCTTGCATTCGAAGGTGCCTCTGCCCCTTCAGATGGACGGTGACCACCTGGGGCTGCGTACCAGCGTGACGTTCACAGGCGTACGCCGTGCACTGCGTGTGATTGTGTGAGTGGAAGGGCCCAAAGTCCTTTATCTCGAACGTTTGGGCTGGGCTCCACCCCATGGAAGTACGGCTGTGACCTAGCCGACACCGAGGAATCAAAAAAAACTTTCCTGAAGGGGTTGTATCCGCCGCCGAGGTTTGCGAATCTCTACATGGCGCTCGGGACGGCCCGCAACATCGGCCCCACAGAGAGCCCGAATCCCCTCCTCAAAACAACGGACCACCGTCGCGTACGTGACGTTCGGCCCTTCACTTGTTGAGGGATTCGTGAAAGCGTTCACATTCACAAGCAACCTGCACGTAATACCAAGGAGAGGTAGCAGCCATGGACTGGCGTCACAACGCCGTTTGCCGCGAGGAAGACCCCGAGCTCTTCTTCCCCATCGGCAACACCGGTCCTGCGCTGCTGCAGATCGAGGAAGCCAAGGCCGTCTGCCGCCGCTGCCCCGTCATGGAGCAGTGCCTGCAGTGGGCGCTCGAGTCCGGCCAGGACTCCGGCGTCTGGGGTGGCCTCAGCGAGGACGAGCGCCGCGCGATGAAGCGCCGCGCCGCTCGCAACCGGGCCCGTCAGGCCTCCGCCTGATACCCCACCCCTTCACGAGCCTGAGCCCGGCGGCGCGTACAGCGAGTACGCATCTCCCGCCCCCGAGCCGCAGCGCGCAGTACCCCCGATGCTCCCCCCAGGCTCAGCCCGGGACATGACCCGAGCACGCGAGTATGGAGCCCCGGACCGTATCCCGGTCCGGGGCTCTCTGCTGTGTGCGTACGCGTGCGCGCGTCCGCACGGTTCTACTTCTGGGAGCGCACGGGGATGTCGAGGATGACCTGGGTGCCGCGCTCGGGTGCGGGCACCATGTCGAACGTCCCGCCCAACTCGCCCTCCACCAAGGTGCGTACGATCTGCAGTCCCAGATTGCCGGCCCGCTTCGGGTCGAAGTTCTCGGGCAGCCCCACACCGTCGTCCTGGACGGTGATCAGCAGGCGGGTCTCCTTGCTCGTACCGCCGCGCACCGCCGACACCTCGACGGTTCCGGTGTCGCCCTGGCGGTAGCCGTGCTCGAGCGCGTTCTGCAGCACCTCGGTCAGGACCATGGACAGCGGCGTCGCCACCTCGGCGTCGAGGATGCCGAACCGGCCCGTGCGCCGGCCGGTCACCTGGCCCGGGGAGATCTCGGCGACCATCGCGAGCACCCGGTCGGCGATCTCATCGAACTCCACGCGCTCGTCCAGGTTCTGGGACAGCGTCTCGTGCACGATCGCGATGGAGCCCACGCGCCGGACCGCTTCCTCGAGCGCCTCGCGCCCCCGGTCCGACTCGATGCGCCGGGCCTGGAGGCGCAGCAGCGCGGCGACGGTCTGGAGGTTGTTCTTCACCCGGTGGTGGATCTCCCGGATGGTGGCGTCCTTGGTGATCAACTCGCGTTCGCGGCGCCGCAGTTCGGTGACGTCGCGCAGGAGGACCAGCGATCCGATGCGGGTGCCCTTGGGCTTGAGCGGGATCGCCCGCAGCTGGATCGAACCCTCCTCGCCCTCGATCTCGAACTCGCGCGGGGCCCAGCCGCTGGCGACCTTGGCCAGCGCCTCGTCCACCGGACCGCGGGACGGGGCGAGTTCGGCGGTCGTGCTGCCGAGGTGGTGGCCGACCAGATCGGCCTGGAAGCCCAACCGGTGGTAGGCGGACAAGGCGTTGGGGGACGCGTACTGGACGACCCCGTCGGCGTCGAGCCGGATCAGGCCGTCGCCGACGCGCGGGGACGCGTCCATGTCGACCTGCTGCCCCGGGAACGGAAACGATCCGGCGGCGATCATCTGGGCGAGGTCGGACGCCGACTGGAGATAGGTGAGCTCCAGCCGGGAGGGGGTTCGCACGGTGAGCAGGTTGGTGTTCCGGGCGATGACTCCGAGGACCCGTCCCTCCCGGCGGACGGGGATGGACTCGACCCGGACCGGGACCTCCTCGCGCCACTCGGGGTCGCCCTCGCGCACGATGCGGCCCTCGTCGAGCGCGGCGTCCAGCATCGGGCGCCGGCCGCGCGGTACCAGGTGGCCGACCATGTCGTCCTGGTAGGACGTGGGTCCGGTGTTGGGACGCATCTGCGCGACGGAGACGTAACGCGTGCCGTCGTGCGTGGGGACCCACAGCACGAGGTCGGCGAAGGAGAGGTCGGAGAGCAGCTGCCACTCCGAGACCAGCAGGTGCAGCCACTCGAGGTCGGAGTCACCGAGGGCGGTGTGCTGGCGTACGAGATCGTTCATGGAGGGCACCAGGCGAGCGTACCTGCCGGTCGGGAGGGGCCCGAACGGTCCCGAGAGGACCGACGAGCCGCGGCGCCGGGGGTCGGGACCCTCAACCCGTTCCCTGGCACCGCAGCCCTTCAGGTGCATCGGCTTCCAGGTGTGCGGTCCCAGGTGCCGATCGAGGAGCCGACGCAGTCAGGGCAGAGAGCGACGGGTCCTCTGTCCGTCCTCCTGTGCGGGGAGGGCGGAGGTCTCGTTACGCATTGTGGACTAGACCATTCTCCGATGTCCATGCATCGGCGGAGGATTGTTGTCGTCTCTTCCTACGACGTCCTCCGGCCCGCATGCCCACGGTTACTCCAACGTACGTCCTTCACCACGCGTCCCGGAACACGTGGGTTCAATTCCGGGCCAGACCGTCATCGCCAGGGCGGCGACGGCTTCCAGCTCGGTGCGGCTCGCGCCGTCGCGGGCCTGCTGGGACATGCCCTGGAAGACGGCGGCGAAGCAGCGGGCGAGGGCGGTGGCGTCCGTACCCTCGGGCAGCTCCCCCGCGGCGACGCCCTGGCGCAGCCGGTCGGCGATGGCGCCGATGCTGGTGGCGCGCCGCTCGCGCAGGGCCTGCTCGACCTCGGGGGTGGTGCAGTTCGTCGCGGCGTGGATGACCAGGCAGCCGTGCGGGAGCGCGGGGTCGGTGAACGCGTCGGCCGCCTCGCGCAGCAGCCGCTCGATCGCGCCGCGGGCCGTCGGCTCCTCGGCGAGTGCGCGGCCGGGGCCCGCGCCGTGCGTGGTGCCGTAGACCTGTACGACCTCCTCGAACAGGGTGCGCTTATCGCCGAACGCGGCGTAGAGACTCGGGGCGCCGATCCCCATCTCGCGGGTCAGGTCGGAGACGGAGGTCGCCTCGTACCCGTTCTCCCAGAAGGCACGCATGGCCTTCTCCAGGGCGGTCTCCCGGTCGAAGGAGCGGGGCCGTCCGCGCTGCTTGGTCGCCATGGGGTGAATTCTATAGCGCCCACTAGAAAACGGTACGGGATCTGCGCTACGGTCATTTCGCTAGCGATCGATACAGATCTGGGCGATGTGGATGCGGGAGGGCGCAGATGGGAAGGGGCGCGGAGGGGACGCGGTGCCGGTGCGAGCGGGGCGGCTATCGAGTCTCGGTGACCTTGGCGAGGGCGCGCGGGGCGTCCGGGTCCTGGCCGCGGGCGATGGTCACCTCGTACGCGAGCAGTTGGAGCGGGAGGATCTCCAGGACCGGCTGCACCTCCTCCGCCACCCCGGCCGTGGGCAGCACGAAGCCCGCGGAGGCCCGGGCGACCTGGGCCTCGGGGCCGACGACCATCAGATCGGCGCCGCGGCCGCGCAGCCGGTCGAGGACGGGCTGGAGGGCGACCCCGCCCCGGCCGTCGGTGACCACGGCGATGACCGGGGAGATGTTGTCGACCATGGCGAGCGGGCCGTGCAGCAGATCGGCGCCGGAGTAGGAGAGGGCGGGGATGTAGCTGGTCTCCATCAGTTTGAGGGCCGCCTCTTTGGCGGTCGGGTAGCCATAGCCACGGGAGGTGATCACCATGCGTTCGGCGAAGCGGTAGCGGGAGGCGAGGACGCGGACCTCGTCCTGCCGGGTGAGCAGTTCGGCGGCGAGATCGGGCAGGACGGCGGCGACGGCCGAGCCGTCGGCACCGCGCAGCCCCTCCACGAAGAGGTAGAGCGCGAGCAGGGACGCGGTGTACGTCTTCGTCGCGGGCAGCGCCTTCTCCGGCCTGGCCATGATGTCGATGTGGTGCTCGGAGACCGCGGCGAGCGGCGAGTCCGGGTTGTTGGTCACGGCGAGGGTGATCGCGCCGGCCTCGCGGGCCGCCTTCGTCGAGGCGACGAGATCGGGTGAGCCGCCCGACTGGCTGACCGTGATGACGAGGACGTCGCGCAGATCCGGCCGGGCGCCGTAGGCCGTCGTGGTGGACATGGAGGCGAGACCGCAGGGCAGGCCGAGCCGGATCTCCAGGAGGTACTTGGCGTAGAGGGCGGCGTTGTCCGAGGTGCCGCGGGCGGTGAGGAGGACGAAGCGGGGGGATCGGGCGGCGACCTGGCGGGCGACCTCCTGGATGCGCTCGGCGCCGGTGCCGAGGAGGCGGCGCAGGACGTCGGGCTGCTCACGGATCTCGCGGGCCATGATCCGGCCGGGCCGTTCCTGTTCGGGCGTGGCGGTCATACGGGTCACCTCGGAGGGGTCGGCACGGCCGGGCACCTTCCACTGTGGCCGCCCACGGCGCGCGGCGCCCAGCGAAGCGGGGTCCGACAGGTCCGGGGCCGGGCAAGTCCGAAGACCGCCGAGTGCGGCAAGCCCGAAGCCCGCCGAGTGCTGCAAGTCCGAAGCCCGCCGGGTGCGGTCCAGCAGGACGGACCCCTTCGAGGTGCCGTCCCACGGCGCAGCGCCGAGCATGGTCGGAGTGGGTCCGTGGAGGGCCTGACCAGCAGGGCCCCGCTCTGCTAGATTGGTCTATACCACATGAACTCCGGTTCTCCGAGTTCCCTCTGACCAGATCGGCAGGCCCTTCGTGGAAGTTGTGATCGTTCCGGACGCCAAGGCAGGTGGCGAGCTGATCGCCGAGGCCATGGCCCAGCTGCTGCGGCGCAAGCCCGACGCGTTGCTCGGTGTGGCCACCGGCTCGACCCCGCTGCCCATCTACCAGGCGCTGACGGCGAAGGTCGGCGCCGGCGAGGTCGACGCGTCCCGGGCGCGCATCGCCCAGCTCGACGAGTACGTGGGGCTGCCGACCGGACACCCCGAGTCGTACCGGGCGACGGTGCTGCGCGAGGTCGTGCGGCCGCTCGGGCTCGGCGAGGAGTCCTTCATCGGCCCCGACGGCAGCGCCGAGGACGTGCAGGCGGCCTGCGAGGCGTACGACAAGGCGCTGGCCGAGGCCGGGGGTGTCGATCTCCAGTTGCTGGGGATCGGGACCGACGGGCACATCGGGTTCAACGAGCCGTGTTCGTCGATCGCGTCGCGGACCCGGATCAAGACGCTGACCGAGCAGACCATCGCGGACAACGCGCGGTTCTTCGACGGCGACCTCGGCCAGGTGCCCCGGCACGTCATCACGCAGGGCATCGGGACCATCCTCGAAGCCCGTCACCTGGTGCTGCTCGCGACCGGTGAGGGCAAGGCCGACGCGGTCGCCGCCACCGTCGAGGGGCCCGTCGCCTCGGTGGTGCCCGCCTCCGCGCTGCAGTTGCACCCGCACGCGACGGTTGTCGTGGACGAGGCCGCCGCGTCGAAGTTGAAGCTGGCGGACTATTTCCGGCACACGTATGCCAACAAGCCGGAGTGGCAGGGCATCTAGGCTCCGCCTGGACCAGGCGAAAAGGTGCCGGCCCCCTGGTGGGGGCCGGCACCTTTTTCTGCTCGCCACGACGAGAGCCGCGGCCGAGGTCCGACCGGACGGGGCTACGCCCCCACGATCACCTCGGCGGCAGCCGCACCGCAGACGCGGGCCGCGCCGTGCGTGGCGATGTGCAGAGCGCCGCGCGGAGCGGCCTGCGGGACGCCCATCTCGACGACCACCGTGTCGGGCCGCGCCGCCAGCAGCGCGTCGACGGCGGACGCCATCCACCCGTGCCGGTGCTCGTCGCGGACGACGGCGACGACGCGCCGCTCCCCCGCCGCGGCGAGCGCCTCGGCCCCCGCGTCGGCGCCGGTGTACGAGCCGGTGGTGGTGCCGGGCAGCAGGCGTTCGAGTTCGGCGGCGACGCCCCAGGGGGTCTCGTCGCCGACCGCGATGTTGGCGACCGGGGAGAACGCCGCCACGTGGACGGGCGCCCCGGAGGCCGACGGCGCGTACCCGGCGGACCGGGTCACCGTCAGCGCGCGCCGGGCCGCGACCAGGCCGATCTCCGGGTCGGAGGCCGCGCCGCCGGAGGTGCCCGCGGCGCTCGACGTCCACGCGGCGAGCGCGCGTACCCGGGCGGCGGCGTCGGCGAGCCGCTCCTCGGCCAGTTCTCCGGACCGTACCGCCGCGACCAGCGCGTCGCTCAGGGCCACCACGGTCTCGTCGTCGGCGAGCCCGCCGCCGACACAGATCGCGTCGGCGCCGGCCGCGATGGCGAGGACGCTGCCGCGCTCGATGCCGTAGGTGGCGGAGATGGCCTGCATCTCCATGCCGTCGGTGACGATGAGTCCCTCGTAGCCGAGTTCCTCGCGGAGCAGGCCGGTGAGGATGCGGCGGGACAACGTTGCCGGACGCTCGGGGTCGAGCGCCGGGACCAGGATGTGGGCGCTCATCACGGCGCGCGAGCCCGCCGCGATGGCCGCGCGGAACGGGGCGAGGTCGCGGGCGTGCAGCACGTCCAGGCCGACGTCGATGCGCGGCATGTCGTGGTGCGAGTCCACCGCCGTGTCGCCGTGCCCGGGGAAGTGCTTGGTGCAGGCGGCGACGCCTGCGGCCTGGAGGCCGGTCACGTACGCGGCGGTGTGCCGGGAGACGAGGTCGGTGTCGGCGCCGAAGGAGCGGACACCGATGACCGGGTTCTCCGCGTTGGCGTTGACGTCGGCGGACGGCGCCCAGTTGAGGTTGACGCCGCAGTCGGCGAGGCGGCGGCCCAGCTCGTGGGCGACGGCCCGGGTGAGGTCGACGTCGTCGACCGCGCCGAGCGCGTGGTTGCCGGGGAAGGAGGAGCCGGTGCGCACCTCGAGGCGGGTGACGTCGCCGCCCTCCTCGTCGATGGCGACCAGGATGTCGTCCCGCTCGGACCGCAGCTGGGCGGTCAGGGCGGCCAGTTGCTCGGCGGAGGCGATGTTGCGGCCGAACAGGCCCACCGATGCCAGGCCCTCGCCGACCCGGCGCAGCAGCCAGTCGGGCGCGGTCGTGCCCGGGAAGCCGGGCTGGAGGACCGTCAGGGCATCCCGCGTGAGGGTGTCCGTACCGTGTGCGAGTGTCGTCATCAGGTGGCGTTATCCCTTCACGGCGCCGGCGGTGAGACCCGCGGCCATCTTGCGCTGGACGAAGAGGAACAGGACCACGATCGGCACGGCCATCATCGTGGATCCGGCCATCATCGGGGCGTACTCCGTGCCGTGCTTGGTGGTGAAGTTGCCGAGCCAGACGGTGGCCGTCATGTGCTTCTGGCTCATCAGCATCAGGGCGTACAGGTACTCGTTCCAGGCCTGGATGAAGGCGTAGACCGAGGTCGCGACCATGCCGGGGGCGAGCAGCGGGAAGACGACGCGGACGAAGGCGCCGGTGCGGGTGCACCCGTCGACCTGGGCCGCCTCCTCCAGCTCCTTGGGGATGTTCACGATGAAGCCGCGCAGGGTCCACACCGTGAACGGCAGGATGAACGTCAGGTACGTGATGATCAGGCCGGAGAGCTTGTCGTACTGATCGAGGTCGTTCAGGAGCAGGAAGACCGGAATGATCATGGCGACGAGCGGCACCATCTGCACCGCGAGGATGCCGACGATCACGATCTTGCGGCCGCGGAAGGCGAACCGGGAGATGGCGAGCGCCGCGAGCATGCCGACGATGATGCCGATGACGACCACGACGAGCGAGACGATCAGGCTGCGGCCGACCGGGCCCCAGAAGTCCGCGATGTCGAGGGCGCGCTTGAAGTTGTCGAGGGTGAACCCGGTCGGGAAGAGGCTCGGGTCCGGGTCGATGGCGTCCTTGGCGGGCTTGAACGCCGTGTTGACCATCCAGTAGACCGGGAAGCCGGCGACGAGGAAGACCAGCAGGCCGATGACGTTCCAGCCGAGCTTGGACTTGCGGCGGCCGCTGTCGGCGGTGATCACGGGCGCGGCGGCCTTCCCGGCCTTGCCGGGCCCGTCCGGCTTCCCCGGCTTCACAGGGGCGGTGGTGGCGCTCACTCGACCTCTCCGATCTTGAGCATCTGGCGCATGTAGACGGCGACGACGCCGAGCAGCAGGATCACCGTGATCAGGGCGATCGCGGAGCCCTGCGCGTAGTCGTTGACCTGGAACGCCCGGTCGTAGGAGTAGGTGGTGAGCAGCTGGAACTCGTCCTCGGGGTGGCCGTTGCGCATCACGAAGACCTGCGGGAAGACGCCCATGTCCCAGATGACCGAGAGCGTCGTGAGCATCACGATGATCGGCTTGAGGATCGGCAGGGTGACGAAGCGGAAGACGCCCCAGGCGCCGGCTCCGTCGAGGCGCGCGGCCTCCTCCATCTCCTTGGGGACCTGGGTCAGGCCCGCGCTGAGCGTGATGACCACGAAGGGCACGGCGCCCCAGACCACGAGCAGCATGATGACGGCGAGGCCCTGGGGGCCGCTGGCGAACCAGTTGTGGCCGACCATGTCGACGCCCGGCAGCTTGCTCAGCAGGGCGTTGAAGATGCCGTAGTCGGAGTCGAAGAGCCACTTGAAGACGGTGGTGGCGACGATGATGGGCATGCCCCAGCTCGCCACCAGCGCGATGTTGATGAGGGTCTTCACCCAGCCCGAGACGCGCTGCTGGAGCAGCGCGATCAGCATGCCGACGACCATCGTGAAGATGACGGACCCGGCGGCGAAGATGATCGTGCGGACGACGACCTGCCAGAACTGGCTGTCACCGAGGATCGCGCTGAAGTTGTCGAAGCCGACCGACTCGGGGTCCTGGAAGCCCCACAGCTGGGCCTGGCCGAACTTCTGGAAGGAGAGCGTGACCAGCCGGATCATCGGGTAGCCGAGGACCAGGACGAGGATCAGCAGACAGGGGGCGAGCAGCGCCCACGGGGTGGCCGCCCCGCCCGTGCGCTTTCTGCGTGGTCCCTGCGGGGACCCGCTTCCCCCGCCCGGCGGCGGCGATTGCCGCGGCGGCGGCATCTTGGCAGTGGTCGTGTCTGCGGCACTCATCCGCGCGCTCCTCAGCGGTCCCTCAGGTCGTGCAATAGGTCGAGCTAAGCCGTGGGTACGCGCCCGGCGCGCGGGGCGTACAGAGGTACGAGCCGCGGGGCCCCGTCGGCCGGCTGCCGGCCGACGGGGCCCCGCGTCGGGTCACTTGGTGTTGATGACCTTGTCGATCTTGGCGTCGGCGTCCTTCGCGGCGTCCGCGACGGACTTCTTGCCGGTGCCGATCTCCTGCAGCATCGTCTGCAGGACCTGGGCCTTCTCGACCGCGCCCCAGCCCGGAGCCATCGGGACGAACCAGTTGGACTCGGCCGCGGTGGCCGGGACCTCGGTCTTCGGGTCGGCCTTCATGGTGGCCAGGTCCTTCTTGTTGTTGGGCAGGTTGCCCTTGGCCATCAGGCCGGCCTGGCCCTTGGCGCCGGTGAAGGCGTTGATCCACTCGCCGGCCACGGCCTGCGCGTCGGACTTCACCGGGACGGCGAGGTCGGAGCCGCCGAGGAAGACGGGCATCGCCTTGCCGGACGGACCCGGCATCACGAAGTTCTCGAGGTTGTCCTTGAGCTTGCCGGTCTTGTCGTTCTTCGGGTCGGCGGAGGTCGCGCCCTCCCAGGCCGCACCGAAGATCAGGTCCGACTTGCCCTGCCCGTACACGATGTAGCGGTCGGACTCGTCCTTGGTCTTGTCACCGTGCATGTACTTGTCGATGACGTTCTTGAACTCGTCGAGGCCCTTCTGGGACTCGGCCGAGGAGAGGTTGGCGACCCACTTGCCGCCCTCTTCCTTCGCGATGGAGCCGCCGGCGTCGTAGACGAAGGACATGGCCGCGTACCAGTCACGGGTGGGCTGGTACCAGGCGTTGAACTTGTCACCCTGCTTCTTCTGGATCTTGTCCAGGTCGCCGGTGAGCTCGTCGTACGTCTTCGGGGCGGCCTTGATGCCCGAGGCCTTGGCGATGTCCGTGCGCCAGGTCGCCACGCGGCCACCGGCGTAGTAGGGGACGCCGTAGGTCTTGCCCTCGTACGTCACCGAGGCCTTGAGGCCGTCCAGCCACTGGTCCGAGTTCTCGAACTTGGCGGGGTCGACCGGGGCGAGCGCGCCCTTGACCATGTAGCTGAGCATCTCGGTGTTGCCCATCTCGACCACGTCCGGCACCTTGTCGGTGGCGAGGACGGCGTCGAGCTTGGCGGGCTTGTCCGGCCAGCCGTAGTACTCGTGGTTGATCTTGATGCCGGGGTGCTTCTTCTTGATCGCCGCGTCGGCGGCCTTGACCAGGTCCGGCCAGTTGTTCTGGGCGTCGACCGTCAGCCAGACGGTCAGCTCCTTGGCGTCCGCCCCCGCGTTGTCGGACTTCTTGTCACTGTCGCCACACGCCGCGACCGAGACCATGATGCCCGCGATACCGATCGCCGCTATCAGCTTGCGCTTCACGCCACCCTCCTCAGGGATGCCAGCAACCCCCCACCCACAGCGACGCATACGACGAGTAGTGCTCGTGGGACTGGGACCTGGTCGTTAATGGTGTAGACCAGTAAGCGGAGCTTGGCCCAGACCAATAGGCGTGTCAAGGGTGGCTGAGAAAGGTCCGTGCGTCCGTTATCGGAACGACACCGACCCGACACGGGAGGGGGGTTGAGCCCGCGGCGCACCACTTGCCCGGGAACGCTCCCACCAATCGGCCATGTGGACTAGACCAGGCGGTCGGCGACCGGTATAAGGAGGGATCACGGAGCGTGCGGGGCCTGAAGAGGGGTCCCACCCAGCGAGCCGTGCCACGATGTGAACCGTGGGGCCGTGGCCGATGCGCGTGGACGTCGGTCGCATCGGCACAGGAGCCGGGAAGGCGGAGCAGCGGAGCATGAGCACCGACGTCAGCAGTGCGGAGAACGAGAGCGGGGCGCCCGTCCGTACCGCGCGCGTGCCCAAGTACTACCGCCTGAAGAAGCACCTGCTCGACATGACCGAGACGCTGCCGCCGGGCACCCCGGTGCCGCCGGAGCGCACCCTGGCCGCCGAGTTCGACACCTCCCGCACCACGGTCCGCCAGGCCCTCCAGGAGCTGGTCGTCGAGGGCCGCCTGGAGCGCATCCAGGGCAAGGGCACCTTCGTCGCCAAGCCGAAGGTCTCGCAGGCGCTCCAACTCACCTCGTACACCGAGGACATGAGGGCCCAGGGCCTGGAGCCCACCTCCCAGCTGCTCGACATCGGCTACGTCACCGCGGACGACACCCTCGCGGGCCTGCTCGACATCACGGCCGGCGGGCGCGTGCTGCGCATCGAGCGGCTGCGCCTGGCGAGCGGCGAGCCGATGGCCATCGAGACCACGCACCTGTCGGCCAAGCGCTTCCCCGCGCTGCGCCGCAGCCTCGTCAAGTACACGTCCCTGTACACGGCGTTGGCCGAGGTCTACGACGTCCACCTGGCGGAGGCCGAGGAGACCATCGAGACGTCGCTCGCCACGCCGCGCGAGGCGGGCCTGCTCGGCACGGACGTCGGCCTGCCGATGCTGATGCTCTCCCGCCACTCGATCGACGGCTCGGGCCAGCCGGTGGAGTGGGTGCGCTCGGTGTACCGCGGCGACCGCTACAAGTTCGTCGCGCGGCTCAAGCGCCCGATGGACTGACCGAACCCTCAACACCCTTACACCGCGGTCGCGTTCACTCCGTAGCGCGCGTCCGCCCTTCTGCCCTACGGTCCTCCCGTCGCCGCACGGACGGGAGGGGACCACCTCGTGCGTACCGCACCTCCTCGCACCATCGCCCTTCGGACACTCTTGCCGAAGGGGACAGCGGACGGCCCGCGCGCCGTCAGGTACCACTTCGCCATCGTTTTCGAGGCACTCCCGGCGCGCGACGCGACAGAAGGAGGAGCGTCGTGACGCTGGTGTCGGCAGTCCTGCGGGTCGGCAGGCAAGTGCGCTGGTACGTCCGCGAGTTGACGGACGAGGCGGCGTACGACCGCCATGTGGCGCACCTGCGGGCCGCGCATCCGGAGACCTGTGCGCCCTCGCGCCGGGAGTTCGAGCGGATGCGGACGGACCGCCAGGAATCGGATCAGCGGCCGGGGTTCCGCTGCTGCTGAGGCCCCTTCGTACCCCGTCCGTTATGCGGACGGGGGTTCCGTGGAGCAAGACTCTCGCCTAGATTTCCCGCACGTTAAGCATGAGATAAGTGGAACCAGCGAGGGGATGGAGCCGCGTCATGTCCGATGCGCCTGAAGTGAACGGGCCGGTGGTCACGCCGGTCCGCGTCGTCATTGCACTGTGTCTGATCGCGCCGTTCGTGGCGATGCTCTGGGTCAGCTCCTACGCCAAGGTCGACCCGACGTTCATCGGCATCCCGTTCTTCTACTGGTACCAGATGCTCTGGGTGCTGATCTCGACCGCGCTCACGATGACCGCGTACAAGCTGTGGCAGCGTGACCAGCGCGGCCGGAAGTCCGACCGGTCCGCGGGGAGCCAGGCGTGAACAACGGGGTCAACGGTGTCGCGCTCACCGTCTTCATCATCTTCTTCCTGGCCGTCACGGTCATGGGCTTCCTCGCCGCGCGCTGGCGCAGGTCCGAGACCGACTCGCTCGACGAATGGGGCCTGGGCGGACGCTCGTTCGGCACCTGGATCACCTGGTTCCTGCTCGGCGGCGACCTCTACACCGCGTACACCTTCGTCGCCGTGCCCGCGGCGATCTACGCGGCCGGCGCCTCCGGCTTCTTCGCGGTCCCGTACACGATCCTGGTGTACCCGCTGATCTTCACGTTCCTGCCGCGCCTGTGGTCGGTCTCGCACAAGCACGGGTACGTGACGACGTCCGACTTCGTGCGCGGGCGCTTCGGCTCGAAGGGCCTGTCCCTCGCGGTCGCGGTCACCGGCATCCTCGCCACGATGCCGTACATCGCGCTCCAACTGGTCGGCATCCAGGCCGTCCTGGACGTCATGGGCGTCGGCGGCGGCGAGAACACCAACTGGTTCGTCAAGGACCTGCCGCTGCTGATCGCGTTCGGCGTGCTCGCCGCGTACACCTACTCCTCGGGTCTGCGGGCGCCCGCGCTGATCGCGTTCGTCAAGGACACGCTGATCTACATCGTCATCGCGGTCGCCATCATCTACATCCCGATCAAGCTGGGCGGCTTCGACGACATCTTCGCGGCGGCCGGCAAGAAGTTCGAGCAGATCAACCCCGCGACGGACAAGCCCGTCGGGGCGCTCGCGCCCGGCTCGACCGGGACCTGGACGTACGCGACGCTCGCGCTCGGCTCGGCCCTCGCGCTGTTCATGTACCCGCACTCGATCACGGCGACCCTGTCGTCCAAGAGCCGCGAGGTCATCCGCCGCAACACCACGATCCTGCCCCTGTACTCGCTCATGCTGGGCCTGCTCGCGCTGCTCGGGTTCATGGCGATCGCGGCCGGGATCAAGGTGCAGAACGGGCAGTTGGCGATTCCGCAGCTCTTCGAGGACATGTTCCCCGACTGGTTCGCGGGCGTCGCGTTCGCCGCGATCGGCATCGGCGCGCTGGTCCCGGCGGCCATCATGTCGATCGCCGCGGCGAACCTGTTCACGCGCAACATCTACAAGGACTTCATCAAGCCGGACGCGACACCGCAGCAGGAGACCAAGGTCTCCAAGCTGGTCTCGCTGCTCGTGAAGGTCGGCGCCCTCGCCTTCGTCCTCACCATGGACAAGACGGTCGCCATCAACTTCCAGCTCCTGGGCGGCATCTGGATCCTCCAGACCTTCCCGGCGCTCGTCGGCGGCCTGTTCACCCGCTGGTTCCACCGGTGGGCGCTGCTCGCCGGCTGGGCGGTCGGCATGGTGTACGGCACGCTCGCGGCGTTCGGGGTGGAGTCGCCGACGCAGAAGCACTTCGGCGGCTCCTCGGCGGAGATCCCGGGCATCGGCCAGATCGGCTACATCGGCATGACGGCGATCGTGCTGAACGTGATCGTGACCGTGGTCCTCACCTTCGTCCTGCGGGCCGTGAAGGCGCCGGAGGGCGTCGACGAGACCGCGCCGGCCGACTACACCGCGGACGCCGGTGACAAGGGCGTGCAGGTGGAGATGCCCACCGTCGGGGCCGGTCACTAGCACCGCTCCCGCACCGTCCACCTGACGAGCCCCTCCGGTCCGGAGGGGCTCGTCCCGTTACGGTGACCCGGTACAGCCCCGCACCACCCGTCTTGGAGGAACCGTGCCCGCCCCCATCGTTCTCGACAGCGACCCCGGTATCGACGACGCCGTGGCGCTCCAGTACCTGCTCGGCACCGGGCTGTGGGACCTGAAGGCGTACACGACCGTCGGCGGCAACGTGCCCGCCGAGCAGACCTTCCGCAACGGCCGCGCCCTCGCCCGCGCCTTCGGCATCGACGGCGACGTGTCCGTGCACCGCGGCGCGGGCCGCCCGCTCACCCGGCTGCCCTACTCGGCGGCCGGCGAGTTCCACGGCGCCTCCGGGCTCGGCGCCGAGACGCTGCCCGACTCCACCGCGCCCGAGCAGGCCGAGTCCTCCGCGCAGGCGCTGCTGCGGCTCTCACGCGCGTACGAGGGCGAGCTCACCGTCTGCGCCACGGGACCGCTCACCAATGTGGCCCTCGCGCTCACCGAGGACCCCGGCTTCGCCCGGCGCGTGAAGAAGCTCGTCTTCATGGGCGGCGCCGCCGACGTGCCCGGGAACATCACCCCGGTCGCCGAGTTCAACGCCTGGGCCGACCCGGACGCCGTCGACCTCGTCGTCTCCTCCGGCATCGCTTACACGATGGTCGGGCTCGACGCGACGCACGGCTGGCGGTTCACCACCGACGATCTGGAGACCCTGCGGGCGGCCGGCGACGGCATGGCGCTCACCGCCCGCCTGATGGACTTCTACCTCGGCGCGTACCGCGAGACCGGCGGCTCCCCGCTGCACGACCCGCTGGCCGTGGGCGTGTGCGCCGACGAGTCGTTCGTGACCGCCGCCGAGGGCACGGTCGTGGTGGAGTGCGGCTCCGAACTCACGCGCGGCAAGACCGTGTTCATCCCCTACGACGCGGACTACCCCCGCGCCTACTACCAGGAGTCCCCGCTGGTCGCGGCCCGCACCGAGCGCCGCGGCCGGGTCGCCCTCGGCACCGGCCCGCGCAACTTCACCGATGACTTCGTGAACACCCTCCTCAAGCAGCCGACCGCCGCCTGAGCGTCACGGCCCCACCCCGTACAGCCCGCCGCCCACCTCCCGCGCGAGCCGCGCGGCCCAGCCCACGGTCGCGTCCCGGTCGGCGCCCTCGCCGCTGGTCACCCGGACGAGGACGCCGCCGACGCGGACGTGGGCGGTGTACGTGGTCGTGGTGTCGCCCTCGTAGTCGATGTCCTGGACCTCCAGGTACGCCTCGTCGCCGAGCCCTGCCAGCGGCTCGGCGCGATAGCGCTCGGTGGCCGTGCCCGCCTCCATGTCGGAGGCGAACTCCGGGCAGTGGCGCAGGATGTCCTGTTCGACCCGGTGCAGTGCGCGGGCGGCATCGGGCCTGAGCGACACCAGGGACTGGGTGACGACGATGTGGCCGCGGGGCGGCGCGTGCCCGCGGTCGACCCAGGAGGCGTTGGCGGAGGCCGTCGTGCCGCGGTAGGCGTCCGGGCCGAGCCACGCCGGGTCCGCCCCGCTGTCCAGGCAGTACGACCACCGGGCGCGCCGCTGCTCGCGGGTGGACTCGAACGGCATCGTGTGCACCTCGCCGCGCTCCAGGCCACGGCCGAAGGCGGACTCGGGGAGCAGGGTCGCGTGCAGCCTCCCGGCGCTGAAGGTGCGCCCCGCCGGCGCGGTGGCGTCGAGCCCGGGCGCGGTAGCCGGGCCGGTCGGGAGGGCCACCTCCGGACGGGCCGGTTCCGGGCGCGTCGGCGTGGCGGACGCGGTCCCGCCGGCCGCGGGCCGCTGCGCCGCGGCCCCCTCGGAACCCTCCTCCCGCGCGGCGCCGCACCCGGCCAGAAGGCCCGCCAGGACCGGCACCACGGCCACCGTCCACCACCCGCGCATGGCACCACTCTCCCCCTGATCGCCCACACTGCGAGACCTTAGCCGACACAAGATGTGGGGCTGCCGCGAACACCCGGCACAACATGTATGCTCGCTCTCGCTGTCAGCGCAGGGGAATCCGGTGCAAATCCGGAACTGTCCCGCAACGGTGAACGTAAGCCTCGTAGAGGCGCCCACGTGAGTCCGAAGACCTGCCGACGGCACACCCGGGCCGGCCGGTCCGGGTGTCGACGACGTCCGGGCCTCGTGGAATGGGCCGGTGACGCGGGCCCTGCCGTGCGCGGGCCCCTGCCACTGTCTCCCCGCGGGCCCCGAGCCGAGCGAGGGAGAGCCCCACCGTGACCATCGCGCCCGCTGATCCTGCCTCAGTCGTGGCCGAGGCGGATGCCCCCGGTACCGCGTTGCTGCGCACCCTGACCGAGCTGACCGCCGATCTGCCCGCCGCGGATCCCGGCCGGGTCGCCGCCGCCGCGTTGCGCGGTCGCAGCGCGCGGGCCGACGAGGCCGAGCTGCGCGAACTGGCCACCGAGGCCGCGGCCGGGCTGATCTCCGAGGACCCCGTCTACTCCCGGCTCGCCGCGCGGCTGCTCACCCTCTCCATCGCCGCCGAGGCCGCCTCGCAGGGCGTGACGTCGTTCACCGGGGCGATCGCCGTCGGTCACCGCGAGGGCCTGATCGCGGACCGCACCGCCGAGTTCGTCCGCGTGCACGCCGCGCGGCTCGACGCGCTGGTGGACCGGGCCGCCGACGACCGCTTCGGCTACTTCGGCCTGCGCACCGTCTTCAGCCGCTACCTGCTGCGCCACCCGATCACCCGCAAGGTGATCGAGACGCCCCAGCACTTCATGCTGCGGGTCGCGGCCGGTCTCGCCGAGGACGACTCGACGCGCGCGCTCGACGAGGTCGCCGCGCTGTACGGCCTGATGAGCCGCCTCGACTACCTGCCCTCCTCCCCCACGCTCTTCAACTCCGGCACCCGCCACCCGCAGATGTCGAGCTGCTACCTGCTCGACTCGCCGCTGGACGAGCTGGACTCGATCTACGACCGCTACCACCAGGTGGCGCGGCTCTCCAAGCACGCGGGTGGCATCGGCCTGTCGTACTCGCGCATCCGCTCGCGCGGCTCGCTGATCCGCGGCACGAACGGGCACTCCAACGGCATCGTGCCGTTCCTGAAGACCCTCGACGCGTCGGTCGCCGCCGTGAACCAGGGCGGGCGCCGCAAGGGCGCGGCCGCCGTCTACCTGGAGACCTGGCACTCCGACATCGAGGAGTTCCTGGAACTGCGCGACAACACCGGCGAGGACGCGCGGCGCACGCACAACCTGAACCTGGCGCACTGGATCCCGGACGAGTTCATGCGCCGGGTCGACGCCGACCGGCCCTGGTCGCTGTTCTCGCCGGCAGACGTGCCCGAGCTGGTCGACCTGTGGGGCGACGACTTCGACGCCGCGTACCGCAAGGCCGAGGCCGAGGGGAAGGCGCTCAAGACCATCCCCGCGCGCGACCTGTACGGCCGCATGATGCGCACTCTCGCGCAGACCGGCAACGGCTGGATGACCTTCAAGGACGCCGCCAACCGCACCGCCAACCAGACGGCGGAGCCCGGCCACACGGTCCACTCCTCGAACCTGTGCACGGAGATCCTGGAGGTGACGGACGACGGGGAAACGGCCGTCTGCAACCTGGGCTCGGTCAACCTCGGCTCGTTCGTGGCGAACGGCGACATCGACTGGGAGCGGCTGGACGAGACCGTCCGCACGGCCGTCACGTTCCTCGACCGCGTCGTCGACATCAACTTCTACCCGACCGAGCAGGCCGGCCGCTCCAACGCCCGCTGGCGCCCGGTGGGCCTGGGCGCGATGGGCCTCCAGGACGTCTTCTTCAAGCTGCGCCTGCCGTTCGACTCCCCCGAGGCCAAGGCGCTCTCCACGCGGCTCCAGGAGCGGATCATGCTCGCCGCGTACGAGGCGTCGGCGGACCTCGCCGAGCGCAACGGCCCGCTCCCCGCGTGGGAGAAGACCCGGACCGCGCGCGGCGTGCTGCACCCCGACCACTACGGCGTCGAGTTCACCTGGCCGGAGCGCTGGGCCGCGCTGCGGGAACGTATCGCCTCGACGGGCATGCGCAACTCGCTGCTGCTCGCCATCGCCCCGACGGCCACGATCGCCTCGATCGCCGGGGTCTACGAGTGCATCGAGCCGCAGGTCTCCAACCTGTTCAAGCGCGAGACGCTGTCGGGCGAGTTCCTCCAGGTCAACTCGTACCTGGTGGACGAGCTGAAGGCGCTCGGCGTGTGGGACGCGCAGACCCGTGAGGCGCTGCGCGAGTCCAACGGCTCGGTGCAGGGCTTCACCTGGGTGCCCGAGGAGGTCCGCGCGCTGTACCGCACGGCGTGGGAGATCCCGCAGCGCGGTCTCATCGACATGGCGGCCGCCCGTACCGCCTTCCTCGACCAGGCCCAGTCCCTGAACCTGTTCCTGGAGACGCCGACCATCGGCAAGCTCTCCTCGATGTACGCGTACGCCTGGAAGTCGGGCCTGAAGACGACGTACTACCTGCGCTCGCGCCCCGCGACGCGCATCGCCCGCGCGGCCGGCCGCGCCACCGTCCCCGTACAGGTGGCCGATCCCGACGCGGTCGCCTGCTCCCTGGAAAACCCCGAGTCCTGCGAGGCCTGCCAGTAATGACCGACACCACTCCCGAGAAGAACCTGCTCGACCCGGGCTTCGAACTGACCCTGCGCCCGATGCGCTACCCGGACTTCTACGAGCGCTACCGCGACGCGATCAAGAACACCTGGACCGTCGAGGAGGTCGACCTCCACTCGGACGTCGCCGACCTCGCGAAGCTCAGCCCCGGCGAGCAGCACATGATCGGCCGTCTCGTCGCGTTCTTCGCGACGGGCGACTCGATCGTCGCGAACAACCTCGTCCTCACGCTGTACAAGCACATCAACTCCCCCGAGGCGCGGCTGTACCTCTCGCGCCAGCTCTTCGAGGAGGCCGTGCACGTCCAGTTCTATCTGACGCTGCTCGACACCTACCTCCCCGACCCGGAGGACCGGACGGCGGCGTTCGCCGCGGTGGAGAACATCCCGTCCATCCGGGAGAAGGCCGAGTTCTGCTTCAAGTGGATGGACTCGGTGGAGAAGCTGGACCGCCTGGAGTCCAAGGCGGACCGCCGCCGCTTCCTGCTCAACCTGATCTGCTTCGCCGCGTGCATCGAGGGCCTGTTCTTCTACGGTGCCTTCGCGTACGTCTACTGGTTCCGCAGCCGGGGCCTGCTGCACGGCCTGGCCACCGGCACCAACTGGGTGTTCCGGGACGAGACGATGCATATGTCGTTCGCCTTCGACGTGGTCGACACCGTCCGCAAGGAGGAGCCGGACCTCTTCGACGACGCGCTGGAGCAGCAGGTCACCGACATGCTGCGGGAGGCGGTCGACGCGGAGCTGCAGTTCGGCCGCGACCTGTGCGGTGAGGGCCTGCCGGGCATGAACACCGACTCGATGCGCCAGTACCTGGAGTGCGTCGCCGACCAGCGCCTCCAGCGCCTCGGCTTCGCGCCGGTCTACGGCTCGGAGAACCCGTTCTCCTTCATGGAGCTGCAGGGCGTCCAGGAACTGACCAACTTCTTCGAGCGCCGCCCGTCCGCGTACCAGGTCGCGGTCGAGGGTTCGGTCGGCTTCGACGAGGACTTCTGATCCGGCGCCCGCCGGGAAACTGATGTGACCCGCTCTCCTCGCGTCGGCAGACTCGGTGCATGACGACACCTCAACTGGCGCGGGAGATAGCGGAGTTCTACTCCGACGGCTACGACGAACAGAGCCGGCTCGCGGGCTCCGCGTGCGGGGTTCTCGAACTCGTCCGCACCCAGGAGCTGCTGCGGCGCCATCTGCCGCCCGCCCCCGCGTCCGTCCTGGACGTGGGCGGCGGGCCCGGCGTGCACGCGCGGTGGCTGGCGGAGGACGGGTACCGGGTGCATCTCGTCGACCCGGTCGAGCGGCACGTGGCGCAGGCGCGGGAGGCGAGCGCGGCGTACACGGTCGAGGTGGGGGACGCGCGGGCGCTGACCGCGGCCGACTCCTCCTACGACGTCGTGCTGCTCCTCGGCCCGCTCTACCACCTGCCCGAACTGTCGGACCGTGAGCGGGCGTTGGCGCAGGCGCTGCGGGTCGTGAAGCCGGGCGGACCGGTGGTCGCGGCCGGGATCCAGCGGTTCGCGCCGGTCTTCGACCACATGGGGCACGGGCGGCTGCACCGGGACGGGCTGCCGGAGCGGGTCGGACGGGTCGTGGCCACCGGGCGCAACGAGGGCGAGCACTTCACCCACGCCTACTTCCACGACACCGGGCAGCTGGCGGACGAGCTGGGGGCGGCGGGCCTCGCCGATGTGCGGGTGTACGGCGTGGAGGGACCCGGCGACGGCGCCCTGAAGGCCGTCGAGCGGGCCACCGGCCGGCGGCCCGCTCCGGACTCCGACCTGTTCAGGTCCGCTCTGGCGGCGGCCCGGCTGGCCGAGCCGCATCCCGAGCTGACGGTGGCGAGTTCGCATCTGCTGGCCTTCGGACGGCGGCCGGATCAGGCGGCGGCCGCGTAGCGCGAGCGCCGCCGCTCCTCGGTCTCGCGGGCCTCGCGGGCGGCCCGGATCTCGCGGTCGATGCGCCGGTCGCGGGCGATCCCGTACAGGGAGGGACCGGCCAGGAGCAGGAAGACGAAGAGGACGGTCAGGTAGTTCATCGCTGTGTTCATGCCTCTACTCTGGCGCCGCCGCGACCCCCGCGGCAGTGGCAGGACTGTCATCAGACCGTGAATTCCTGCCAACTCTGCGGCACACTGGTGAACATGCTGAAGAACGTGGCCGCAGTGCTGCTCGACGGTGTGCATCCCTTCGAACTCGGCGTCGCCTGCGAGGTGTTCGGGCTCGACCGCGGTGACGCGGGGCTGCCCGTGTACGACTTCGCGGTGGTCTCCGCCGAGAGCCCGTCCCTGACCACCCATGTCCCCGGCATGACCGTCTCCACCCCGTACGGCCTCGAACGGCTGGAGGAGGCGGACCTCATCGCGATCCCCTCGGCGGGACGGCGCTTCGACTCCTACCCGCCGGAACTCCTGGACGCGCTGCGGCGGGCGGTCGACCGGGGAGCGCGCGTGCTCAGCCTCTGCGCGGGCGTGTTCGTGCTCGGCGCCGCGGGACTGCTCGACGGACGCCGCTGCGCGGTCCACTGGCGGTACGCGCGTCAGCTCGCCCGGCAGTTCCCGCGCACCCGCGTCGACCAGGACGTGCTCTACGTCGACGAGGGCCCGGTGATCACCTCGGCCGGCACCGCCGCGGGCATCGACGCCTGTCTGCACATCGTGCGCACCGAGCACGGCGCCGAGGTGGCCAACACGATCGCGCGGCGCATGGTCGTCCCGCCGCACCGCGACGGCGGCCAGGCCCAGTACGTGGAGCGGCCGCTGCCGGCGACGCGCTGCGACACCGTCGGCGAGGTGCTGTCCTGGATGGAGCGGCACCTGGCCGACCCGGTGACCGTGGAGGAGCTGGCGGCGCGGGCGCACATGTCGCCGCGCACCTTCGCCCGCCGCTTCCTCCAGGAGACGGGCACCACGCCCTACCGCTGGCTGCTGCGCCAACGGGTGCTGTTCGCGCAGGAGTTGCTGGAGGGCACGGACCAGACGGTGGACGCGATCGCCGGGCGCGCCGGGTTCGGCAACGCCGCGGCGATGCGCCACCAGTTCATGAAGGTGCTCGGCACGACCCCGAACGCCTTCCGCCGCACCTTCCGGGTACGGCTGGCCGGTTAGCTAGGGCGTCCGCGCCTCCACCCGCAGCACGGCCTTCCTGGGCTGGAGCGTGATGCCCAGCCGCGGGGTCGAGTCCGTCTCCGGCACGGGCACGAACCGCCACTTGGCCACCAGCGCGCCGAGGGTCAGGGCCAGTTCGGTCATGCTGTAGTGATCGCCGGGGCACTTGCGGTTGCCGGTGCCGAAGGGCTGGTGCGCGGTCTGCGCGGCCTGCGTGCGGCGCTCCGGCAGCCACCGGTCGGGGTCGAAGTCCAGCGCGTCCTCGAAGGAGCGCGGGTCGCGCTGCATCGCGTACGGGCTGTAGAAGATGTCGGTCCCGGCCGGGATCCGGTACCCGCCCAGCTCGGTGTCGACGGCGGCGACCCGGGTGAATATCCAGGCCGCCGGACGAATCCGCATCGACTCGGTGATGAGATTCCGCATATATGCGAGTTTCTTCAGGTCGCCGAAAGCGACCGGCCGGCCACCGGTCACGGATTCAACTTCCTCGTACAGCCGCCTTTCGTGGTCCGGGTGTTCGGCGAGAAGTTGCAGGGTCCAGGACAGGGTCTTCGCCACATTCTCGCCACCGGCGACGAGCAGTGCGATGACTTGGTCGTGGACCTCTTGTTCGGTGACCAGTTCGCCGTTCTCGTCGCGCGCCCTGAGCAATGTGGTGAGGAGCTCTTCCCCATTGCTTCCGGATGCCATCGCGTCCCGTCGTTCGGCGATGATCTCGTCGACCAGCCGATGCAAATCGGCCAACGCCCGCGCGAATCGCCGATTGGCCGGAAGTGGCAGTCGGTAGAACGGCCCGACGGAGAGAATCATCCGCCGGTACATCCCGTCGAAAACGGTGCCGAGAGCCGTGCACAGCCGCTCGGCGCGCTCGTCCAGCGCCTCGATGCACAGCAGCGAGCGGGCCGCGGTCCGGGTCGCGGTACGGAACATCTCGCCCGCGATGTCGACGGTCTGCCCGGGGCGCAGCCCGTCGGCGGTACGCTGCGCCTCCTCCGCCATCAGCGCGCCGTACTCGGCGATCCGGTCCGGCCGGAACGCGGGCTGCAGCGCCCGGCGCTGGCGCCGGTGCCGCTGTCCGTTGCTGGTCGCCACGCCCTGGCCGAGGAGCACCCCGAGGGTGTCCCACAGGGCGCCGCCGACCAGGTAGTCCGGGCTCCGCAGGAGCCGTTCGACGAGTTCCGGGGAGTTCACCGCGAAGGCCGCCTTGGGCCCCAGCCTGATCCGCACCACCTCGCCGCCGTCGCGCAGCGAGGTGAGGAAGGCGAGCGGGTCGCGCAGCAGGTTCCAGGCGTGGCCGACGAGCGGCGCGCCGCCGGGGGCGGGCGGCGGCGGCTTCGGCTCCGTCTCCGGTGTCCGTGCCGGGTGCGGCAACGTGGATTCGAGGGTCATGCGCGGTCACCCACCTGATCGGTCCGGGGCGTGTCGGTGATGTACGGCGGGGTGGCCCGGTCGTCCCAGGTGTCGACCTGATAGCGCCCCGATTCGTGATGGAACCAGTACACGGAACTGAACCAGTTCCGCATGTTCTCGACGCACGACCTGATGGCCGCCGCGAGTTCCCTTCCGTGCGGTCCGATCTGTTCGGCGGAGACCTCGGTCCGCTCGATCTCCTTTTCGGCGTCGAGGAAATCGGCGATGGTTCCCTCGACCCTCCTGTGCACTTCGTTCGCGGCCTCCCGCACGGAAATACCCTCATGCTTGATGAGGCTTATCCCGAGGTTGTGCAATTCCTGTCCCGCGAGTTCCTTGGGGAGCGAGCAGAGGTCGTTGTACCAGGCGGAGAAATCCTGGGTCGCGAGTGCGGCCCGCATGAATGCCTCGTTCTTCCTGACCCAGGTGGGGAGTTCGTACTGGGCGACCGGTTCGAGGAGGTCTATCCAGATCCAGTGGGCGAAAGTGCGCCGCCGCAGAGCGATGTATTCGTCGACCGTCGGCACGGTCCCCGCCATCCTGTTGCGGAACTCCTCGTCGTACGCGTCGATCACCACGTGGAAGTGGCGCGCGAACCGGGCGTCCCAGGACCGGCTCAGCCGGCCGTAGAACCGGTCGAAGCAGTCCGCGAAGCCCGCGACCAGGGGGTCCGGGTGGTCCAGGTGCAGCTGCGGGGTCTCCGTGGCCGCGTGCAACTGCACGACGAGCCGGCGCCAGTTCGTCGTCCTGCCGTGGATCACGTCACGGTCGTGCCGGTCGTCCCAGGCGAAGAACCACGCACTGAAGTCGGCTATCGCCTCCAGGAGGTCGTCGGGCGCACCCATGTAATATCCGGCGACCAAGTCCGTGTAGCACAGACCGTCGGCATATTTTTCCACCTTGTCGGCGGGCATGAGGCGCTTTTCGAGCAGCCAGGTGCGTGTCTTCCGCTGAAGCTTTGGCCAATACGGATGCAGTTTGCGAGGAAACGCGTCCTCGATCACCGGTAGTGCCAACGCCGGCGGTACTGCCGCATGTGGAGCATGTGGATAGGCAGGCACGAACAAACCCCTCTCTGTCGGCCGAAGGCGTACACCCCTCCCGCGGTGCCGGGCGCGCGCCGTTGCGTATCCCCGCGCTTTCTATTCAGCACCACAACTGACCGTTCTGGGAACGGATTTGCTCCCCTCACTACCCCTAGTCGCCGGATTCGTCCCCTTACATGACCGGATCTGAATCATGTTCGGCCGATCTTGTTCGCACGCGCGGGCGCACACCCGCGCGTGCGATCGCACACCTGCCCAGGTCGGTGCGGGAACGCGAACGGCGCCCGGCCGGATCTCTCCGGGCCGGGCGCCGTGTCGGGGCGGTGTGAATCAGTCGTTGGCGACCACGGGGTAGCGCGGGGTGCCCTCTTCCATCTGCTTCAGGGCGTTCTTGCGCTCGCGCTTCGACAGCCGGTCGATGTAGAGGTACCCGTACAGGTGGTCCGTCTCGTGCTGGAGGCAGCGCGCGAAGTAGCCGGTGCCGCGCACGGTGATGGGGTTGCCCTTCTCGTCCTGCCCGGTGACCACGGCGTAGTCGGGGCGCGCGAGTTCGGCGTAGGCCGTCGGCACGGACAGGCAGCCCTCGTTGGAGTCGTCGAGGCGGCGCCGGTCGGCGGGCAGCTCGCGCAGCACCGGGTTGCAGACGACGCCGGTGTGGCGCACGCCCTCGTCGTCCGGGCAGTCGTACACGAAGACCTTGCGGTCCACGCCGATCTGGTTCGCGGCGAGGCCGACGCCCTCGGCGGTGCGCTGGCTGGCGAACATGTCGTCGACCAGCGAGGCCAGCTCGTCGTCGAACTCGGTGACGTCCTTGCACTCCCGGTGCAGGACCGGGTTCCCGACGACGGTGATCGGCCGCGACGTCCCCCGCTCCCGGTACGCCGCCTCGCGTGCCTCGCAGTCCTCGGTGTCGACGACGAATCCCTCGTCGTCGACGGGGAGCACGCCGCCGTGCTGCTGGTCGTCGGTGTCCTGCTGAGCCATGACGGACGTGAGCCTTCCTGGGAATACGCGGGGTTACCTTGACAGGGTACGGGGAGCGGAGCCCCGCAAGGGGCGCGGGACCGTGCCCGTCAGCGGCTGCGCCGCGGGGCGCGACCAGCCACGACGCGTCCGCGGCCGACCGCGCACCTCAGCACACCTCTTCGAGATCCCGCCAGTCCCGCGAATCCGGCGAATCGGCGACCCACCCGTCGAGCAGCCCCCGCACCAGAGAAGCCGGCGCGGCCACCCCGCACTCCCGCTCCGGCACCCACAGCTGCCCGTCGGTCCGGTGCCCCAGCGGCCCGGGATGCCCCGGCTCGCTGTGGTCGTGCGGATCGAGGTGCTCCTCGTCGCCCTCGTCGGACGGCATCCGGGACTCCGAGCACATCCGGCACAGCAGCCGCACCGACGAGGACCAGTCCTCGGCGGCGAATCCGGCGTCGGCGGCCAGCCGCTCCAGGGCGTCCCGGTCGGACTCGGTGGCGGCCTCCAGGAGCACGACCCAGGTCGGCACCGGCGACGGCGCCCACAGCTCGATCTCGTCGAAGACAGGGAAGGAGTGCCCGGCGGCGGTGGTCCGCTCGCCGTGCGGCACCCCGTCGTGCAGCACGACCTCGCCCCAGCGCCGCCCGGAGGAGGGCAGCGGGATCGACAGCACCTCGATGCGTGCGGGGTCGAGCCTGCGCCCCCAGACGACCTCGGCCTCGCCCTCCGGCGACAGCCGCACGGCGGCGCTGCCGAGCTCCATGCCCGTGGGCTCGCCGGCCGCGGTGGCGCCGCCCGGCACCCGCAGCCCGTACGCCTGCCAGGCCCGCCGCGCCAGCGGCCAGTCCTGGAGGGCGGTGGCGGCGATCCCGACGTTCCACCAGTCCGGGGCGCCCGTCTCGCGGTCCAGCAGGGCGACGGCGCGCAGTCCGGCCGTCCGCGCCTGCTCCCAGTCGTGCCGGAACTTGTGCAGCAGCGCGAGGTTGAACCAGGACTCGGAGAGCCACGGTTCGAGGTCGGCAGCACGGGTCAGCAGCGCCCCCGCGTCCTCGTACCGCCCGTCGCCGATCAGCGTGAACGCACGATCTGTGGCCTGCCGCCACGAGGCGGAGGGTCGGTGCCGTCCCTTGCCGAAGATCCTCACGATTCCCGCCTGCCGATACTTGAGGCCCGTGCCCCCGGACCCCCTCTTTGGTCGCTCTTTTGCATCCAACCACGGACGGTCGGAGACCCGCTCATTACCCATGGGTTACCCCGCCGACCCTAGGCTCAGACCGGGGTGCGACACCACCCTGGCCAGTGCCTCGACGACCTCCGGCTGGTACTCCCTGCCGGTGGCCAGACGCAGTCCTTCCAGGGCGGCGAGGGGTCCCTGAGGTCCTGTTCCCCTGGCCATCTCGTCGTAGGCGTTCGCTGTCCGCACAATCCGTGCGGTGAGCGGCTGTTCCCGGTACGGATCGGCCAGCCGCTCGACCACGACGGCCACCTGGGAGTCCACCCCGGTCTGCCGGACGACGGCCCCGCCGAGGAGTGCTATCCGGCGCTGCTGGGTGACAGGCAGGGTCGCGGTGGCCCCGTCCCGCACCGGGTCGACGAGCGAGAGCTGCCCGATGTCGTGCATCAGGGCCGCGTACTCCAGAACGGTCAGGTCCGGTCCGGAGAGCCCCATCTCGCGCCCTATGGCACGGCTCAGCGCCGCGACCCGGTGGGCGTGCCCGTGCGGGGTGTACCCGGCGATCTCGGTGGCACGGGCCAGCGAGGCGATGGTCTGGCGGTACGTGGCGCGGACCGCGGAGTAGCGCCGGAAGGCCAGCTGGGTCAGGAGCAGCGGCAGGCTGATGACGGGCAGCGCCCACAGCCCGGCCACGGCCACGGCCAGTGCGAGGACCGCCCCGGTCGCGCCGACGGCCGTACCGATGCCGAGCATGGCCCGCATCTCGTCGCGCAGCAGCGGCCCGAACGGCCAGCGGGTGCGCGCGTGGGCCATGGCCGCGGCCAGCACGGCGTCGCAGAGCCCGGTCAGCGCCAGCAGGCCGACGACGAACAGCGCGTAGGGCGCCCCGTCGCCGAACCACTGCGCGGCCCTGCCCTGGTTGTACAGCGGCTGGAAGCAGGCGGCGGCGAACCAGACGGTCAGCACGCGCCGCGCCATGTGGTCGAGCGAGGGCCCGCGGCCCCGGGCCACGTGCGGGACGCAGCCGACGAGCGCGCCCGCCACGGCGACGGCGACGACCTGGAGCACCCCGTGGTGCGTGCTGTGTCCGGCGACCGATCCCAGCAGCGCGTACGCCAGCGCGCCCGCGGCCCCGAGCGGCGCGGACTCCCGGTCCCCGCCGCCGCCCCAGCGCGCCAGCTCCCCCACGGCGACCAGCACCCCGAACCCGAGCGCGACCCCGCGCTCGTCGAGCCCACGCCCGACGGTGGCGGCGAAGGCCACGAGGGTCAGCACTCCGGCCACGGAGTACACCACGACCACGACCACCGCCTTGGGCACCCTGCCGCCGCCCACACCCTCCGGCTCCCCCGCCGCCTTGGGCAATCTGCCGCCAAGGGCGGCAGGGTGGGCAAGGCGGCCCCCGGCGCCGGGTGCGCCTCCTTCGGGCTCGGGCCGCAGCCCCGGCACGGCGCCCTCGGCGCCGGAAGCCCGCCCGTCGGTCCCGCCCCCGCTCACCGCGCCGAAGCCCCGCGCAGCGGAACCGCCTCGGCCCGGGCACCGGGAACCCCGCCCGTCTCGTCCGCCGTCACCATCGGATGCCACCCCTCCCGGTCGAGCGCCCGCACCAGCGCCCCCACCATCACCGGATCGAACTGCGTCCCCGCACACCGCTCCAGCTCGGCGACGGCCACCGGCACGGGCCGCGCCCGCGAGTACGTCCGGGTCGACGTCATCGCGTCGAAGGCGTCGGCCACCGCCACGACCCGGGCGAACTCCGGAATCTCCGTCCCCACGAGCCCGTACGGATATCCGCTGCCGTCCAGCCGCTCGTGGTGGTGCAGGATCGCGGCGCGCGCCTCCCCGAGGAAGCCGATGCCGCGCACCATCTCGTGCCCGTACTCCGGATGCAGCTCGATGACCTTGCGTTCCTCGGGGGTCAGCGGCCCGTCCTTGCGCAGCAGCCGTGTCGGCACACCCAGCTTCCCCACGTCGTGCAGGATCCCGGCGAACCGCAGCACCTCGGCCCGCTCGTCGGGCATCCCCAGCTCACGGGCGATCATCATGGACGCCTGCCCGACCCGCTCGCTGTGTCCGCGCGTGTACCCGTCCTTGATGTCGACGGCCTGCACGAGGGCGCGGATGGTGGCCTGGTGGGCCGAGCGTTCGCGCTGGTACTGGGCGAACACCCAGCAGGAGATGCACATCGGCAGCACGACGAGCAGCGCCGCCACCGGCCCGTACGAGCTCGTCCACAGCACCGCCATCATCAGCCCGGCGAGCCCGTGCACGGCCACCGGCGCGAGACAGCGCAGGAAGAGCCCGCGCCAGGCGCCGCGCAGCGGAACGCGCTCGGCGGCGGCGAGGATCCCGCCGTCGAGGAGGGTGAGCACGGCGCAGAAGGCGAGCACGGCGGCGCCGCCGGGCACGAGCGCGTACGGGAACCGGGGTCCGGAGACCGCGTCGGGCCCGCCGAGCGCTCCGAAGACCTGTGCGGACGCCCATACGGCGACGGCGAGTTGGGCCGCCCGCCACGCGCGGCGCAGCCACTTCGGGCGCTGCTCGACCTGCCCGAGCAGGGCGCCGGGCACGGCGACGAGGGCCGCGGCCGACGGCGGCAGCAGAAACGCTCCTGCGAGCAGTACGGGATAGAACGTCCCCATGCCCCGGGGCCCGCGCCCGGCCAGGCCGCAGCCCACGTACACGCACGCGAGCAGCGCGACGGCGGGCCAGGAGGTACCGGGGGAGAACGCGGGCGCCGCGCAGAAGGCGCCCGCGCCTGCCGTCAGGAGTACATACGCACCGGCCATCGGCGTAACCGACCGCATGCCCAACTCCCTCCCCGTGACGTTCCGTTCACGGAGACCAGAGATTAGGCCGCGGGACGCGCCGGCCGGGCGCCATCACGTCGAATACGGGGACAGAGGGCCCTGGATTAGCACGATCGAGTGAAACTGACGGCGAACCGTCTCCCAACTGCCACACGAGGTGGGGCAGTTGGCTACGACGATGGAAGGAGGGCCGCCGGGCTCAGGCGAGCGGGGTGCCCTCGTCGGGCGCGCCCTGTCCGGAGCGGATCACTTCGATCCGCCCCATGACCTTGGCCCGCAGGTCGCTGGGCACGTCGTCCGAGCCGCAGCACCGCTTGACCAGCTTCTTCACGGCCTGCTCGAGGCCGTACTTCTCCAGGCACGGGGAGCACTCCTCGAAGTGCACCTCGAACTTGGTGCAGTCGGAGTCCGGCATCTCGTGGTCGAGGAACTCGTAGAGATGGTCGAGGACTTCCGCGCAGTCCGTCTCGTGCGGCTCTCCGCAGCTCATGAGCCCGAGCCTTTCGCTTCGTTCGACTCTCCGGCGCCGGCCGGGACGAGCCCGCGGTCACGGGCGTAGTCCTCGAGCATGCCGCGCAGCTGACGGCGGCCCCGGTGGAGCCGGGACATCACTGTCCCGATGGGTGTCCCCATGATGTCCGCGATCTCCTTGTACGCAAAGCCCTCTACGTCGGCGAGATAGACCGCGATGCGGAATTCCTCCGGGATCGCCTGGAGCGCCGACTTCACGTCCGAGTCCGGCAGGTGGTCGAGCGCCTGCGACTCGGCGGAGCGCAGACCGGTCGACATGTGCGACTCGGCGCGCGCGAGCTGCCAGTCCTCGATCTCCTCGGCGGCACTGCGCTGGGGCTCGCGCTGCTTCTTGCGGTACGAGTTGATGAAGGTGTTCGTCAGGATGCGGTACAGCCACGCCTTGAGGTTGGTGCCCTCACGGAACTGGTGGAACGACGCGTACGCCTTCGCGTACGTCTCCTGCACCAGGTCCTCGGCGTCCGCCGGGTTGCGCGTCATCCGCAGCGCGGCCGAGTACATCTGGTCGAGGAACTCCAGCGCGTCCCGCTCGAAGCGCGCACTGCGCTCGGTGGCGGTCTCCACCGGCTCGGGCCGCTCGTCGGGCTGGCCGTGTTCGGTCCCTGCGTCGGTCCCTGTG
Source organism: Streptomyces sp. HUAS MG91 (assembly GCF_040529335.1). Classification (GTDB taxonomy): domain Bacteria; phylum Actinomycetota; class Actinomycetes; order Streptomycetales; family Streptomycetaceae; genus Streptomyces; species Streptomyces tabacisoli. The sequence continues at coordinate 5,581,531 of NZ_CP159534.1, read as the reverse complement.
ACCGGACCCACCTCCTCAAGCGACGTCGTGGAACCCGGGAAGGCTCCACCCGAATCGGAGGATAGACGACGATCCGGTCCGCCCGCCGCCCGAATAGGAGCGGTCTTGGCAGCCGTCAGCACGCTCCACTCCAGGTCAGGAGCGGTGCTGCGACTGGGGCAGATGGTCGAACCCATGCGGCGGACTTCCTCTCGTACGAATGGTGTGCACCGGTAGTGGCGACAACATTCGTCCCGCGCTCCACATTCCCGGTGTTCATCCGGGGTTCAGACGAGTGACCGGGTCCACTCGGCGACGGCGTCGGTGAGCGTGGTGAGGGCCTCGTCCCGGCCGACGGGGGCGCGTTTGGGGACGGCGAAGCCGTGGTCCCCGTAGGGCACCTCGACGAGTTCGTAGAGCGGGGAGTCCGGGAACTCGGCGGGCTTGCCGAACGGGTCGTTGCCGCCCTGCACGACGAGGGTCGGCACCCCCGCGCCGAGCAGTTCCCCGGCCCGGGACTTCTCCGGCCTGCCCGGCGGGTGCAGCGGGAAGCTCAGGGCGAGGACGGCGGCGGCGCCCAGGTCGGCCGCGGTGCGGCAGGCCACGCGGGCGCCGGCGCTGCGGCCCGCGGCGATCACCGGGAGTCCGGGGGCGGTCAGGGCGGGCCACAGGTCGTGCCAGGCGGCGTCGAGGGTCTTCGGGGCCGGGGCCAGTTTCTTCCCGGCGACGCGCCAGGGCTGCTCCACCAGGGCGACGGTCACTCCGTGGGCGGGCAGGGTCGTGGCGAGGGCCTGGAGGTCGCGGGCCTCGATGCCGCCGCCCGCGCCGTGGCTCGCCGCCAGGATCTGGGTCGGGTGCGGGGCGTGATGCCAGGTGATCCGCGCGTCTCCGCTCCGCGTGGGCACGGTCTGGGTCTCGGTTACTGGGGTCACGCGATCATGGTGCCGGGTGGGGGGCCGGATCGACGCCGTTCTTCGGGTGCGGGTCTCGTCGTGGCTGGTCGCGCAGTTCCCCGCGCCCCTGAGATGCGCACTTCGTGCGGCATCTCATCGGGGGGGCTGCGCGGAGCGCATGCCTCAGGGGCGCGGGGAACTGCGCGAGAAGCGGCCACCGGGCCGCACCGGGCCGACAATCTAGAAGAGGGTGGCCTCTTCCGGGCCGTCCAGTTCGGTCAGGAGTTCGGGGCCGTTGTTGCGGACATTGCTCACGGCGGTGGACACGGGATACGCCCGCATCAGCCCCTCCGGCGGCGCCGCCAGCAACCCCCGTACCTCCTCCACGTCGGTACGCGAAGGATCGAGCCAGGCATCCCACCGGTCCGGCGTCAGCATCAGCGGCATCCGGGGATGAATGTCGGAAAGGGACCGCGGCCCCTCCTTGGGCGCGACCCCGAGCGGCGCGGTCTCGGCCTCGAGGGTGATCACGGAGCACGTCACCCACCAGGCCAGCGGATGCTCGTCCGGCAGCGTCCGGTCGCGCCAGAACTCGTACAGGCCCGCCATCGCGAACACGGACCCGTCGGCCGGCGTCACGAAGTACGGCTGCTTGCGCGGCCGCTTCTTCTTGCCCTCGACCTCCAGATCCCGCTCACCGGTCCCGGTCACCCACTCGTAATAGCCGTCGGCGGGGACGATGCAGCGCCGCGCGGCGAAGGCCCGCCGGTACGAGGGCTTCTCGTGGACGGTCTCGGCCCGCGCGTTGATCATGCGGGCGCCGCCCTCGGGCGTCTTCGCCCAGGACGGCACGAGCCCCCACTTCAGCTTGCGCAACTGGCGAACCGGACGCGGGTCGGCGGCGTCTTTCACGGGGCGGTCGAGAACCGCGTAGACCTCCTTGGTGGGGGCCACGTTGAAGTCCGGGTCGAAGGCCTCCTCCGGCTCCCACTTCTCGATCTCGAAGATTCCTGCGAGATCCTCGGGGCTACGACTCGATGCATACCGTCCGCACATACGTGCCACAGTGCCAGAAGCAAGCCCCCCACCGAACGGGAGCCGGGAAAGACCATGGACGCCAGCCTCTGGGACCGGATCTTCGGAACCCAGTCCGACCCCGACCTGTGGGTGGTGATCGCCACCGGCGTCGTCGCCCTCGCCGCGATCGTCCCGCACAACGTCTGGCGGCTCTCGCGCAACGCCATCACCATCGCCCACGAGGGCGGCCACGGCCTGATCGCGCTGCTGATGGGCCGCCGCCTCGACGGCATCCGGCTGCACTCGGACACCAGCGGCCTGACCGTGAGCCGCGGCAAGCCGCACGGCCTCGGCATGATCCTGACCGCGGCCGCCGGATACACGGCCCCGCCGCTGCTGGGCCTCGGCGGCGCCGCGCTGCTCGGCGCCGGGCACATCACGCTGCTCCTCTGGCTCGCCACGGCCCTGCTGGTCGCGATGCTGGTGATGATCAGGAACGCGTACGGCGTGCTCACGGTCGTCGTCTCGGGCGGCGCGTTCCTGCTGGTGTCGTGGCTGGCGGGGCCGCAGGTGCAGGCGGCGTTCGCGTACGCGGTGGTGTGGTTCCTGCTGCTCGGCGGCGTCCGTCCGGCGTTCGAGCTCCAGTCGAAGCGGCGCAGGGGCGGTGCCGGCGACTCGGACGCGGACCAGCTCTCCCGCCTCACGCACGTCCCCGCGGGCATGTGGCTGTTTTTCTTCCACGCCGTCTCACTGTGCTCACTACTGGGCGGCGGTCGCTGGCTCCTGGGCCGGTGAACAGGTGGGTCCGCACGGGCCCACTAAAGTAAAGGCATGACCACGAACCCCGCGCACACCGCACTCTGGCCCGCCCCTCTCGCGAGCGGCGCCGTCGACGCGACCGTCCAGGTGCCGGGGTCGAAATCCGTCACCAACCGGGCACTCGTCCTCGCCGCCCTCGCCGCCGAGCCGGGCTGGCTGCGCCGCCCGCTGCGCTCGCGCGACACCCTGCTGATGGCGGGCGCCCTGCGCGCCATGGGCGTCGGCATCGAGGAGGGCGTGGGCCCGGACGGCTCCGGCGAGGCCTGGCGCGTCATCCCGTCGGGCCTCCAGGGCCCGGCCACGGTCGACGTGGGCAACGCGGGCACGGTCATGCGCTTCCTGCCGCCGGTCGCGACGCTCGCCGACGGGCCGATCCGGTTCGACGGCGACCCCCGTTCGTACGAGCGTCCGCTGCACGGCGTGATCGACGCGCTGCGCGCGCTCGGCGCCCGGATCGACGACCAGAACCGGGGCGCGCTGCCCCTGACGGTGCACGGCGGCGGCGCGCTCGACGGCGGCACGGTCGAGATCGACGCCTCGTCCTCGTCCCAGTTCGTGTCGGCGCTGCTGCTGTCGGCGCCGCGCTTCAACCAGGGCGTCGAGGTCCGTCACACCGGCTCCACGCTGCCCTCGATGCCGCACATCCGGATGACGGTCGACATGCTGCGCGCGATCGGCGCCCAGGTGGACACCCCGGAGTCGGGCGGCGAGGCGAACGTGTGGCGGGTCACGCCGGGCGCCCTGCTCGGCCGGGACATCGTCATCGAGCCGGACCTCTCCAACGCCCAGCCGTTCCTGGCCGCCGCGCTGATCACCGGCGGCACGGTGACGATCCCCGACTGGCCGGCCCACACCACCCAGCCCGGCGACGCGCTGCGCGACATCTTCACGCGGATGGGCGGCGCCTGTGAGCTGACCGAGCGGGGCCTGGAGTTCACCGGCTCCGGCACCGTGCACGGCATCGACGTGGACCTGAGCGAGGTCGGCGAGCTGACCCCGGGCATCGCGGCCGTCGCCGCCCTCGCCGACGGCCCGTCCACTCTGCGCGGCGTCGCCCATCTGCGGATGCACGAGACGGACCGGCTGGCGGCGCTCACCAAGGAGATCAACGAGCTGGGCGGTGACGTCACCGAGACCGCCGACGGCCTGCACATCCGCCCGCGCCGGCTGCACGGCGGGATCTTCCACACGTACGACGACCACCGCATGGCGACCGCGGGCGCCATCATCGGCCTGGCCGTGGAGGGCGTGCAGATCGAGAACGTGGCGACGACCGCGAAGACGCTGCCGGACTTTCCGGACATGTGGACCGCGATGCTCGGGACCGACCGGTCGTAGGGAACGTAACGCGATGCGCCGCTACGGCAAGAACACCGACGAGGACGACATCCGCCAGCGCCCCAACCGCAAGGGGAACCGGCCGCGGACGAACATCCGGCCCAAGCACGAGGACGCCGCGGAGGGCATGGTCCTCACCGTCGACCGGGGGCGGCTGACCGTCCTCATCGACGACGTCCCGGTCACCGCGATGAAGGCCCGTGAGCTGGGCCGGAAGGCGGCGGTCGTGGGCGACCGGGTGTCGGTCGTCGGCGATCTGTCGGGCAAGAAGGACACGCTCGCCCGCATCGTCCGGATCGAGCCGCGCTCGTCCGTGCTCCGCCGCACGGCGGACGACGACGACCCGTACGAGCGCGTCGTCGTCGCCAACGCCGACCAGCTCGCCGTCGTCACCGCGCTCGCCGACCCCGAGCCGCGCCCGCGCATGATCGACCGCTGTCTGGTCGCGGCGTTCGACGGCGGGCTCTCCCCGCTCCTGGTCCTCACCAAGTCGGACCTGGCGGACCCGGCCAAGATCCTCGACCTGTACGGGGACCTGGACATCCCCTACGTGGTGACCAGCCGCGAGGAGCTGGAGAACGGCACGGCGGTCGCACGGGTGCGCGAGCAGCTCGACGGCAAGGTCACCGCGTTCGTCGGCCACTCCGGCGTCGGCAAGACGACCCTGGTGAACGCCCTCGTCCCGGACGACCGGCGCCGCTCCACGGGGCATGTCAACGCGGTCACCGGGCGCGGCCGGCACACCACCACCTCGGCGCTGGCCCTGCCCCTGTCGGGCGACGCCGGCTGGGTGATCGACACTCCGGGCGTGCGCTCGTTCGGCCTGCACCACGTGGATCCGTCCCGGGTCATCCACGCCTTCCCCGACCTGGAGCCCGGTACGGAGAACTGCCCGCGCGCGTGCAGCCACGACGAGCCGGACTGCGCGCTGGACGCCTGGGTGCAGGAGGGGCACGCGGATCCGGCGCGGCTGTACTCGCTGCGGCGGCTGCTGGCGACGCGCGAGCGGCGCGAGGGGGACTGACCTCGGGCTTGTTTGCTGCCCCCGCGACCAGGTAAAGGCATAATCGCACCAAGCCGGACGATCAGTGGGAACGCGGGAGGCACATTCACATGGCGTGGCTGCTGGTCATCGTCGCCGGGATTCTGGAGACCGGGTTCGCGGTCTGTCTGAAACTCTCGCACGGCTTCACCCGCCTGTGGCCGACGATCGCGTTCGCCTGTTTCGCGCTCAGCAGCTTCGGTCTGCTGACGCTGTCCCTGAAGAAGCTGGACGTGGGGCCCGCGTACGCGGTCTGGACGGGGATCGGGGCCGCCGGCACCGCGATCTACGGCATGATCTTCCTGGGCGACGTGGTCTCCACCCTCAAGATCGTCTCGATCAGCCTGGTCATCGCAGGAGTGATCGGCCTCCAACTCTCGGGCTCCGGCCACTGACCCCCCGCCACCCGACCGACGACCGGTGGGGGCTGGTCGCGCAGTTCCCCGCGCCCCTGAGATGCGCACTGCGTGCGCCATCTCAGGCGCGCTCGCCTCGAGGGGAGGCTGCGCGGAGCGCATGCCTCAGGGGCGCGGGGAACTGCGCGACCAGCCACGACGCGGCCCGCGCCCGACAACGCGCCCCTCAAACGCTCTCCGCCACCCGCGGAAAGTGGCACGCCGCCCCCGACTCCCCCACCCCGGGCGGAGCGACCCGTTCGCAGCGCCCCCGGTCCCCGTCCCCCAACCCGGCGTACACGGGGCACCGCCCCCGGAACACACACCCCTCCCACCGCACAGCGGAAGACGGCGGATCCCCGGCCAGCAGGATCCGCTCCCGCTGCCGCACCCGCTCCCGCCGCGGATCCGGCACCGGCACCGCCGACAGCAGCGCCCGCGTGTACGGATGCGCGGGCCGCTCGAAGACGTCCTCGACGGCCCCGGACTCCACGGTCCGCCCCTGGTACACCACGCTCACCCGGTCCGCGATGTGCCGTACGACGGACAGGTCGTGGGAGACGAAGAGATAGGCCAGCCCCAGCTCCCCCTTCAGCCGGCGCAGCAGATTGAGCACGCCCGCCTGCACGGACACGTCCAGCGCGGAGACCGGCTCGTCCAGCACCAGCAGCTCCGGCTCCACCGACAGCGCCCGGGCGATCCCGATCCGCTGCCGCTGCCCGCCGGAGAACTCGTGCGGATACCGCTCGGTGTGCGCCGGATCGAGCCCCACCAGCTCCAGCAGCCGTGGCCCGCGCCGCGCGGCCTCGGCGCGTTTCATCCCCTGCGCGCGCAGCGGCTCGGTGACGATGTCGCCGACCGGCATGCGCGGGTCGAGGGAGGCCATGGGGTCCTGGAAGACGATCTGCACGCGCCGCCGCAGGGCGCGCAGCTCTTCCTTGCCGAGCGCGCCGACCGGCTGCCCGAAGAGTTCGACGGAGCCGGCCTCGGGCCGTCGCAGCTCCATCAGCTCGAACAGGGTCGTCGACTTGCCCGAACCGGACTCCCCGACCACGGCGAGGGTCTGGCCGCGCGCGATGTCGAGGTCGACGCCGTCGACGGCGTGGACGGTGCCCACGCGCCGCTTGAAGGCGGTCCCCTTGAACACGGGGAACGTCCTGGTCAGCCCGCGCACCTTCAGCACGGGCTCCCCGTCCCCCTTCACCGGCGTCGCGGCGGCCGGCACGTCCGGCACCGGGAACACGTCCCGCGGCGCGGCCCCGGCCAGTTCCGCCGACCGTACACAGGCCGCCGTGTGCCGCTCCCCCACGGCCAGGAGCCCGGGCCGGTCCTCCCGGCAGCGCTCCTGCGCGAGCGGGCAGCGCGATGCGAACGCGCATCCGACCACCTCCGCTCCGGCGCCGGGCGCGACGCCGGGCACCGGCACCAGCGTGTCCGCCGCCCCGTCGATCCGCGGCACCGCGCCCAGCAGTCCCAGCGTGTACGGCATCGCGGGCGCCCCGAACACGTCGTCCACGGGCCCGGTCTCCACCACCCGGCCCGCGTACATCACGGCCACCCGGTCGGCGGTCCCGGCGATCACCCCGAGGTCGTGGCTGACCAGGACGAGGGCGGCGCCCGTCGCGCGCTGGGCCGTGCGCAGCACGTCCAGGATCTGCGCCTGGATGGTGACGTCCAGGGCCGTGGTGGGTTCGTCGGCGACGATGACGTCGGGGTCGTTCGCCATGGCCATCGCGATCATCGCGCGCTGCCGCATGCCGCCGGAGAACTCGTGCGGGTAGGCGTCGGCCCGTTCCCGGGCGCGCGGGATGCCGACCAGTTCCAGGAGGGCGACGGCCCGCTCGCGCGCCGCCTCGCGGGAGACGTCCCGGTGGGCGCGGACCGCCTCGGCGATCTGGTCGCCGATCCGGTACACGGGCGTGAACGCGGAGAGCGGGTCCTGGAAGACCATGCCGATCCGGGCGCCGCGCACCCGGGACAGCTCCCGGTCACCGGCGCCGACCAGCTCCTGTCCGTCGAGCCGCACTGATCCCCGTACGGTCGCGTTCCCCGGCAGCAGGCCGAGCAGGGCCAGCGCCGTGGCCGACTTGCCCGAGCCCGACTCGCCCACGAGGCCCAGGACCTCGCCGCGTTCCAGACTCAGGTCGACACCGCGCACCGCGGCCTTGCCGTCGAAGTCGACGTGCAGATCGGTCACTTCAAGCAGCACGGCGTGCGCCCTTTCCCGAGGCGGACGGATCGAGCGCGTCGCGCAGCCCGTCGCCCACCAGATTCACCGCGAGGACTAAGACGATCAGCAGGCCCGCCGGGAAGAAGAACATCCAGGGGTAGGTGATCGCGGCGCCGGTGGTCGACGCGATCAGCGTGCCGAGGGAGACGTCCGGCGGCTGGACGCCGAACCCGAAGTAGGACAGGGCCGTCTCGCTCATGACCGCGCCGCCGACCGCGATGGTCGCGTCGATGATGAGGAACGAGGCGATGTTCGGCAGCACATGGCGGACGATCACGGTGAAGGGGCCCACGCCCATGTACCGGGCGGCGCGCACGAATTCGCGTTCCTTGAGGGAGACGGTCATGGACCGCACGACCCGCGCCGTGATCATCCAGCCGAACACCGCGAGCAGCCCCACGAACGCGAACCATCCCGCGCCGCGCAGGCGCGGCGAGACGATCGCGATGATGAGGAAGGACGGGAAGACCAGCAGCAGGTCGACGACGAACATCAGGGCCCGGTCGGACCAGCCGCCGAAGTAGCCCGCGCACGCCCCGACCAGCGCGGCGAGGCCGGTCGCGAACAGGGCCACGAGGACGCCGATGACGAGGGACTTCTGGAGTCCGCGCACGGTCTGCGCGAAGACGTCCTGCCCGATGCGGTTGGTGCCCCACCAGTGGTCGGCCGAGGGCCCCTCGCGCAGCGCCGTGTAGTCGACGGTGCTGTACGTCCATGAGGTCAGGTGCGGGCCGAGGACGGCGAGGGCGACGAGCAGGAGCAGGACGCAGGCGCCGGCGAGGGCGCCGCGGTTGCGCAGGAAGCGGCGCGCGACGACGGCGGCCCGGCCGCGGGGGCGGGCGAGCGGCGCGCTCTCAACAGGGAGGGCTGTCATGGCAGTCGATCACTCAGGCGCGGCGCACGCGCGGGTCGAGGGCGGCGTGCAGCACGTCGGCGAGGAAGCCGGACAGGAGCACGACGACGGCGGCGAAGACGTTGACGGCGACGACGGAGTTGACGTCGTTCTTGCCGATGGAGGCGACGAACCACTCGCCCATGCCGTGCCAGCCGAAGATCGTCTCGGTGAAGGTGGCGCCGGTGAACAGGGCGAGGAATCCGTAGCTGAAGAAGGTGGACATGGGGATGAGGGCGGTGCGCAGGCCGTGCCGCAGCAGCACGGTGCGGCGGGTGAGGCCCTTCGCGCGCGCGGTGCGCAGATAGTCGGCGCCGAGCACGTCGAGCATCGCGGAGCGCTGGTAGCGGCTGTAGGAGGCGATGGCGCCGAGCGCGATGGAGACCGTCGGCAGCAGCAGGTGCACCGAGCGGTCCTTCAGCACCGCCCAGAAGCCGGAGTCGACGCCCGGGCTCTTCTCGCCGGTGAACTGGATGACGTCCGTGCCCGTGCGCTGGTTGAACCAGATCGCGCCGATCTTGAGCAGCACGGCCAGCAGGAACACGGGGGTCGACAGCAGCGCGAAGGAGGTGATCGTGAGCGCCCGGTCGGAGGGCCGGTACTGGCGCACCGCCGTCCATGCCCCGGCCAGCACGCCGAGCACGGTGCCCGCGACCGTGCCGAGGAGCAGCAGGCGCAGGCTGACCCCGATCCGCCGCCCGAACTCGGCGCTGACCGACGAGCCGTCGATGGTCCGGCCCAGATCGCCGCGGACGGCGTGTCCGGCCCAGGTCAGGAAGCGGTCGAGGAGCGGCTTGTGGTCGTTGACGCCGATCGCGGTCAGGTGGTGTTCGACGGAGGCCGTGGACAGCGGGGGCTGGCGGCCCTCGTAGTACGCGCGCGGGTCCAGGGCCAGCGAGGCGAGCAGGTAGGACAGACCGATGGCGACGGCGAGCAGGACGGCGTAGTAGCCGATCCGCTTGCCCAGATAGCCCCACACCTGTTCTGCCTCCGTTTGTGCAGGTCATCGGCTTACCGCTCCAGCATGATCGCGATTTGTTGCTGCGTTATGAAGAGCGCATGTCATCTTCCGGGAGCCCTTCCACGGGCGCCGTCGGCAGGCTTACGGTCGCGCCGATCGTGGCCGCACCCCTGGCCGCGCCCTACCCGGAGGAACCCCCATGCGCAGATCCACCGTCACCGCCCTCGCCGCCGCCGTGTCGGCCAGCCTGGTGCTGGCGGGCTGCGGGTCCTCCGACGACGGCAAGCCGGTGAAGAAGCAGGCCGCCCCGGCGGCCGACGGGCAGGACATCAACGCCCACCCGGTGAGCGATCTGAAGCAGGGCGGGACGCTGAGGACGTACATCACGCAGTGGCCCGTCCAGTACAACGTCAACACCCCCGACGGCGCCCAGGGCGACACCCAGGAGATCGTCGGCGCGGTCCTGCCCGACCTCTTCGACTCCGACGCGAAGGGCGCCGTCCGCGCCAACCCGAACTACCTGACCTCGGCGAAGGTCGTCTCGACCGCCCCGCAGGTCGTCGAGTACGAGCTGAACCCGAAGGCGAAGTGGACCGACGGGACGCCGCTGAGCTGGAAGGACTTCGCCTCCCAGTGGAAGGCGCAGAGCGGCGCGAACAAGGCGTACGAGGTGGCCGACACCTCCGGCTACGACCAGATATCCAAGGTCGAGCGGGGCAAGGACGCGCACGGTGTCCGGATCACCTTCGACCAGCCGTACGCGGACTGGCAGCGGCTGTTCGACCCGCTGTACCCGGCGGCGTACACGAGCACGCCGAAGAAGTTCAACTCGGCCTGGCAGGAGAAGATCCCGGTCTCCGGCAACGCCTTCAGGATCAAGTCGTACGACAAGACGGCGCAGACCGTCACGATCGAGCCCGACCCCGCCTGGTGGGGCCCGAAGCCGAAGCTGGACTCGGTCGTCTACCGCGTCATCGACTTCACGGCGACGACCGAGGCGTACCTGAACAAGGAGATCGACTTCGCCACCGCGCTGCTGCCGGAGGACTACAAGCGCCTGGTGAAGGCGTCGGGCACGGACATCCGGCGCGGCGCCCGCTGGGACGAGGTGCACATCGCCCTGAACGGCGCGCACGGCCCGCTGAAGGACGTCCGGGTGCGCCAGGCGCTCGGCAACGCGATCGACCGCAAGGGCATCAACGCCGCCTTCAGCAAGGACCTCTCCTTCGAGCTGGAGCCGCTCGACAACCACTTCTTCATGCCCAACCAGGAGGGGTACCGGAACAACTCCGGCGAGTACGGGAAGTACGACCCGGACAAGGCGGGCAAGCTCCTCGACGCGGCCGGGTGGAAGTCGGCCGGTGAGGGGAAGCCGCGGACCAAGGGCGGCAAGCAGCTCGCCCTGGAGTACACGCTGAGCGCGGGCAGCACCTCGGCCCAGTTCGACCAGGCGGAGCTGGTGCAGCAGCAGCTGGCGGCGGTCGGCGTCAAGGTCACCCTGAAGAAGGTCCCGGCGAACGACTTCTTCCCGAAGTTCGTGAACACCGGCAACTTCGACCTCACGAGCTTCCGCAACGTGGACGCCGTGTTCAAGTCGACCATCGTGCCCACGTTCCTCCAGCCGCAGGGCAAGAACCTGCTGCAGAACTACGGTTCCGTCGGCTCCCCGAAGGTCGACGACCTGCTGAAGAAGGCGCAGCGGACCACCGACACCGCAGAGGCGAACAAGCTCTACAACGAGGCCGACCAGGAGCTGTGGAAGCTCGGCCACTCCATCGAGCTGTACCAGCGCCCGCAGATCCTCGCCGTCCGCTCGGGCCTGGCCAACTACGGCGCCAGCGGCCTCGCGAGCAGCGACTACACGAAGATCGGCTGGCTCAAGTAGTCCGCGCCCGGAGCGCCTCGCGCACCAGCCGCCCCACCCCGCCCTCCTCCACCGGCGCCAGCACGCACGACAGCGCCAGACGCACCGCCAGCTCGCAGTCGCGGGCCAAGGCCTCGGACTCGGTCTTGGGCGCACTCGGCACCCCGAGCGCCGCCAGCGACCGGTCGCGCACGGCGGCGACGAAGTCGGCGGGGGCGGGCAGCGGCCCGTCCGCGCGGCGCTGCGCCGGCACGGCGGAGGAGGACGGGACCGCGGTCAGCGTCGGCGAGGGCAGCCGCTCGCTCCAGCACCCGGTGAGCGCCGCCCGCACCAGCGGATTGCGCCGCGCCGCGGTCACCGTCCACTCGGCGACCAGGTCGAGCCCGCCCTCCTTCAGGGCCCGGTCGACGCCCGCGAGATAGGCGTCGGCCTCCCGCCGCACGAGGGCCCGCGCGAGCCCTTCCTTGCTGCCGAACTCGTTGTAGAGCGTCTGCCGGGACACCCCGGCGACCGCCGCCACGTCCACCATCCGCACGCCGCCCCAGGGCCGCCGGGCGAGCGCCGTATAGGCCGCGTCCAACAGGGATTCGCGTGCTGCGGGCATCGTCGCCTCCCGGGACAGCCGTGTGTGCGTACGGCTCGTTTCGCCAGAGTTGACGGGCTTGTCCGCACTGTCAATAGCCCGCACACCGCCCAGGGCACCGGTTACGGACACGGGCCCTGTGGCCCGGAACCGATCACGGTCGCTACTGTGCAGTCATGCCCGATTACCACGATGATCTGCGCCTCGCCCATGTCCTCGCCGACACCGCCGACGCCGCGACCATGGCCCGCTTCAAGGCCCTCGACCTGAAGGTCGAGACGAAGCCCGACATGACGCCGGTGAGCGAGGCCGACAAGGCCGCCGAGGAGCTGATCCGTGGCAACCTCCAGCGGGCCAGGCCGCGCGACGCGATCCTCGGCGAGGAGTACGGCGTCGAGGGCACCGGCCCGCGCCGCTGGGTGATCGACCCGATCGACGGCACGAAGAACTATGTCCGCGGGGTGCCGGTCTGGGCCACGCTGATCTCCCTCATGGAGGCGGGCGAGGGCGGCTTCCAGCCGGTGGTCGGCGTGGTGTCGGCCCCCGCGCTCGGCCGGCGCTGGTGGGCGGCGAAGGGCGCGGGCGCGTACACCGGCCGCAGCCTGACCTCCGCAAGCCGGCTGCACGTCTCCCAGGTGAGCCGCATGTCGGACGCCTCCTTCGCCTACTCCTCGCTGAGCGGCTGGGAGGAGCAGGGCCGCCTCGACGGGTTCATGGACCTGACCCGGAAGGTCTGGCGCACGCGCGGCTACGGCGACTTCTGGCCGTACATGATGGTCGCCGAGGGCTCGGTCGACATCTGCGCGGAGCCCGAGCTCTCCCTGTGGGACATGGCGGCGAACGCGATCGTGGTGACCGAGGCCGGAGGCTCCTTCACCGGGCTCGACGGCACCCCGGGCCCGCACAGCGGCAACGCGGCGGCGTCGAACGGCCTGCTGCACGACGAGATGCTGCGCCACCTCGACCCCCGCTGACCGGACCCCCTCCGCGCGGCGGGCGCCCCCGAACTCACCTCACGCGCCCTCTTGTTGGCACTCCCTTTACCTGTAACTCTGAGAGTCCCCCCACTTGTGAACTTGTGAACCGCTTCACGCGCAGCGTTGAGCGGTCGACAGGTACCTCACACAGGAAGGTGGCTCCATCCATGCTCGTCCGCGACGCCATGAGCACGATGGTCCTCACCATCGGACCGACCCACACCCTGCGCCAGGCGGCCCGGCTGATGTCCAGCCGCCGCGTCGGCGCCGCCGTGGTCCTCGACCCGGACGGCTCCGGCATCGGCATCCTGACCGAGCGCGACGTCCTCAACTCCCTCGGCCGCAACCAGAACCCGGACATCGAGACCGCCGACACCCACACCACCACGGACGTCGTCTTCGCCGCTCCCGCCTGGACCCTGGAGGACGCCGCGCAGGCGATGACCCACGGCGGCTTCCGGCACCTGATCGTGCTCGACGGCCGGGAGCCGGTCGGCATCGTGTCGGTGCGCGACATCATCCGCTGCTGGGTCCCGGCCCGGCGGCACGGACCCCCGCTCACCGTCTGAGGAGACGCGAAAGAGGGCCGGCTCCCCGCCCAGGGGAACCGGCCCTCCTCCTCATGCTCAGCGCAGGTCGAACCGGTCCAGGTCCATGACCTTGGTCCACGCCGCGGCGAAGTCCTGGACGAACTTCTCCTTGGCGTCGTCGCTCGCGTAGACCTCGGCGACCGCCCGCAGCTCGGAGTTGGAGCCGAAGACGAGGTCGGCACGGGTGCCGGTCCACTTCACGGCGCCGGAGGCGTCGCGGCCCTCGAACTCGTCCTGCGCGGACGACGTGGACTTCCAGCTGTAGTCCATGTCGAGCAGGTTGACGAAGAAGTCGTTCGTCAGCGTGCCCGGACGCTCGGTGAGGACACCGTGCTTCGAACCGCCCGCGTTGGCGCCGAGGACGCGCAGGCCGCCGACGAGGACGGTCAGCTCGGGCGCGCTCAGGTCGAGCAGGTTGCCCTTGTCGATCAGCAGGAACTCGGCGGGGAGGCGGTTGCCCTTGCCCACGTAGTTGCGGAAGCCGTCGGCGGCCGGCTCCAGCGCGGCGAACGACTCGACGTCCGTCTGCTCCTGCGAGGCGTCGACACGGCCCGGCGAGAACGCGACCTCGACCGGGACGCCGCCGTCCTTGGCCGCCTGCTCGACGGCCGCGGTGCCCGCGAGCACGATCAGGTCGGCGAGGGAGACCTTCTTGGCGCCCTTGGCGTTGAAGGACTCCTGGACGCCCTCCAGGGTGCGCAGCACCGTGGCGAGCTCGTCCGGGTTGTTGACCTCCCAGCCGCGCTGCGGCTCCAGGCGGATCCGGGCGCCGTTCGCGCCACCGCGCTTGTCGCTGCCGCGGAAGGAGGAGGCGGCGGCCCAGGCGGCGGAGACCAGCTGGGAGACGGTCAGGTCGGTGCCGAGGATCTGCTCCTTGAGAGCGGCCACGTCGGCGGCGTCGATCAGCTCGCCCTCACGCGCGGGCAGCGGGTCCTGCCACAGCAGCTCCTCGCTGGGCACCTCGGGGCCGAGGTAGCGCACGACCGGGCCCATGTCGCGGTGCGTCAGCTTGTACCAGGCGCGGGCGAAGGCGTCCGCGAACTGGTCGGGGTTCTCGTAGAAGCGGCGCGAGATCTGCTCGTAGACCGGGTCGAAGCGCAGCGACAGGTCGGTGGTGAGCATGGTCGGCTTGTGCTTCTTCGCGGAGTCGAAGGCGTCGGGGATGATCTCCTCGGCGTCCTTGGCGATCCACTGGTTGGCACCGGCCGGGCTCTTCGTGAGCTCGTACTCGTACTCGAAGAGGTTCTTGAAGAAGCCGTTGCCCCACTGGGTCGGCGTGCTGGTCCAGGTGACCTCGAGGCCGGACGTGATCGCGTCCTTGCCGACACCGGTGCCGTGGCTGGACTTCCAGCCGAGGCCCAGCTGCTCCATGGGGGCGGCCTCCGGGTCGGCCTCGACCTTGTCGGCCGGGCCCGCGCCGTGGGTCTTGCCGAAGGTGTGGCCACCGGCGATGAGGGCGACGGTCTCCTCGTCGTTCATCGCCATGCGGCGGAAGGTCTCACGGATGTCGCGGGCCGCGGCGACCGGGTCCGGGTTGCCGTTGGGGCCCTCGGGGTTGACGTAGATGAGGCCCATCTGGACGGCGCCGAGCGGGTTCTCCAGCTCGCGGTCGCCCGTGTAGCGCTTGTCGCCGAGCCACTCGGTCTCGGGACCCCAGTAGACGTCCTCCTCGGCCTCCCAGACGTCCGCGCGGCCACCGGCGAACCCGAAGGTCTCGAAGCCCATGGTCTCCAGCGCGACATTGCCCGTGAGGATCAGGAGGTCGGCCCACGAGATGTTCTTGCCGTACTTCTTCTTCACCGGCCACAGCAGACGGCGCGCCTTGTCGAGCGAGGCGTTGTCCGGCCAGCTGTTGAGCGGCGCGAAGCGCTGCTGACCGGCGCCGGCGCCGCCGCGGCCGTCGCTGATGCGGTACGTGCCGGCCGAGTGCCAGGCCATCCGGATCATCAGCGGGCCGTAGTTGCCGAAGTCGGCCGGCCACCAGTCCTGCGAGGTGGTGAGCACCTCGGCGATGTCCTGCTTGACCGCGGCGAGGTCCAGCGCGCCGAACGCCTCGCGGTAGTCGAAGTCCTCACCCATCGGGTTCGCGACCGCGGGGTTCTTCGCGAGGATCTTCAGGTTGAGCCGCTCCGGCCACCACTGGCGGTTTCCGCCGCCCTGGGTCGGGTGCGCCGCACGCCCGTGCGCGACCGGGCAACCACCCTCCCCCTCCGACTTCGGGTCAGTGACGATTGCTTCGTGATTCTCGGACATTGGGGGCCCTTCCGGAGTCGTCCTGTCGCTTGGCCTGAGCCGTTTGCGATCCTACAATGGACAATGTCTAAGTCAAGCAAAGCTCCAAAGTCACACCCGTTCGGGATCCGCTCCCCTGGCTGTTAGGCTGGATTTCATGAGTGACCTGTTGGAACGACTGCGCGGACGCGGCTGGCGGATGACCGCCCAGCGCCGTGTCGTGGCAGAGGTCCTCGACGGCGACCACGTCCATCTGACGGCCGACGAGGTCCACGCCCGCGCTGTCGCGAAGCTGCCCGAGATCTCCCGGGCCACCGTCTACAACACCCTGGGCGAGATGGTGTCGCTGGGCGAGGTCATCGAGGTCGCCACCGACAAGCGGGCCAAGCGCTACGACCCGAACGCGCACCGCCCGCACCAGCACCTCGTCTGCGCGCAGTGCGGCCAGATCCGGGACGTCCACCCGACGGGCAATCCACTGATGAGCCTGCCCGACTCGGAGCGCTTCGGCTTCACGATCTCCGACGTGGAGGTCACCTACCGCGGCCTGTGCCCGGCCTGCAGCGCCCCGTAGCCCGAGCTTTCCCGAAGCGGCCCGCACCTTCCCGGTGCGGGCCGCTTCTTTTGTGCCCCACCAGGGGCGCGGGGAACTGCGCGAGAACCCCCACGGCGCGACACCCGGCAACGAACCCCCACCATCCTCCCCTCTTCCAGAATCTGACACCCCGTCATATTCTCGCGGGCGCCCACCAAACCCCCGCACCCCGGAGGGCCCATGCACCCCAAGCTGCAAGCCCACGACCTCACCCGCACCTTCGGCCCCACCCACGCCCTCGGCCCCCTGGACCTCACCGTCGCCCCCGGCGAGTTCGTCTGCGTGGTGGGCCCGTCGGGCTGCGGCAAGTCCACCCTCCTGCGCATCGCGGCGGGCCTGACCCGCCCCTCCACCGGCACCCTGGAGATCCGCACCGGCAGCCCCCGCCCGGCCGCCATGATCTTCCAGGACTACGGCATCTACGACTGGAAGACGGTGCTGGCCAACGTCCGCTTCGGCCTGGACGTCCAGAAGGTCCCGCGCCGGGAGGCGAACGCCCGGGCCCGCGACTGGCTCACCCGCATGGGCCTCGCCGACTTCGCCGACGCCTACCCCGCCGCGCTCTCCGGCGGCATGCGCCAGCGCGTCGCGATCGCCCGGGCCCTGGCGGTGGAGCCCGAGATCCTGCTCATGGACGAGCCCTTCGCCGCGCTCGACGCCCAGCTCCGCACGATCCTCCAGGACGAACTGCTCGCCCTGACCCAGTCGACGCACACCACGACCCTGTTCATCACGCACAGCCTGGAGGAGGCGATCGTCCTCGGCGACCGCGTCCTGGTGATGTCGGCCCGCCCGGGGCGGGTGATCGCCGAGCGCCGCCCGCCGTTCCCGCGGCCGCGCACCGGGGACATCCGCGACACCCCCGAGTTCACCTCCCTCAAGGGCGAGCTGTGGGACCTGCTGCGCGGCGAGGTGCACCAGGAGGCGATCCCGGCATGACGACGACCACGCCCGCCGAGGCCCCCGGCGAGGACCTCCTGGTCCGCGCCCCCGGCCCCCAGGAACTCCACCCCGACCGCACCCGCCGCAGGCGCCGCACCCTGGAACTCGCCCTCGCCGTCGCCGTCCCGCTGCTCCTGGTGCTGCTGTGGCAGCTGGCGGCCGACCGGTCCTGGATCGACGACCGCGTCTACCCGGCCCCGTCCACGATCCTCGCCGACGGCTGGGACAGAGCCGCCGACGGTGATCTGTGGCCGGATGTGTGGGCCACTCTCAAGCGGGTCCTCGCGGGCTATGCGATCGGTACGGTGACGGGCTATCTGCTGGGTCTGCTCATGGGCTCGATCTCCCTGATCCGAGCGGCGCTCGAGCCTTTGCTCGACGCTCTGTACGTCGTACCCAAGCTCGCTCTCCTCCCCGTCTTCCTCAACATGTTCGGCCTCGGCGAAGGCCCTCAGATCGCACTCGTCGCGGCGACCGTTTTCTTCTTCGTATGGATCTCAACGATGGCGGCGGTGGTCTCGGTTCCCGCCGGGCACCGAGATGCGGGACAGGTCTTCGGCGCCTCCCCGTGGCAGATGTTCCGCCACGTCCTGCTGCCCGCCTCGCTGCCCGCGGTCCTGGTGGGCGCCCGGATCGCGGCGGGCGTGGCGGTCCTCGTGATCGTGGCCTCGGAGCAGATCGCGGCGACGAACGGCCTCGGCCATCTCATCTTCGACGCGCGGGCCCTCTTCCAGAACGACGTGATGTTCGTCGGCATCGTCTGCGTCGCCGTGCTCGGCGTCGTCTTCTCCGAACTGGTCCGCCTGGCCGGCCGGTTCCTCACCCCTTGGGCGCCGCGCGACCGCGGCCGCGGCCAGTCCTGACCTCTCCCTCGGCTTTCCGTGTACTCGTACGGAGGTTCCATGCGCACCAGACACCTGGGTACGGCCCTGCTCGCGACCGGCGCCCTGCTCCTCACCACCGCGGCCTGCGGCGGGAACGACACCGGCTCGTCCGGATCCGCGGCCGCGCCCCGCACGATCAAGGCGGTCGACGGTTGCGGCAGGGGCAGCTGGACCGACCCGTCCGACCTGGCGACCGACCGCGAGCCCGCGCGCTGCGCGTCCGGCGCCCCCGCACCCGTGAAACTCGCGAAGCCCCGCAAGCTGACCGTCGCGACCGGCACCCTCAGCGCCGAGTACGTGGCGCCGCTCGAAATGGCCGTCGAGAAGGGCGAGTTCAAGAAGGAGGGCCTGGACGTCACGCTCAAGGTCCTGCCCACCCCCGACGCACTCCCCCTGCTGGCGAAGGGCGACATCGACGCGCAGTGGGCGGCCCCCGAGGCGGCCGTCATGAACGGCATCCTGGGCGGCTTCGACATCAAGTGGGTCGCGGGCAACTTCTCCCCCGACCCGAAGTCGAAGAGCGGCCTGTGGGTCCGCCTGAAGAACGGCGAGAGCGCGTCCCACGTCCCGATGGCGGGCCGGAAGATGGGCACGATGATCGGCAAGGGCTCGGTCATCTCGTACCCGATGAACACGGCGCTGAAGAAGCACGGCGGCGGCCTCGACAAGATCCAGTTCCAGCAGCTCGGCTCGGCGGACGTGCTGACCGCACTGCAGAACGGCGGCGTCGACTCCGCCTGGCTGCTCGACCCGGTCTGGCGCAAGGTCGACGGAGACAAGCGCTACGCGTTCCTCGGCGGCCAGCCCCTGGGCGAGCCGCTGGGCGGCCTGCTGTTCGGCCCGAACCTGCTCTCCGAGGACCCGGACGCGGGCGTGGCGTTCCTGCGCGCGTACATCCGCACGGTGAACACGTACTTCGCGGGCGACTACAAGAAGGACCCGGCCTTCGTCACGGAGCTGGCCACGCTCCTGAAGACCGACAAGAAGGTCCTGGAGTCGACGCCCTCGCTCCGCATGGACTGGGAGATCCGCGCCGGCACGACGGACCGGCTGCAGAAGGCGTACGCGGCGGCCGGGGTCTCGAAGGGCGATCCGCTGCCGGAGTCGAGGACGGTGGACAGGAAGCTGTACGAGGAGGCGGTGGGCCACAAGCCGTGAACACGCCGAAGCCCGGAACCTTGATGATTCCGGGCTTCGGACTTTCAGTAGCGGGGACAGGATTTGAACCTGCGACCTCTGGGTTATGAGCCCAGCGAGCTACCGAGCTGCTCCACCCCGCGTCGGTGAACACAACCTTACGCGCCACCCCCGACCAGCGCAAATCCCTTCCACCGAGCCCCCCGCCTGGGGCAATCCCCGCCTGCTCGCCGCCCGGGGCGGCAGGGTGGGCGGGGCGGCACCCCGGCGCGGGGCAAGCGCTCATCGGGCCCCGACCCCGTCTCAGCCCTACGCGGACAGCTCCTGCCGCAAGGCGTCCCGAAGCCGCCCGGCCCGCTCGGCGACCTCGGCGGGCCCCAGCTCCACAGCCCGGGACGCCCACTTCTGCCCGGCAGCCAGCTCCCCGCGCCGCGCACACAGCAGAGCCAGCCGCAACGCCGCCCGCCCGTGCCCCGCATCAGCCGCCCGGGTCCACCACAGCGCCGCCTCCGGCTCACTGCCCTCCCGCGCGAGCAGCAGCCCGAGATTGAACGCCCCGTTGCGCGATCCGGCCTCCGCGGCCTCCCGGTACCACCGTGCGGCCTCGACGACGTCCCCGCGCGCGGCGGCCAGCATCCCGACCCGCACCTGCGCGCGCCGGTGCCCGTGCTCGGCGGCCCGCTCGTACCACTCCTCGCACTCGGTCTTCTCCGTGACCGGCTCCCCCAGCTCGTGCCGGGGTGCGGGCGGCGTCCGCAGGTCGAGCAGCGAGGCGAGCCGGTACGCGGCCTCGGGGCTGCCCCCGCCCGCCGCGCACCGCAGATGCCGCTCGGCGCCCTGCTCGTCGCCGTCGCGCAGTCGCGCGATGCCCGCCTGGAGCGCGGCCTCGGTGTGCCCGCCGGCCGCGGCCCGCTCGTACCACTGGACCGCCTTGAGAGCCGACTCCTCCTCCTCGCGACCCGCGTAGAGGATGCCCAGGTTGAAGGCGGCGTCGACGCTGCCCGCCTCGGCGGCCTTGGAGAACCAGGGCTCGGCCCCGACCGCGTCCCCGTTCTGCAGGAGCAGCACGGCGAGCGCGTTGGCCGCCTCGCGGTGCCCGGCGTAGGCGGCGCGCCGGTACCAGTCCTCGGCCTGCGCGGTGCGCTTCTGCTCGGCGCACAGCAGGCCGAGGTTGTACGCGCCGTTGTTGTCGCCCGCGTCCATGGCGGCCCGGTACCAGCGCTCGGCGGTCTGGGTCTCGCCGCGTCCGGCGTGCAGCGCGCCCAGCGCGTTCGCGGCGTTGCCGTCGCCGTCCTGGGCGGCGCGCAGCCACCACACGGCGGCGCTCTCCTCGTCGCCCGCGTCGCGCAGCAGGAAGGCGAGGGCGCACGCGGCGCGCGGCTCGCCGTCCTTGGCGGACGTCAGGTACCAGCGGCCGGCCTCCTTCAGCTCGCCGCGCTTCTCCAGGATCGCGCCGAGGTGCAGCGCGCCCCTGCGGTGCCCGCGCGCGGCGGCCTGGCGGTACCACTGCTCGGCTTCCTCTGCGGGGTTCCTGCTGTCCCCCGCCACCAGCACGTCGGTGCCGCCCTTGCGGTCGAGCGCGCGGGCGAGGCGGTACGCGGCCTCCCGATGCCCCCGCTCGGCGGCGACCCGCATCCAGCGCTCGGCGCCGACGTCGCTGCGGTGCTCCAGGAGGTCGGCGAGGGCGTACGCGCCGAGCGTGTGCCCCTGCTCGGCGGACTGGCGCAGCCAGTACTCGGCGGCGGGCTCGTCGCCGCGCTCGCGGTGGTGCCTGCCCAGGGCGTGGGCTGCGGCGGCGGAGCCGGCGACGGCGGCGATGCGCCACCATCCCGCGGCTTCGTCGGCGTAGCCCCGCTGGTGCAGCAGGACACCCAGATTGTTGGCGGCGGCCCGGTCGCCCACGCTCGTGGCGTTGCGCAGCAGAGGCTCGGCCCCGTCGAGATCACCGCGGCGCAGCAGCATGGCGCCGAGGACGCTCATCGCCTCGACGTCGCCGGCCTCCGCGGCCAGCCGCTGGCGTGCTTCTTCGGCAGCTTCACCGGGTTCGTCCCGATCTGTCGGCTGCACAAACCGCCCTGTCTCCAACAGAGTTGCCTTGTCCCCCATAACGTCCATCGTCGCACCACCTGCAACCTGGGTACATCGTGAATACCGCAGCCAGTGAGGTCACTTCAGCGTTTTGTCGACATGCCCACAGAGAGATAAGTGAAACACAGATTCCCCAAGTCTCCCCGGGTGAAGCATTCTTCGCACGTACCTGGGACGCACCTGGTACATCTCTGATACGGACTGAGCACGTGTACCGAGTCACCGGGATCGCACCGCACATGCCAGTGACTCATGACACCCGGTGCCCTGACGCACCGAAGGCCCGGAAGCCTTAGCTTCCGAGCCTTCGATCATCAGTAGCGGGGACAGGATTTGAACCTGCGACCTCTGGGTTATGAGCCCAGCGAGCTACCGAGCTGCTCCACCCCGCGCCGTTGTGTTGCAACCGTACCACGGCGCGGGGTGGTGCTCACTCAGCCTCCGACCTGCCCCTCTGCTTCTCAGCCGCCACTGCTCTTGCCGTCGGAACCGCTCTTGTCGCTGCCGCCGGACTTGCCGTCGCCGTTCTTGCCGGCTTTCTTCTCGGCCTCCGTCTGGGCCTTGTCGGCACGCTCCAGGGCGCTCTGCAGATCGTCCTGTGCCGTGCCGTACGCGGCCCAGTCGCCGTCCTTCAGAGCCTTCTGACCGGCCTCGAAGGCCTTCTCGGCGTCCGCGAGGGCTTCCTTGACCGTGGAGTCCGTCGGGGTGGTCGTGTCCCCACCGCCCGGTTTCTCCGGTTCGGTCGACGAGCCGCCGTCCACCTCGAAGGCGTCGTTCAGCGCGTCCGAGAGCGAGTTGGCGAAGCCCATCTTGTCTCCGTAGGAGACGGCGACCTTGCGCATCAGCGGGTACTCGGAGTTCCGCCCCTGTGCGTAGATCGGCTCGACGTAGAGGAAGCCGCTGTCGAGTGGCACTGTCAGCAGATTGCCGTACAGGACCGTCGAGTCGGCGCCCTTCATGTCGCGCACCCAGTTCGCCACCGGGTCCCAGGAATTGAGCTTGTTCTGTACCTGCTCCGGTCCCTGGACCTTGTCCTCGGTGACTCTCAGCAGCCTTATGGCGCCGTAGTCCCTACTGGTCGCGTCGGCGTCCACCGCCATGAAGGCTCTGAGGTTCGGCCTTCCACTGGGGGTGAACGTCGTCGTCAGAGAGAACTGCTGGCTGTTCTGACCCGGCATCTTCATGGACAGGTAGTACGGCGGGACCGCGCTGTTGTCCTTCTTGGTCGGGTCGTTCGGCACCTGCCAGGCGTCGGACGCGTTGTAGAACTGGTCCGAGTCCGTCACGTGGTACAGGCTCAGCAGCTCCCGCTGGACCTTGAACATGTCCTGCGGGTAGCGCAGGTGCTCCTTCAGGTCGGCCGGGATGTCGCTCTTGGGCTGCACCGTGCCGGGGAACGCCTTCTCCCAGGTCTTCAGGACCGGGTCGCTCTCGTCCCACGCGTAGAGCTTGACCTCGCCCGTGTACGCGTCGACGGTCGCCTTCACCGAGTTGCGGATGTAGTTGACCTGGTTCTGCTGCGCCACCACGGAGCGCTGGCTGTCGCCCTGGTTGAGCGAGTCGGCCGTGGTGTCGCCGAGCGTCGTGCGGGACGCGTAGGGGTAGCCGTTCGACGTCGTGTAGGCGTCGACGATCCACTTGATCTTGCCGTTCACGACGGTCGGGTACGCGTCGCCGTCGATGGTCAGCCAGGGCGCGACGGCCTCGACGCGCTCCTTGGGCGTGCGGTTGTACAGGATCCGCGAGCCGTCACCGATGGCGCCGGAGTACAGGATCTGCGGTTCGCTGAAGGCCACCGCGTACGCGGCGCGGTTGATCGGGTTCGACAGGTTGACGCCGCTGTGGCCCTTGTAGCTCGTGGTCTTCTGCGTGCCGTCTTCCTGCTCGTAGTCCAGCTCCTTCTGCGGCCCGCCGACGATCGAGTACTGCGTCGTCTTCTCGCCGTAGTAGATCCGCTGGTTGTAGTCCCCGAGGTCACCGCTGGTCGGCAGGCCCGACTCGGTGAACTGCGGGGCGCCCTGCGAGGTGGAGGTGCCCTTCGCCGTCACGGCTCCGTAGCCGTGCGTGTAGACGAAGTGGTCGTTGATCCAGTTGCGCTTGTCCAGCTTGCCGAGGTTCAGCTCGCGCAGGCCCACGACGGTGTCCTGGCCGTTGTAGCGGTCCACGTCGAGAGTCGTCGGGAACTGGTAGTACTTCCGCTGCTGCTCCAGCTGCTGGAAGGTCGGCGACACGATGTTCGGGTCGTTCAGGCGGTAGCTGGCCGCCGAGTCGGCCTCGGCGCGCTGCTTCTTGGTGTCCTTGTCGGACCCCTCGCCGTTGTAGGCGCCGACCGTCGCCTTGTCGATGCCGTACGCCTTGCGCGTGGCGTCGATGTTCTTCTTGATGTACGGCGCTTCCTTGGACTGCTCGTTCGGCTGCACCTGGAACTTCTGCACGATGGCCGGGTACAGGCCGCCGATCAGGATCGCCGAGAGCACCATCAGGCCGAAGCCGATGACCGGCAGCTGCCAGGTGCGCCGCCACAGGGTCGCGAAGAACAGCAGGGCGCAGATGACGGCGATGCAGAACAGGATCGTCTTCGCCGGCAGGTACGCGGTCGCGTCGACGTACCTGAGGCCCGTCCAGTTGTCCGTCGCCTTGAAGTCGCTGGACTTCACCGCGAGCCCGTACCGGTCGAGCCAGTACGCGACGGCCTTGAGGGCCACGAAGAGGCCCAGGAGGACGGAGAGGTGTCCCGTCGCGGCCGCCGTGGCGCGCGCGCCCGGGCTGGTGATGCGCAGTCCGCCGTACAGGTAGTGCGTCAGCGCGGCAGCGACCAGGCCGATGACGGCCGCGGCGAAGCCGAAGCCGAGCAGGAAGCGGTACCAGGGCAGGTCGAACGCGTAGAACGACACGTCCAGGTGGAACTGCGAGTCCTTCTGGTGGAACGGCACGCCGTTCACGTACTGCAGCCATGTGCGCCACTGGCTCGCGGCCGAGGCGCCCGCGATCAGGCCGACGAGGGCGGTGATCCCGAGCAGCAGCCACTTCTTGAAGGGCGCGATGCCCATGCGGTAGCGGTCGAGACTCTGCTGCTCCGTCGACATCGCGCTCAGCGGCGGGCGCAGCCGGTGAGCCAGCCAGATGTTCACACCCACGGCGAGCGCCATGAGCAGACCGAAGACGAAGAAGAGTCCGATCTTCGTCTGCAGCGTCGTCGTGAACACGGACGAGTACTTGACCGACCGGTACCAGAGCCAGTCCGTCCAGAACCCGGAGAACATGACGAAGGCCATGCCGAGCACGGCCAGGACGCCAAGCGTCAGCAGCAGCGTCCGGGCACGCCGGGAGGGGCGTCCCACTCTGATCCGCGGTCCCGTCGGACCCCCGCCCCGGTCCGGCATCTGGAAAGCCAAGGTGCGCACCTCGATAGTTCGCTAATCGATCTGTCAGGCCCCCGAGATCGCGGACCCCTCACCTATGCAACTTACTCAGGCTTTACTCAGTTCCCGCTTCGGGGGACGAACGAGGCAGGATTGTGACCATGTCCAACACCCCCATGGCTGCAAGCCCCCTCACCCGGGCCGTTCTCGAGATCGACGAGTACGCCTCCGGCATGGGCTGGGACCAGCCCGCACGCCTCTTCGCCCTCGTCGACACCGCCGCCCTGCGCACCCAGGAACCGGCCCTCGCCGCCCAGCTCGGCCTGGAGAGCGAGGGCGAGAGCAGTGGCTTCACCCCGATCCTCCAGGACGAGATCCCCGCCTCCAAGCCGCTGGACGAGTTCCTCGGCACCATCGCGTGGCCCGACGCCGTCGCGGGCTGTGCGCTGACGGTGGAGCGCCTGATGCTGCCGCCGTCCGCCGAGGCGTCCGTCCCCGAAGGGCTCACCGGCAAGAAGCTCACCCAGTGGGTCGCCCAGCACCCGGACCGCCAGGAGGTCCGGATGACGGTCGCGGTGCTGCGCGACGGGACCCGTGACTCGGCCCTGCGGCTGCGCGAGAAGGACTCGCCGACCGAGGTCCTCACGGGCTCGGACCTGGTACCGGGGCTCGCCGAGGCGCTGGCGGCGACGTTCGCCGAGTGAGGTTTTCCACGACTACGTAGAGGGGCGCTGCGGGAGATCCCGCAGCGCCCCTCTACGTAGAGCCGTGTCTCAGCTCTTGGCGGTGCACTTCGGCAGGGCGCCGGTGTTGCCACTGCGAATGTCCTTCAGGGCGCCCATCGCGTCGTCCAGGGTGTCCACCTTGACGAGCGTGAGCCCGTTCGGGGTGTCCTTGGCCGCGGTCGCGCAGTTGTCCTTCGGCGTCAGGAAGTACTGCGCTCCCTTGTCGCGCGCGCCGACGAGCTTCATCCCGATGCCGCCGATGGGGCCGACCTTGCCGTCGTCGTCGATGGTGCCGGTGCCTGCCACGAACTTGCCGCCCGTCAGATCGGTGGGCGTGAGCTTGTCGACGATGCCGAGGGAGAACATCAGACCGGCGCTGGGGCCGCCGACGTCGGCGAGCTTGATGTCGATCTGGAACGGGAAGGTGTGGTCGGTCCCGGCCTGGATGCCGACGATCGCGCGGCCGTCGTCGGCCTTGTCGGTCCTGATCGTCACGTTCTCCGTCGTGGTCGCCTCCTTGCCCTCCTTCTCGGCGGCGGCGGCCTGCTTGACGGGCACGACCGTGAACACGACGTTCTCGCCGGCCTTGTGCTTGGTGACCAGCTTGGCGACGTCGGCGGGCTTGGTGATCCTGGTGCCGTCGACGGCCTTGATGACGTCACCGGCGTGCAGCCGGCCCTCGGCGGGGCTGTCCTTGACGACCGAGGAAACGATCACCCACGACTTCACGGGGATGTTCAGCTCCTCCAGGGCGGCGACCTTGGCGCTCTCCTGGGACTGGCTGAACTCCTCGGCGTTCTCCTGCGAGGACTGCTCCTCCGTCTGGCCGTCCGGGTACAGGGTGTCGTGCGGCACCACGATGCTGTCGTGGGCGAGCCACCCGTAGACCGCCGACACCAGGTTCATGTTGAAGTCGGCGCTGGTGACCCGGACGGTCGTCATGTTGAGATGCCCGGAGGTCTCGTACGTCTTGTGTCCGGCGATCTGGATGACGGGTTCGCCGTCGTGGTCCGCGAGGGTGTTCACCGTCGGACCCGGGGACATCTCCGCGTAGGGCACTTTGATGAGGACCCCCGCGCAGAGCAGCGCGATCAGCATCAGAGTCGAGGCGAGCATCGTCGCGGTGCGGCGTGGCATGGAACGACAGTACGGGACGGGCCCGTGCGTGCACCTGTGGGGCCGGTCCGTACGGGAGACGGCCCCTGCGGCCTCACGTCCCGGAGTGGGACTTCTCCATCGCCTCGCGGAAACGTTCGTACCCGCTGAGCTCGGTGACGTCACCCGTCTTGTGCCTGCTCCGTCCGGCCCACGAGCCCCAGAGCGCGGCGCCGACCGCAGCGACAACCGGAATCAGCAGCCACAAGAGCACTGCCATGCCGACCTCCCGACCCCATGTGCGACCGCAACTGACTGATCAGCAGATTAACCATCCGCACTGTCAACGCTCGCCGCAGGGTGGCGGTTACGCAACCGGAGCCTCAGCAGGCCCCGACCCACTCTTCCGTCCCATCGGCGAACGTCTGGTGCTTCCAGATCGGGACCTCGTGCTTGAGGTCGTCGATGAGCTTGCGGCACGCCTCGAAGGCCTCGCCGCGGTGCGGACACGACACGGCGACGACCACGGCGAGGTCGCCCACCGTCAGATCGCCGACGCGGTGCACCGCCGCGAGCGCGCGCACCGGGTACTCGGCGGCGACCTTCTCGGCGACACGTCGCATCTCGGCCTCCGCGGTCGGGTGGCACGAGTACCCGAGCCGGTCCACGTCGGCCCCGCCGTCGTGGTTGCGTACGGTCCCCACGAAGAGCGCGGTACCGCCCGCCGCGTCGTCGCCGACCGCGCGGAAGACCTCGTCGACGGAGAGCGGGGTCTCCCGGACGGCGAGCAGTCTGATGGGGTCCTGGGCCGCCTGCTCACCGGGGTGGTCGTGCTGGGTGGATGCCATGCCTTCATCGTGCCGTACGGTCCGGCACCCGTGAATTGGAGCCTCCTACAGGGCACCCGCTTGGAGTCGGGTTTTCCGCACGGCGGGGCCGCCGGCGGGGTCTTCCCGTCCGGCCCCCGTGCCTCAGATGCGCCGCCGGGCCTTGCGCACCCGCCGCACCACGGCCGCCGTACCCAGCAGGGCCACTGTCGCGCCCGCCGCGCCCGCGGCCGTCGCGTCCTTGCGCCCGAGCCGCCGGCCGGCCACAGTGCGCCGGCCCGCGACCTCCTCCAGGAGCTCCGCGAGGACCTCCTCGTTCGTCCACTGGGGCCGCCATCCGGCATCGTGCAGCCTGCTCCCGCTGACGACCCAGGGGTACATCGTGTAGGCGAGGTCACCCGCGGGCGAGGGCGTGAGGCCGATGCGGTGCAGCCGGGCCGCGGCGCCGAGCGCGACCGCCGAGGGCAGCTCCATGCGGCGGATCCCGCTCAGCTCCTCGACCTCCTCCTGCTCCAGCCACCCGTCGCAGCCGACCGCGAGCTCTCCGTCGACCTTCTCCAGGACGGCGTACTCCAGCGCGCCGCACAGGTCCTCCACGTGGCAGAACTGCCAGGCGGGCCGCGAACCGGCCACCACGAGCAGGCGCGGGGACTCGAAGTAGCGCGTGAGGGCCGTGTCCATGCCGCCGACGAGCACCGAGGGACGCACCACGGTGACGTTGAGGCCGGGGTGCGCGCGAGGGGCGCGGCGGGCCAGCCGCTCGATCTCCAGGAGGTCGCCGACGCCGGTCGCCTCCGCGGTGGCGCGCAGCTCGGCGTCCTCCGAGAGCGGCAGCTCGTTGTCGGGAAGGGCCCCGTAGACCATGGCCGAGGTGCAGAGCACGACGCGGTGCACACCGGCCGCGGCGGCGGCGGTGAGCACGGTCTGGGTGCCGCGCACGTTGTAGGCGGTGCGTGCCGCCGGGTCGGACTCGAGATCGAGATCGAGCGCGAGGTGCACCACGACGTCCGCGCCGCGCAGCTTCTCCGCGATGGCCGGATCCCGTACGTCCAGAACGTGCCAGGTGGCGGAGGCGCACTCGCCCCGCCGCTCGTCGATGGCGAGCACCTGCTTGATCTCGTCGGAGGCGGCGAGCCGCTCGGTGAGCAGGGCGCCGATGCCGGACGCGGCACCGGTGACCGCGACGACGGGGCCGCGCACGGCCGGACTGGTTGAAGGGTTTCGCGCTGCGCGAACCTGCGGATCTGGGGAACTCACCGGGCGTCTCCAGCGGTTGTCTTCGGTAAGTACGTGAATGACACGTACGTACCAGGAGGCATCCATCCTGCCGCAGGCCATGAGTCGGCGAAGCACCGAGGCCCGATCCCGTCGCGGTGTCTACGCTGGGTGTGTGTAAGTCGGGCAGTCGCCACCGGGCAGAACCGGTGGCCTTACCAGCCGAGGAATCCCGTGAGTGACACCCCATTCGGTTTCGGCCTTCCGCCGGAGGAGCCGGAAGACGGCGACGAGGGCAAGAAGAAGGACCAGCAGGGCGGTGGCGGTCAGGGACCGGCCAATCCGTTCGGATTCGGCGGCATCCCGGGCCTCCCCGGCGCGGGCGGCCCCGGTGGCGCGGGCGGGGACAACCCGTTCGCGGCGATGTTCGGCTCGATGAATCCGAACGATCTGGGTGCGGCGTTCCAGCAGCTCGGCCAGATGCTCTCGTACGAGGGCGGGCCGGTGAACTGGGACATGGCCAAGGACATCGCCCGCCAGACGGTCTCCCAGGGCACGCAGGACGGCGTGAAGGACGCGAGCGTGGGCCCCGCCGACCGCACCGCGGTCCAGGAGGCGGTGCGTCTGGCCGACCTGTGGCTGGACGACGCGACGTCGCTGCCCTCGGGCGCCGGTACCGCGGTGGCGTGGAGCCGCGCCGAGTGGGTCGAGGCGACCCTCCCGGCGTGGAAGGAGCTCGTCGACCCGGTCGCCGAGCGGGTCGGCATGGCCATGGGCGACGTGCTGCCCGAGGAGATGCAGGCCATGGCGGGCCCGCTCATCGGGATGATGCGTTCCATGGGCGGCGCCATGTTCGGCTCGCAGATCGGGCAGGCGCTCGGCGTGCTCGCGGGCGAGGTCGTCGGCTCCACGGATGTCGGCCTGCCGCTGGCCCCGGCCGGCAAAGCCGCGCTGCTGCCGCTGAACATCGAGGCGTTCGGCAAGGACCTCGGCGTCCCGCAGGAGGAGGTCCGCCTCTATCTGGCCCTGCGCGAGGCCGCCCACCAGCGGCTCTTCGCCCACGTACCGTGGCTGCGCTCGCACCTGTTCGGCGCGGTGGACGGCTACGCGCGCGGGATCAAGGTCGACACCACCAAGCTGGAGGACGTGGTCGGCCAGTTCGACCCGCAGAACCCCGAGCAGATCCAGGAAGCACTCCAGCAGGGCATGTTCCAGCCGGAGGACACCCCGGAGCAGAAGGCCGCCCTGGCCCGTCTGGAGACCGCTCTGGCGCTCGTGGAGGGCTGGGTCGACGCGGTGGTCCACGCGGCCGCCAAGCCGCGTCTGTCGTCCGCCGACGCGCTGCGCGAGACGCTGCGCCGCCGCCGTGCGACCGGCGGCCCGGCCGAGCAGACGTTCGCGACGCTGATCGGTCTGGAGCTGCGTCCGCGCCGGCTGCGCGACGCCTCGCGCCTGTGGGCCTCGCTCACGGACGCGCGCGGGGTCGACGGCCGTGACGGCCTGTGGGCGCACCCGGACATGCTGCCGACGGCGTCCGACCTGGACGACCCGGACGGTTTCGTCCACCGTGAGCAGCTGGACTTCTCCGAGCTCGACAAGATGCTCGGCGAGGCGGCCGGCGGCAGCGGCGACAAGCCGAAGCTCACCAAGGACGACGACACGGGCGAGGACGACGACACCAAGTGAGCCTGTACGACGACGCGGTCCTGGTGCTGAAGGGCTACGAGGACCAGCCGGAGCTGCGCCAGGTCTACCTGGACCACCTCTCCGCGCACGGTGAGGCGGGCATGTGGAAGCCGTGCACGGCCGGCCACCTGACGGCGAGCGCCCTGGTGATCGACCCCGCGCGCGGGCGGGTCCTGCTCACGCTCCACAAGAAGCTGCGGATGTGGCTCCAGATGGGGGGCCACTGCGAGCACGGTGACCGGACGCTGGCGGCCGCGGCCCTGCGCGAGGCGACGGAGGAGTCCGGCGTACCGGGTCTGACGCTGCTCGCGGGCGGGCCGGTCCGTCTCGACCGGCATCCGATCCCGGGCCCGTGCACCCAGCACCTGGACGTGCAGTACGCGGCGCTCGCCGCGCCGGACGCCACGGAGGCCATCAGCGACGAGTCCCTGGACCTGCGCTGGTTCCCGTACGACAAGGTCGCTGACGTCGCCGACACGTCAGTGGTCCGCCTCGTGGAGGCGACTCGGGCGCGCCTGTAGCGGCGCCCTGGTATGGGTAAGGGGCAGTCGCTATGGCGACTGCCCCTTACCCATATGCCTACGCGGCGCCTAGCTCCAGACGTTGCCCTGGTTCGCGCCGCGGGCGCCCTGCTGCCCCATGCCGTACTGGGCGGCGAGACCACCGCCGATCGCCGCGTGCTGCGGCGGCAGCAGCTCGCTGGGCTGGACGAGGGCGTAGCCGCTGCCCATGAAGCTGAGCTCCCAGCCCTCACCGGTGTTGCCCCGGCGCCGCCAGACGCCCGAGGAGTGCGTCTGCGCCTGCATCTGGACCCGGAGGCCGGTCGACCAGGCGACGATGGCGTCCGCGTCGACATTGACGTACTTGTCGGGCGTGACCTGCATCATCAGCGGCTGGCCCGACGTCATCAGGGCGACCTTGCCGCGCCCGGTGATGTTGAGCTGGTACTTGCCGGAGCCGGAGATGCCGAACTGGCTGTCCACCGCGATGACCTCGTGGTGCAGGCCGGAGTCCATGGCCAGGACGTAGTTGCTGTCCACGGTCAGGCCGTCCTGCTCCACGTCCACCACGTGCACGTACTGGGCGAGGTTCGCGAGGTAGACGATGCCCTGGCCGTGGCAGCGCATGAGGCTCAGGCCCTCGCCGGTGATCGCGCGGGCGCGCTGCTGGCCGTGCGCCTGGTACTCGCCGTCGAACTCGACGAGTCCCTGGTAGGCGACCATCGAGCCCTTGCGGGCGAGGAGGTCGTCGTGGCCTTCCAGGACGACCCGCAGCATCTGCGGGTTCTGCACGGTGTAGCGGTCCTGTGACTGCTGGTCGGCGTATGCGAAAAGCGGGCTCTGCATGGTGTGTCGCTCCCCCTCAGCCCCGGACTCGGAGACGGTCGGTGCTGTCCTCGCTGGGCTGTACGACGACGATGCCCTCGCCGGAGAAGCCCATCTGGTAGGCCTCGCCGCTGCCGCGCCCGATGAGCGAGCCGGCCCGGAAGCTGCGCTTGCCCTTCACCTTCAGCTGCGGCGACCAGGCGATGAGCGCGTCCGGGTCCACGTACGTCTCGTCCTCGCCGCGTCCGCAGTCGACGACGATCGGGGTGCCGCGCGAGGTCAGGGCGACATAGCCCTGGCCGCTGATGGTGATGTTCCACAGGCCCTGGCCGGTGAACTTGGCGAGGCCCTTCACGCGCTCCACGCCCCACTGGAGGTGGGCGTCGAGGGCGAGCAGGTTGGTGCCGTTGACCGAGATCGAGTCGCCGCCCAGGTTGATGACGACGACGTCCGCGCCGTAGTCGGCGAGGTAGAGCAGGCCGTCGCCGGACGCCTTCATCAAGGGCGCGCCCTCGCCGGTGATCCAGTCGCGGGCGATCTGGCGCACGGCGGGCGGGTTGGGCTCGTACTGGACGAAGCCTTCGTAGGCGACCATCGATCCCACACGCGCGAGGAGGTCGTTTCCGGTCTGCATGGCGACCTTCAGCATGTTGCTGCCGTGGTTCTCCATGCGGGCGGCCACGGGTGTCGGGGCGAAGCCCGCGAGTGGCTGGTTCATGACGGGCTCCCTCAGACCTCGTACGGCTGGACGACGATGAAGTTGCCGGGTGCGCCCCGGAACTGCAGGTTCACGCCTTCGCCGCTGTGGCCGGGATAGGCGTTGCGGCGCATGCGGACCTGGCTGGAGACGATCGCCTGGGCGGCGGCGGACCAGGCCACCACCGCGTTGGAGTCGGCGAACGTCGTGGGGGTCACCGGCAGGACCACGGGGGTGCCGTGGGTCTTGACGACGACGGTTCCGGTGCCCTGGAACTGCATCACGAACAGGGCGCCGCCGGGGATGCCGTGTCCCTCGATCCTGCGCACCTCGTACTGAAGGCTCTCGTCGAAGGCCAGCACGTTCTCCGAGGAGACGCAGATGGCGTCGCCCTGGAGCTCGACGGGGTGCAGGTAGGAGGCCTCTTCGGCGAAGAACACCTGGCCGCGGCCGGTGCAGCGCATCAGCTGCATCTCCTGGCCGGTGGCGTTGCCCACGATGCGGCCCGCGAAGCCCGCTCCCTTGTAGCTGAAGTCGACCTTGCCCTGGTACAGCACCATGCTGCCCTGGCGGGCGAGCACGGGCTGGTCACCGGCGGCGCCGAGGTCGACGCGGATCAGCTTCTTGTTCTGCGGCGTCCAGCGCTGGCCGGTGGGCGCCTCGCGGTACTTCTCCAGGGCAGCGGCGACGCCGGGCGCCGCGGCCTGCTGCGGCACGCCCTGCGGGACGCCTTGGGGGCCGCCGAACGGAGACGGCGCGGCGGGCGGCTGCTGGTAGCCGGGCGGCATGGGCGGGGTCGGGGACTGCGGTCCGTAGCCGGGCGGCAGCGTCGCGCCTCCCTGGCCCGGGACCTGGCCGAACTGCTGCTGCGGCTGCTGCTGCCCGTACGGGTTCGGGGCGGACGGGGGCGGCGGCACGGTGCCCGGCGGTGTGGTCAGGGGGCCGACCACGGTGGGCGCCTGGTGGATCGACGGTGCGGCCGGGGCGGGCGGGGGCGGCGCCTGCGGCGGCGCGAAGCTCTGCGGCGCGGGGGCGGGCGGAGGCGCGGGAGCGGGCGGCGGCATGGGCGCGGGCGCCGGGGTGGCCGGGGCGCCGAAGGCGGGCGGCGCGAAGCCGGGGGCCGCGGTCTGCTGGGGCGGCGCGGGCGCGGCGGCGGGCTCCTCCTCGGCGACCTCGCCGCCGAAGTTCTTGAGCAGCGCGTCCAGACCGCCGTCGAAGCCCTGTCCGACAGCGGCGAAACGCCAGACGTCCTTCAGGTAGAAGTCGCCGAGCATCACGGCACGCTCGGTGGAGAACTCGGCGCCGTTGAAGGCGTACCGGGCCACCTCCTCACCACCGGCGACGATCCGGATGTATCCCGGGCCCACCTGCGACATCTGTCCCGCGCCGTCGATGGTCGCGGTGAAGGACAGCTTCTGGATCTGGGCGGGGATCTTGTCGAGCGTGACGCGGAAGGACTCGGTGTCACCGGCCTGCGCGCCCAGGAGCTGGACGGACTCCTCGGGCGTCTTCGGCTGGTTGAAGAAGACGAAGTAACGGTCGTCGGAGAGCCGCTCCTCGGCGTCGAGGCCGAAGCAGCTGATGTCGAAGGTCAGTCCGGGACCGGCGATCTGTACGCCCACGTACAGATCGGTGCCCGCCGTGAGGTCACTGATCTTGGCCTTGTGGCCGCGTTGGAATTCCCTGGCCATGCGTAACGACCGTCCCCCATCCCGATGGTGATTGCGTCGCGCCAGGCTAACTGCAAACGCCGACATCGGTGGATGTCGGTACAGCCCTGGTACAGAACCGTCCTCGTCGGGAAGCGGGTGTCCTCAGGGATCGATCACTCGCCGCGCGCGGCCGGCGGATGCGGCAGCCGGTCCGCGGCGACCACTCCTTCGAGATAGCCGCGCGCCCTTTCCGTACGCGGATACGCCTCCAGAAGCCGCCAGAAACGCGGGCCGTGTCCGGGCACCAACAGATGGGCCAGCTCATGGAGCAGTACGTAGTCGATGACGTACTCGGGCATGCCCTGCAGCCGGTGCGAGAGCCGGATGCTGCCCTCGGCGGGGGTGCACGATCCCCACCTGGTGTTCTGGTTCGTGACCCAGCGAACGGACGCGGGGCGGGCCTTGCCCTCCAGGTGCTGCTCGGAGAGCCGCTCGGCGCGCTCGGCCAGCTCGGCGTCGCCGAGGACCCGCTTGCTCTCCTGCGCCGCGAGCTTGTCGAGCATGACGCCGACCCAGCGCTTCTCCTCGGCCTCCGACATCCGGGCCGGGATGAGGACCACGGTGCGGTCGCCCTCGCGGTAGGCGGAGACCGTCCGGCGTCGCCGGGAACTCCTGCGGACCTCGACCGCGCTCGCCCCGAGACCGCCTGGCGGCGGTTTCTCCATGCTGCGCTGCGTGGTCGTGGCACGGTGCAGTGGGTCGGCGGGCACGCCCCGACGTTACCCGCTGTACAGGGCGGAAGTCCCGCCTCCGGAAGTCTTCGGTGCGGCCCCGCGTCACCAGCGATCGATTCGTACGACTATCACCCACTGCCTGTGGACAACTTTCCGCACCCGTCGGGCCCGGCGGGCATGCTGGCCATCGATCGACGCGAACGGCTCCCGCCGCACCGGTGGGAGCACGGCACGGGGGACCATGGGGGACAGCCATGCATCCGATCCTCAAGCCCGCGCTGCGGCGCGGCTGGCACGACCTGAACACGGTGCAGTTCGGTGTGACACCGGCACACGCGGTGGTACTCGGACCGGTCGACACGGCCACCGGGAGTTTTCTGACCTTGCTCGACGGCACGCGGGGCGTGCCCCTGCTGCGGGACGAGGCCCGCCGGATGGGGCTGCCCGACGGTCATGTGGACGCGCTCCTCGACCGGCTGACCGGGGCGGGCCTGATCGACGACGCGACCGGCGGCGGACCCGAGGCCGACGCCCTGCGCCGACGGACGGCGGTCCTGGACCGGCTCCGCCCCGACCATGCGGCTCTGACGGTCACCACGTCAGAACCCGCCGAAGGAATGCGGAAGTTGGCGGCACGGCACACCATGCGGGTGCAGGTGCGCGGGGCCGGGCGGGTGGGCGCGGTGATCGCCTCGGTCCTCGCCGCGGCGGGAGTCGGCCATGTCGACGTGCGGGACGGCGGCTGCGTCGAGCCGTGGGACGTGGCGCCGGGTGGGCAGACCACGGAGGCGGTGGGCGAGCGCCGCGAGGTGGCCGCGCAGCGGGTGGTGCGTGCCACGGCGCCGGCCAGGCCGCCGCGCCCGGACCGGCGCAGGACCGCGCCACGCCCGGCCGAGCACGAGCAGGGCGGACCTCAGCTGTCGCTGGTGATCGTCGCGCCGCGGGACGGGCTCGGGATCCACTCCCCCGACCCGGTGGCCGTCGAGGATCTGATGGCCGCGGGGATCCCGCATCTGTACGCGGGCGTGGTCGAGGCCACGGGCATGGTGGGGCCCCTGGTGCTGCCGGGCGGCACGGGATGTGCCCGCTGTCTGCTCCTGGGGCGCGCCGACCGTGATCCGACCTGGCCGCGGCTGCTCGCGCAGTGGGGCTCGGGCCGCTCCTCGCGTCAGGTTCAGGCCTGTGACGTGGGCCTTTCCACAGCTGTGGCGGGGCTTGCGGCCGCTCACGGGCTGGCCTTCCTGGACGGTGAGCTGCCGTCCAGCACGGGGGCGCGCTGGGAGACGTCCGCGCCGGGGCTCGACTGGCACGCACGTCCGGTGTGGCCGCATCCGGAGTGTCCGTGCGGTGCGGGTGAGGGAGGTTACGGGAAGGAGACCCCCGTGGAGGAAGAGCCGCACGACACAATGGCGGGGTAGGCAATGGCCGACGGCGCCACGACGGCTGGACATGCGCGGCACGGCTGTCCGGCACTTGGAGGGGTGTATGTCTGATCTTCCCCGCAAGGCGGTTACCCGTACCGCCAAGCTGGCCGCTCTACCCATCGGCTTCGCGGGCCGGGCGACCTGGGGCATCGGCAAGCGGATCGGCGGCAAGTCCGCCGAGCTCGTCGGCCGGGAGCTCCAGCAGCGCACGGCGGAGCAGCTGTTCCGCGTCCTGGGTGAGTTGAAGGGCGGGGCGATGAAGTTCGGGCAGGCACTGTCCGTCTTCGAGTCCGCGCTGCCGGAGGATGTCGCCGGCCCCTACCGCGCCGCCCTCACCAAGCTCCAGGAGGCCGCGCCTCCGATGCCGACCCGGACGGTGCACGCGGTGCTCGACGAGCGGCTCGGGGCGGAGTGGCGCGAGCTGTTCCTGGAGTTCGAGGACAAGCCCGCGGCGGCCGCGTCGATCGGGCAGGTGCACCGAGCGGTGTGGCACGACGGCCGGGAGGTCGCCGTGAAGGTCCAGTACCCGGGCGCGGGCGAGGCGCTGCTGTCCGACTTGAATCAACTGGGTCGTTTCGCGCGCCTGTTGGGCCCGCTCATTCCCGGGATGGACATCAAGCCGCTCATCACCGAGCTTCGCGACCGGGTCTCGGAGGAGTTGGACTACGCACTGGAGGCGCGGGCGCAGCAGGCACACGCGGAGGAGTTCGACGGGGATCCCGATGTCGTGGTGCCGCACGTGGTGCACCAGTGCGAGCAGGTGCTGGTGACGGAGTGGATCGACGGCATCCCGCTCGCCGAGATCATCAGCGACGGCAGCAAGGAACAGCGGGACCGGGCGGGCCAGCTGCTGGCTCGCTTCCTGTTCTCGGGACCGGCGCGCACGGGGCTGCTGCACGCGGACCCGCACCCGGGAAACTTCCGCCTGCTGCCCGACGACAAGAGCGGCTGGCGGCTGGGCGTCCTGGACTTCGGCACGGTCGACCGGCTGCCGGGCGGGCTGCCCGCGCCGATCGGCGACTCGCTGCGGCTGACGCTGGAGGGCGACGCGAGCGCGATCTACGAGCTGCTGCGCGAGGAGGGCTTCGTCCGGGAGTCCATCCAGCTGGAGCCGGACGCGGTGCTCGACTATCTGCTGCCGATCATCGAGCCGGCACAGGTCGAGGAGTTCACCTTCACCCGTTCGTGGATGCGCAACCAGGCGGCGCGGATCGCCGATCCCCGCTCCCCCGCCCACCAGCTGGGCAGGCAGCTCAATCTGCCGCCGGCGTATCTGCTGATCCACCGGGTGACGCTCAGCACGATCGGCGTGCTGTGCCAGCTGGGTGCGACCGTGCGGCTGAGGGATGAACTGGAGGCCTGGGTGACGGGGTTCGTGGTCGAGGAGACCGACTCCGAGGAGACCGACTCCGAGGAGGCCGGTACCGAGGAGGGAGACCCGGAGCCGCCCGCCGCCGAGGCCTGATCACCAGCGGTCGGAGTCGAGGCGTCCCTCGATGGCCCGGATGTTCTCCCGGGAGCAGGCTTCGCAGAAGTGGCGCCGGACGCCGCCTTCGACGGAGTACGTCCAGGTCAAGGGTGTCGCCTCGGCGGTCGTACCGCAGCGGGCGCACACCAGGGTCCGCTGTTCCGGCTGCCGCGCGGAGTCCCCGCCAGGAAGAGACGTCACCCGGCGACGATAACGCCGTGCTCGGCCGATCGCCCGGCACAACGCACCGCGGGGGTCGGTCCGGTCCGGACCGACCCCCGCACGAACAGCCGGGTGCTGTCGCTGTGATTACTGCATGACGGCCATGGCGAGCGCGCGGCGGGCGCGCAGCGAGGCGCGCTCGGCACGGCGCTGCATCCGACGGGCGATCACCAGGCGCATGGCCTGGCGGTCGATGTCGGCCTCACGCATGCGCTCGTGCATATGCGCACGAGCCAGGGCTTCTGGGGCGAGTTGCATCTGACGGGTCCTGTTCTGACGCGAGTCGTTCGCGTCGGACGTCGGAAAGTCTGGAGTCACGGAGCCGGCGGGCTCGCTCGTGGACGGCTTCATCGGGGCCTGCTTCTTGGGGTCGTGCGTCAGGGGGCGGTCGATCGTTCCTCGGGTGTTCATGCCGCGACCGGGTTCTTGCGCGGGCGGCCACGCGGCCGCTTGCGGGCCACGACGACTCCCTGGATGAACAGCTCGCCACCCCAGACGCCCCACGGCTCACGCCGCTCCTTGGCGCCGGCGAGGCAGGCCTCGACCAGCGGGCAGGTACGGCAGAGGGACTTGGCGTACTCGACATCCGCCGGCGACTCCGCGAAGAAGACCTCGGGGTCGTAGGCACGGCA
The DNA here is from genome assembly GCF_040529335.1 of Streptomyces sp. HUAS MG91. Lineage (GTDB taxonomy): Bacteria > Actinomycetota > Actinomycetes > Streptomycetales > Streptomycetaceae > Streptomyces > Streptomyces tabacisoli. The sequence goes on along the minus strand of NZ_CP159534.1, from coordinate 5,543,009 downwards.
GGGGACGGGCACGCCGAGGTTCTCGATGGCGTCGTCGAGCGCGGTGAGCGCAGTCAGCGGGTTCAAGGTGGAGTCCTCCGTGGGGACGGGCGGGGGGAGAGGGTCTGAAGGCGGAACGGACGGGGCGTGCGCTTCGAGTTGCACGGTTTCGTCTTCCTCGTCTGGTCGTTCCGGCCGGTGGGCCGGGTGGCGGTGGTACCGGGTTCTTTTGTTGTCCCGAGGCCCCTTCGTACTGGTCCCTCGGAAGACCGCTGGTTCTTCCGGGAAAACAGAAGGGCCGCGGATCCCGGATGGGGTTCCGCGGCCCTGAAGGCGCCGGCCTGATCGAAGATCAGGCTGGATCACTCCAGGGTTCAGGCCCACGGAAGGCCCACATCGTGTGGTGGTGCGTCGTCTGCTTCCGGAATCCGGCACCGGCCGCTGCAAAGGCATAGGCCTGGGCCTGTGCCGTCGCTACTGCTTCCGGTGCCTTGGTCGGTCGCTCATTGCCCTCGCGAATCGGCAGGGAAGCGAGGGACATGCCGGACTCCGGACGCATGGCGCTGAGGCCAGACAGACCGGTGCCCAGGTTCGAGAAGCCGAGCAGGCAGGAAGCGACGACCGAGCGATCGGTCATTTTCACGGTGGAGCTGGCGTTGATGCTGATCACTGGAATCGCCTCCTCTCGGCGTCTAGGGGACCGGTGAACCGGTCCGACGGCTTTCAAGTACAACACGGAACCAGGGCCTTGGAGAAGGCCGCTGCTCTCGTGCTTAAGAACCTATGGGGATTGCTGGGGCATGCGCAAACTATTTTTTCGACGAGTTTGAATCAGGCGCCCCCCGCGCCTTCATCGGTCTCATCCCCCACCATCTGACCTGCGCAAAGAGCGAGAACATCGGAGCCGTAGGTCCGAAACTTCCGTCGGCCGACACCCGGGATGCGGGACAGCTCCCGCTCGTCGTCCGGCGAGGCCTCCGCGATCGCGATCAGCGTCTTGTCCGTGAAGACGCAGAACGCGGGCTGGCCGAGGGTGGCCGCCGTGCGCGCGCGCCACTCGATGAGCCGGTCGTAGAGCCCCTCGTCCATGTCGGACGGGCAGTCCTCGCAGCGCATCAGCTTCATCTCGGCGGCGTCGAGCGTGTGCCCGCACACCCGGCAGCGCGCCACCTTCCGGTCGCCCCGGCGCCGGGCTCCGGCCGGCGGCTCCCACACGGCGTCGTCCGGCCGCGTCCCGTGCTCGACGCCGCCGGTCCCGCCGCCCGCGCCGCGCCCGGCGGGACCGGTGGAGCCCGGCCGCAGTCCGTCGAGGAAGCGGCTCGCCCTGCGGTTCGGGCGGCCGCCCGGCGACCGGGACAGCGCCCAGGAGATGCCCAGGTGGCGCCGTGCGCGCGTCACGCCGACGTACAGGAGCCGCCGCTCCTCCTCGACCTGCTCGTCGGTCTTGGCGTACGAGATCGGCATCATGCCCTCGGCCACCCCGACCAGGAACACGGCGTCCCACTCCAGGCCCTTCGCCGCGTGCAGCGACGCGAGGGTGACGCCGTCCACCGTGGGGGCGTGCTGGGCGTTCGCCCGCTCGTCGAGTTCGGTGACGAGGTCGGCCAGGGTCGCGGCCGGGTTGGCCCGCGCGAAGTCCTCGGCGAGCCGGGCGAGGGCCGCGAGGGACTCCCAGCGCTCGCGCACGGCGCCGGACCCGGCGGGCGGCTGGGTCGTCCAGCCCTCCCCGGAGAGGACGGCTCGCACCTGGGAGGGCAGGTCGACGGCCTCGTCGAGCCCGGCGTCATTGCCGCCGAAGCGGGCCGCCGCGCGCAGGGAGTGGCCGGCCTTGCGCACCTCGGGCCGCTCGAAGAAGCGCTCCGCGCCGCGCAGCTGGTAGGGCACGCCCGCGTCGGCCAAGGCCTGCTCGTAGATCTCCGACTGCCCGTTGGTCCGGAACAGGATGGCGATCTCGCCCGCGGTGACCCCGGAGGCGATCAGCTCGCGGATGCGGCGGGCCGCGCCCTCGGCCTCGGTGGGTTCGTCGGCGTACTCCACGTAGACCGGTTCGGGTCCCGCCTCGCGCTGGGAGATCAGTTCGAGGCGGTGCTCGGCGGCGCGGCCCCTGGCCCGGGCGAGCACGCCGTTGGCCAAATGCACCACCTGGGGTGTCGAGCGGTAGTCACGGACCAGCTTGACGACGGTGGCGCTGGGATGGCGGGTGCGGAAGTTCAGCAGGTGGTCCGGGGTGGCGCCGGTGAAGGAGTAGATCGTCTGGCTGGCGTCGCCGACGACGCAGAGGCTGTCCCGGTCACCGAGCCACAGGTCGAGCAGGCGCTGCTGGAGCGGGCTGACGTCCTGGTACTCGTCCACGACGAAGTGCTGGTACTGGGCGCGGACCTGCTCGGCGATGTCCTGCCGGTCCTGCAGCACCCCGACGGTCAGCAGCAGCACGTCCTCGAAGTCGATGACGCCCCGGTCGCGCTTGAGGGTCTCGTAGTCGGAGTAGATCTGGGCGATCTCGGCGGGGTGGCGGGGGGTCTCCCGGGCCGCCTTGTGGGCCGCGGCCGCATAGTCGCCGGGGACGGTCTGGGTGACCTTGGACCATTCGATCTCCGCGGTCACGTCGCGCAGCTCACCCCGGTCCAGGCGGAGCCGGGAGGCGGCCGCGGCGTCGGCGACGAGCTGGATCTTGCGGTCGACGATCCGGGGCAGGTCGCCGCCGACCGCTTTCGGCCAGAAGAACTGGAGCTGGCGCAGGGCCGCGGAGTGGAAGGTGCGGGCCTGCACTCCCCCCGCGCCGAGCTGTCGGAGCCGGCCGCGCATCTCGCCCGCGGCGCGGTTGGTGAAGGTGACGGCGAGGACGGTATTGGGCTGGAGGATCCCGGCGCGGACGCCGTACGCGATGCGATGGGTGATCGCGCGCGTCTTGCCCGTGCCGGCGCCCGCGAGCACACACACCGGACCGTGCAGGGCCGTCGCGACGGCGCGCTGCTCGGGGTCGAGCCCGTCGAGCACCGCGTCGGCCGATTCCGGGACCTGCGGGAACAGGGTGGAGTGCGTTGCTGCTGTCACCCCGCCATGCTGCCAGGTCCGCGGGGGCGGATGCGTCGCGTTGTCCACAGGCAGCGGGCGCCGGTCGTACTAATGCGCCCGACGTGCGGGAATGGGCGCACGGTCGCGTACGTTCGACCCATTGCGAACACGCATCCCCAGCCTTGAAGGAGCGCGAGGAACATGCCGGGCACTGTGACGATGTACAGCACCACCTGGTGCGGCTACTGCCAGCGGTTGAAGAAGCAGATGGACCGCGAAGGCATCGCGTACAGCGAGATCAACATCGAGCACGACCCGGAGTCGGCGGCGTTCGTCGAGAAGGCGAACGGCGGGAACCAGACGGTTCCCACCGTCCTCTTCGACGACGGTTCGACGCTCACCAACCCCTCGCTGGCGCAGGTCAAGCAGAAGATCGGCGCCTGAGTCCCCCGGCGCCGGGGCCTACAGCGCGTCGCTGGGCTTCGGCAGGGGCTTGCCGTACCAGAGCTCGATCAGGCGGGCCGCAATCGAGATGCCGTAGGGAGGAATGACCTCCTCGGACTCGAAGGCGGCCCGCAGGTCGTCGCGGGAGAACCAGCGGGCCTCGTGGATCTCGTCCCCGTCCACGTTGATCTCCGTGGACGTGGCCTGGGCCATGAAGCCGAGCATCAGGCTGGACGGGAACGGCCAGGGCTGGCTGGCGACGTACTCGACGTCGCCGACGACGACGCCGGCCTCCTCCCACACCTCGCGGCGCACCGACTGCTCGATGGACTCGCCCGGCTCCACGAACCCGGCGAGCGTCGAGAAGCGGCCTTCGGGCCAGTGCACCTGGCGGCCGAGCAGGATGCGGTCCTGCTCGTCCGTGACAGCCATGATCACGGCCGGGTCGGTGCGGGGGTAGTGCTCGGCCCCGCAGGCCTGGCAGCGGCGGATGTGGCCCGCGGCGGCGATGACGGTGCGCTCGCCGCAGCGGGAGCAGAAGCGGTGCAGCCGCTGCCAGTTCTCCAGGGCGACGGCGTGCGCCATGAGGCCCGCGTCCCGGTGGGAGAGCAGCAGACCGGCCTCGCGCAGACCGGCCGGGCGCGCGGACTGGTCCATGCGGCCGGGCAGCGTGTCCTTCTGGAGCGCGAAGTAGCTGATGCCGTCGTCGTCGGTGCCCAGGAAGTAGCGGTGCGCCTCGGTGAGCGGGGCTTCGAAGGCCGGCGTCATGACCAGTTCCGTCGCGCCGTCCGGTGTCTCGTCGATCAGCGCCTGACCGCCGGAGACCACGAAGACCCGGGTCGTGGGGTGGCTCCAGGCGGCGGCGAGCCACGCCTCGTCGAGACGGTGGTGCGCGGCGCGGTCGATGCCGCTCGGCGCGGCGAGCGAGAGCGGCCGGTCGGCGGCGCGGTCGGTCCAGGTGGTCACGGGTGCTTCCAACTCCCCCGGTGGAATGGGTGGTGCGGCGGGCGGTTCAGCAGGAGTTACGGCTCTGCGGGTGCGGGGTGCCTCGGTCACGGAGCCTCTGCCCAGCTCTCGGCGAGATCGCCCCACAGGTGGGCGGCTGTTTCCACACCCTTCATCAAGAGGTCGAGTTCGACCTTCTCGTTCGGGGCGTGCCAGCCGTCCGAGGGGACCGAGATGCCCAGGAACAGCACCGGGGCGTCGAGGACGTCCTGGAGGTCGGCGGCGGGGCCCGAGCCGCCTTCGCGCGTGAAGCGGATCTTCTGCTCGAAGGCCTTCCCCATGGCGCGGACGACGGACTGCAGGGCGGGGTGGTCGAGGGGCGTCAGGCACGGCCGGGTGGCGGCCCCGAAGGTGATCTCGTGGCGGATCCCGGCGGGCAGCTGGTCGGCGACCCAGGCGGTGACGGCCTTCTCGACGTGGTCAGGGTCCTGCCCCGCCACCAGCCGGAAGGAGAGCTTGAGCATGGCCGACGACGGCACGATCGTCTTGCCGCCGGGGCCCTGGTAGCCGCCGCCGATGCCGTTGACCTCCGCGGTGGGCCGGGCCCAGATGCGCTCCAGGGTGGTGTGCCCGGCCTCTCCGAAGGTGGCGTGGGACTTCGCCGTGCGCAGCCACTGCTCCTCGTCGAAGGGCAGCTCGGCGAAGAGTTCCCGCTCGCGGTCGGTGAGTTCGACGATGCCGTCGTAGAAGCCGGGGACGGCCACGCGCGCGTGCTCGTCGTGCAGCGCGGCGACCAGGCGGGCCGCGGCGGTCGCCGGGTTCGGCACGGCGCCGCCGAACGAGCCGGAGTGGATGTCCTGGTCGGGTCCGTACAGCTCGATCTCGCAGTCGGCGAGGCCCCGCATGCCGGTGCAGACGGTGGGGGTGTCCTCGGACCACATGCCGGTGTCGGAGACGATCACGGCGTCGGCGGTGAGCCGCTCCTTGCGGTCCTCGATCAGCTTCCGGAAGTGCGGGGAGCCCGACTCCTCCTCGCCCTCGACGAGCAGCTTCAGGTTGACCGCGGGGGCGGTGCGGCCGGTGGCGGCGAGGTGGGCGCGCACACCGAGTGTGTGGAAGAACACCTGCCCCTTGTCGTCGGCCGCCCCGCGCGCGTGGAGGCGGTTTCCCACGACGACGGGCTCGAAGGGGTCGGTGTCCCAGCCGTCCTCGCGGGCGGCGGGCTGTACGTCGTGGTGTCCGTAGACGAGGACCGTGGGGGCCTCGGGGTCGCCGGAGGGCCACTCGGCGAAGACCGCGGGGGCGCCGGCCGTGGGCCACACCTCGGTGGTCGGGAAGCCGGTCTCGGCCAGCTTGGCGGCGAGCCAGTCGGCGCTGCGCCGCACGTCCGGGGCGTGGTCGGGCTGGGCGGACACGGAGGGGATCCGCAGCCATGCGGCCAGGTCGTCGAGGAACGCCTCGCGGTGGTCCTCGATGTACGCACGGACAGTGCTGACGGCGTTGTCAACGGGCTTGCTCATGGTCACGAGCCTAGTCCCCCGCGGAGGGGTGCTCGTCCGGCGGCTCCTCGACGACCAGCGGATCCCGGGTGAGGAGCCGCTCCAGCTCCGCCCGGCCGGGCAGGCTGCGCGGCCGTACCGTCTCCCCGGTGCGGACGTACAGGAACGCGGCGTCCACCGATTCCGGCGGTACTCCCTGCCGCTCGGCCCAGGCGAGCCGGTAGATGGCGAGCTGCAGCGGGTCGGCGTTCTGCTGGTGGCCGGTCTTCCAGTCGACGATCTCGTACGTCGTCTCCTCCCCGTCACCCTCCTTGTAGACGGCGTCGATACGGCCGCGGACGACGCGGCCCGCGATGGCCAGCTGGAAGGGGAGCTCCACCCGGTGCGGGGTGCGGTGGGCGTACGGGGTGCGCTCGAAGGCTTCCTTGAGCGCTTCCAGGTCGCGCTCGTCGGCGATCTCCGCGTCGCTCCCGGGCAGCTCGTCGGGGTCGATCATGGGCAGCCGCAGCTCTTCGAAGCGGGACTCGACCCAGGCGTGGAAGCGGGTGCCCCGGCGGGCCGCCGGCTGGGGCGGGGCGGGCATGGGCCGCACCAGCTCCTGGGCGAAGCCGTCGGGGTCGGCGGCGATCCGCATCAGCTGGTAGGCGGTGAGCGACTGGGGCAGGGGCACCTCGCGCACCGCCGCGCGGGCGCGCATCAGCTCTCCGGCGAGGGCGTCCAGGTCGCGGTCCCAGGAGTCGATGGTGCGGGCCTCCTCCGGGGTGAGCTCGTACTCGGGGGCGTGCGCGGGGTGCGGGACCGCCGGGGTGTGCGGCTGGGGCACGCGCGCGTGGTGCGCTGTTTCCGGATCCTGGGCTTCAGGTGCCGGGTGCGGGACCTTGGGGCGCTCGGTGGGCAGGTTCTCCCAGTCGTCCGGGAACTCCTCGTCCGGCACGGGGGGTTCGTCCTCGCCGAAGGCGTCGTCGTCCGGCGGGGGCGGCCAGTCGGGGTCCTCGAAGGGCGGCTCGTCGTGGGCGGCGGGGTGGGTCCGGGTGTGGGCGCGTGCCTGCGCGGGGCCCGCCGCGCGCTCCAGATGGGCGAGGACGGTGTCGGCCGCCGCGCGCCGCCGGGCGAGGGACGCCTCGTCGAGCGGCAGCGGCCAGGCCTGCTCGGCCGACGCCTCCTGAAGGGCCGGGTTCTCCTCGTCGTCGCCCGGTTCGTCCGCCCAGACCTCGATGTCGCCGTGGCCGGTGGCGCAGTGGTCGTACAGCGCCTGGAGGAAGTCGGAGGGGCCGCGCTTCTTCTTCTGCGACGGGCCCCACCAGTGCCCTGAGCCGAGCAGCAGGCTGCGCGGGCGGGTGAACGTGACGTAGCCCAGCCGCAGTTCCTCGGTGTGCTGGTGGTCCTTCATGTCGGCCTGGAAGGCCTTCATGCTCCTGGAGTCCCACGCCTCGATGTCGGGCAGGGTGGCGGCGTCGCCGCGCAGCGCGTGCGGCAGGACCTTGCCCTGGGCGGTCCACTTCTCGCGGCCCTGGGTGCTCGGGAACGTGCCGGTCACGAGTCCGGGGACGGCGACGACGTCCCATTCGAGGCCCTTGGACTTGTGGGCGGTGAGCACCTTCACGGTGTTCTCGCCGCCCGGCAGCGCGTTGTCCAGGCCCTTCTCGTACTGGGCCGCGGTGCGCAGGAAGGCGAGGAAGGCGAGCAGGGTCGCCGAGCTGTCGTTGGCCGCGAAGGAGGCGGCGATGTCCAGGAAGTTGGACAGCGTCTCGCGACGGCGGGCCGCCAGGGCGTGCGGGGACGCCGAGAGTTCGACCTCCAGGCCGGTGACCGCCAGGACCCGGTGCAGTACGTCCATGAGCGGGTCGGACAAGGAGCGGCGCAGGTCGCGCAGTTCGGCGGCGAGGCGGGCGAAGCGCACGCGCGCGTCCGGGGAGAACGGCAGCCCGTCGTCGTCCCCGTCGGCCTCCACGGAGGTCTCCAGGAACGTGTCGAGCGCGTCCGCCAGCGATATCACCTCGGACGGGTCGACACCCTCGACCGCCTCGGCCAGGCGCCGGTCCGCGTCGTCGGTGTCATCGCCGGCGCTCCCGCGCGTGTGGGACACCAGCAGGCGCGCCCGGCGTCCGAGGAGCGCCAGGTCGCGCGGGCCGATGCGCCAGCGCGGGCCGGTCAGGACACGCACCAGTGCGGCGTTCGCGCCGGGGTCCTGGAGCACGTCGCACACGGAGACCAGGTCGGCGATCTCCGGGAGGTGCAACAGGCCGGATAGGCCGACCACCTCGACGGGGATGTCGCGGGCGACGAGCGCGCCCTGGATCTCGGCGAAGTCGGTCGCGGTGCGGCACAGGACGGCGATCTCGCCGGGTGCCGTCCCGGTGGCGACCAGGTGGGCGAGGGAGTCGGCGAGCCAGTCGATCTCCTCGCCGTGGGTGCGCAGCAGGGCGCAGCGCACCAGGCCGTCGCGCTCGGCCCCGGGTGCGGGGCGCAGGGCCTCCACGCCCGCGTGCATCGCGCGCAGCGGCTCGGCGAGGCCATTGGCGAGGTCGAGCAGCCGGCCGCCGCTACGGCGGTTCTCGCTGAGCGCGAAGCGGGTGGCGGGCCCACCGTCGGCGTGGGAGAAGTGCTCGGGGAAGTCGTCGAGGTTGGCGACGGAGGCGCCGCGCCATCCGTAGATCGCCTGGCAGGGGTCGCCCACGGCGGTGACGGCGTGCCCGGTGCCGCCGCCGAACAGGCCCGCCAGCAGGATCCGCTGGGCGACAGAGGTGTCCTGGTACTCGTCGAGCAGCACGACCCGGAACTCGTCGCGCAGGATCTCGCCGACCTCGGGCCGGGTGTCGGCGAGGGTGGCGGACAGGGCGATCTGGTCGCCGAAGTCGAGGACGTCCCGGGTGCGCTTGGCGGCTCGGTAGTGCCCCACCAGCTCGGCCAGCTCCAGCCGGGCGGCGGCGGCCTCGGGCACCTTGCGCAGATCGGCGTTGCTGAGCTTGACGGCTTCCAGGGTGTGCAGCAGCTCTTGGTCGTGGGCGCGCAGCCTGCCCGGCTGTACGAGGTGTTCCGCCAGCTCTCCGTCGAGGGTCAGGAGATCGCTGACCAGATCGGCGAAGGAGCGGGTGAGCGCCGGGTACGGGCCCGGGGCCTCGCGCAGCACGCGCGCGGCGAGCTGGAAGCGGGTGGCGTCGGCAAGGAGCCGCGTCGTCGGTTCGAGCCCGATGCGCAGGCCGTGGTCGGTCAGGAGGCGGCCGGCGAAGGCGTGGTACGTGGAGATCACCGGCTCGCCCGGTGGGTTGTCCGGGTCGATGGCGTCGGGGTCGGTGACGCCCGCCCTGATCAGGGCCTTGCGGACGCGCTCGGCCAGCTCGCCCGCCGCCTTGTTGGTGAAGGTGAGGCCGAGCACCTGCTCGGGCGCGACCTGTCCGGCGCCCACCAGCCAGACCACGCGCGCGGCCATCACCGTCGTCTTGCCGGAACCGGCTCCGGCCACGATCACCTGCGGGGCGGGCGGCGCCGTGATGCAGGCCATCTGCTCCGGGGTGAACGGGATGCCCAGCAGCTCCTTGAGCTGTTCGGGGTCGGTGAGGCGTGTGGTCACCTCATCGAGGCTAACCGGCACCACCGACAGCACCGGCCCGTTCCGCCGCGGCGGAGGCGCACGTCACTCCACGACGTGCTTGCCCTCGGGTCGCGCGCTGCACGAGGCGCGGAAGGCGCAGTGCGTGCAGTACTGGCCGGTGGTCGGCGCGAACCGCTCGTCGAGGACCTTGCCCGCCGCGGTGGCGAGGAGGTCGCCGACCCACTCCCCGTCCAGCGGCTCCTGCGCCTGCACCTTGGGAAGCGTCTCCCCGCCGTCCTTCTTGGCGGCGCCCTGCCGCAGCTGCACCAGTTCGGCGCCGCCGGGGTGCGGGCGCGCGCCGTCGAAGGGCTCGTCGACGGCGCCCTCGGTGACGGCGAGCTGGTAGACGGCGAGCTGTGGGTGGCGTGCGACGTCGGCGGCGCTGGGCGCCTGTTTCCCGGTCTTGAAGTCGACCACGTAGGCGCGGCCTTCGGCGTCCCGCTCGACGCGGTCCATGGAGCCGCGGATGCGCACTTCGTAGGAGCCCGCTTCCAGCGTCACGTCGAAGTCGTGCTCACTGGCGACGGGGGTGCGCCCACCGCGGTCCATGACGTGCCACTGGAGGAAGCGCTCCAGCGCCACGCGCGCGTGCTCCTTCTCCTGGGCCGACTTCCAGGGCGCGTCGAAGGCGAGGGCGTCCCACACCGAGTCGAGGCGTTCCATGAGGACGGCCAGGTCGGCGGGGGTGCGCCCGGAGGCGACCTCGTCGGCCAGGACGTGCACGACGTTGCCGAAGCCCTGGGCCGCGGTGGCGGGGGCGTCCGCCTTGACCTCGCGGCCCAGGAACCACTGCAGGGCGCAGGTGTTGGCGAGCTGGTCGAGGGCGCTGCCGGAGAGCACGACGGGCTTGTCGCGGTCGCGCAGCGGGACCTTGCTCTCGGTCGGCTCGTCCATGCCCCACCAGCGGTACGGGTGGGCGGACGGCACCAGGGGTCTGCCGTCGTCGTCGCTGAGCGCGGCGAGCCGGGCCAGGCGGCGGGCGGCGGCCTCGCGCAGGGCGTCGGACACGCGCGGGTCGACGGTCGTGGCGCGCAGCTCGGCGACGAGCGCGGCGACGGACAGGGGGCGGCGCGGGCGGCCCGCGACGTCCTTGGGCTCGACGCCGAGCTCGGTCAGGAACCGGGAGGGCTGGTCCCCGTCGTCGGCGGGCGCCTTCACCGCGGTGACGACCAGGCGCTCCCGCGCGCGCGTAGCGGCCACGTAGAACAGGCGGCGCTCCTCGGCGAGCAGCGCGCCGGGGGTGAGCGGTTCGGCGAGTCCGTCGCGCCCGATGCGGTCGGCCTCCAGGAGGGAGCCGCGGCGCCGCAGGTCGGGCCACAGGCCTTCCTGGACGCCCGCCACGACGACGAGCCGCCACTCCAGGCCCTTGGAGCGGTGCGCGGTCATCAGGCGGACGGCGTCGGGCCGTACGGCGCGTCCGGCGAGGGTGTCGGCGGCGATGTCCTGGGCCTCGATCTCCTCCAGGAAGTTGCGCGCGCCGCGGCCGCCGGTGCGCTCCTCCGCGCGCGAGGCGACGGCGAACAGCGCGCACACGGCGTCCAGGTCGCGGTCGGCGTTGCGGCCCGCGGCGCCGCCGCGCCGCGCGGCTCGCTCCAGCCGCTGCGGCCAGGGCGTGCCGTTCCACAGCTCCCAGAGGGCCTCCTCCGCGGTGCCTCCGTCGGCGAGCTTCGCGCGGGCCCGCGCGAGCAGTGCGCCCAGGCGCTGCGCACCGCGCGCGTACGCCGGATCCTGCGCGGCGAGCCGCTCGGGCTCGGCGAGAGCACGCGCGAGCAGGTCGTCGGAGGGCGGCGGCAGAGGGTTGCCCCCGGCGCGCTCCTCCTCGCGCAGGGCGCGCCCGAGGCGGCGCAGATCGGCGGCGTCCATACCGGCGAGCGGCGAGCCGAGCAGCGTGAGAGCCGTCTCGGTGTCCAGCCAGCAGGACGCTTCGGTATCCGTCTCGCCTTCAGAATCCGTGCCGGACTCGGAATCCGGGTCGGCCTCGGAATCCGGGTCCGCGTCCGGTGCGGTCTCCGCCGGGCCCTGCGCGACCGCCTTCAGCGCGGTGAGCAGCGGCATGACCGCCGGCTCGTGGCGCAGCGGCAGATCGTCGCCGTCTATGTCCACCGGAACGCCGGCCGCGGTGAGAGCGCGCCGCATGGACGGGATGCCCCGCGCGCCCGCGCGCACCAGTACGGCCATGTCGCTCCACGGGACGCCGTCCTCCAGGTGCGCGCGGCGCAGGATGTCCGCGATGTTGTCGAGCTCCGCGCCGGACGTCGGGTACGTGTAGACCTCGGCCCGGCCGCCGTCGCGCACGGGGCTGAGCTCACGGTGGGCGCGCACCTTCTCCGCGGGCAGCCGGGTCAGCGGCATCCGCTGGGTGACGCGCCGAGTGGCGTCCAGGAGGCGGGCGCCCGAGCGGCGGGACGTGGTCAGCACCTCGACCGGCGCGGGCACGCCCGTCGAGCGCGGGAAGGCGTGCGGGAAGTCCAGGATGCCGTTGACGTCCGCGCCGCGGAACGCGTAGATCGACTGGTCCGGGTCGCCGAACGCGACCAGGGTGCGGCCGCTCCCGGCGAGGGCGTGCAGCAGCCGTACCTGGGCCGGATCGGTGTCCTGGTACTCGTCGACGAACACGGCGTCGTACTGGGCGGCCAGCTGCTCGGCGACCTCGGTGCGGTGGGCGAGCAGGACCGCGCGCTGCACCAGTTCCGCGTAGTCGAGCACGCCCTGCATGTCGAGGACGTCCAGGTATTCGGCCAGGAAGGTGGCGGCCGCGCCCCAGTCCGGGCGGCCGATGCGCCGGGCGAAGGAGTCCAGGGCCGCGGGCCCGAGGCCCAGCTCGCGGCTGCGGGCGAGCACCGCGCGCACCTCGTCCGCGAAGCCGCGCGTGGTGAGGCAGGCGCGCAGTTCGTCGGGCCAGCGCACGTGGCCGAGCCCGGCCCGCTCCAGGTCGATCTGGCCCGCGAGCAGCTCTCGTACGGTGACGTCCTGCTCGGGGCCGGACAGCAGGCGCAGCGGCTCGGCGAAGAGGTCGGCGTCCTGGTGGGCGCGGACGAGGGCGTAGCAGAACGAGTGGAACGTCGTCGCCTGCGGGGCGCGCGCCGCTCCGATGCGCAGGCCCATGCGGTCGCGCAGTTCGACGGCGGCCTTGCGGCTGAACGTGAGCACCAGGATGCGCGCGGGTTCGACGCCCTGGGCGATGCGGGCCGCGACCGCCTCCACGAGCGTGGTGGTCTTGCCGGTGCCCGGCCCGGCCAGCACCAGCAGGGGGCCGTGTGCGTGGTCAACCACCGCACGCTGACGTGCGTCCAGACGAGGGGGGTCCACGGGTGCCGGCGGGGTACGCACCAGTCGGTACGCGCCGGGCATCCCCTGTCGAGCCTGGTGCTGCGACAGGTAGCGGGTGGACGAAGAGGAGCTCACGTGGATCGCTGGTCCTGGTGGGTGTGCTGGTGGTCGACGCGTCGTCCGCGCGAGGCGGTGGCCGCGGGGTGAGGGAGGTGTCTGCCATCGACGGTGCCGTCGACGCTACGCCGTCGAGTGTGGCGGAAGCCGGGCTTCCGGCGCCTGTCCCGGCCCCCGTCCGGCACAGGTGTGCGCTGTCTCACGAACGGACACGGGCCTCTCGAAGTGCCCCCCGCGTCCCGTTTCCCCCGTACGGGCCACCGGCACCCCACCCGCGCGCGGGATGGCGGAAGCTGTCAATTGTGAGCTTCCGTACGGGTCTGCCCGTCCCATCGAGCCCGCTTCATGTCGAGGCGCGGCAGGTGGCCCTGGACGGCACGGGACGCCTCACGCAGCGGGGTGCTCTCCTCCCGGTAGTGGTCGAGCGCCCGCAGCTCGTGGCCGGGCAGCATCGCTCCGTCGGCGCGCACCACGCGCCACCACGGCACCGCTCCGCCGTAGAGGGCCATCACGCGCCCGACCTGGCGCGGCCCGCCCTCCTCCAGCCACTCGGCGACGTCCCCGTACGTCATGACGCGCCCGGGCGGAATCAGCTCCGCCACCTCGAGCACCCGCTCCGCGTACTCGGGAAGTTCTCCTGCCGGCTCGCTCTCCTCGCTCATCCGACCCATCCTGCCGCACGGCACCGACAACACCGGCGGAACGGCGGGCGGTGCCCTGGACAGATGTACGAGAAGGCGCTTGCCGACGACTCCGCGCCCCACGGATGCACCCTGATGCCCCCCTACGGCCATGGGACATGCCACCATCGTGCGGGCGGTGACTGGTGATACGAGATCAAGAAGAGACGACGGAGCAGAACGTGCACCCCGACAAGGCGGAGGGCACTTCTGTGGCACCGGCGCGCCCTGAGGAAACGGCCGACAAGGCCACCGAGACCAAGCACGAGCAGCCGCTGCACGACCCGGACTGCGTCGACGGGGACGCGCACGCGGAGCGGGTCGACGGCGACGAACCGCTGCTCCCCGCGCGCGTGCACCGCCCGTCCGACCTCATGCGCCTGCTCGCGGGTGTGCTGGCGGTCGCGGTGCTGCTGGCCATCGCCGCGTTCGCGCACGCCACGACGACGGGTTTCGCCCAGGACATCAACAAGGGCACCGAGCAGGCACCCGACCTGCTGACCAAGTTCGCCGGGTTCGCGTCGAGCATCGCCATCCTGCTGGTGCCGGTGGCGTTCGCCATCGAGCGGCTCATCAAACGTGACGGGCTGCGGATCGCCGACGGTGTGCTCGCCGCGGTCCTCGCCCACGGAGTGACGCTCGCCACGGATCTGTGGGTCGCCAAGGCGGCGCCCCAGTCCATCCAGGACGCGCTCACGAAGGTGTCCCCGAGCGACATCCACGCGCTCACGGACCCGGTGCACGGCTATCTGGCACCCGTCATCGCCTATATGACGGCCGTGGGCATGTCCCGAAGACCACGATGGCGTGTCGTGCTGTGGGTGGTCCTGCTGCTCGACGCGTTCACGATGCTGGTCACCGGCTACACCACACCGTTCTCGATCATCCTGACGATCCTCATCGGCTGGACCGTCGCCTACGGCACGCTCTACGCGGTCGGCTCCCCCAATGTGCGGCCCACCGGGCAGACGCTCCTCGCGGGCCTGCGCCACGTCGGCTTCCACCCCGTCAGCGCCTCCCGCGAAGAGGCGCACGAGGGCACCACGGAGAACGGCGACCGGGGCCGGCGCTACTTCGTCACCCTGGAGGACGGCCCACCGCTCGACGTCACCGTGGTCGACCGGGAACAGCAGGCCCAGGGCTTCTTCTACCGCGTGTGGCGGCGGCTGACGCTGCGCGGCATCACCCAGCGCCGCAGCCTGCAGTCGCTGCGCCAGGCGCTGGAGCAGGAGGCGCTGCTCGCCTACGCGGCGATCTCCGCGGGGGCGAACGCCCCGAAGCTGATCGCCACGTCCGAGCTGGGCCCCGACGCCGTGATGCTCGTCTACGAGCACATCGGCGGCCGTTCCCTCGACGCGATCCCGGACGAGGAGATCACCGACGATCTGCTGCGCGACACCTGGCACCAGGTGCAGTCGCTCCAGTCACGGCGGATCGCGCACCGGCGGCTCGCGGGCGACGCGATTCTGGTGGATCGTTCCGGCAAGGTGATCCTCACGGATCTGCGCGGCGGCGAGATCGCGGCCGGTGAACTGGTGCTGCGCATGGACATCGCGCAGCTGGTCACCACGCTGGGCCTGCGGGTGGGTGCCGAGCGGGCGGTCGCCTCCGCGGTGGGCGTCCTCGGTCCCGACCCCGTCGCCGACTGTCTGCCGCTGCTGCAGCCGATCGCCCTCACCCGCTCCACCAGGGCGACGCTGCGCAGGCTGGGACGCGAGCGCGCCCAGCGGGAGCGCGAGGCCGTCCTGGAGGCGTCCGACCGGGCCAAGCAGGCCCGCCTGGAGGCGTCCGACGCCGAGGCCGAGATCGACGCCAAGAAGTCCGTACGGGCCGAGAAGAAGTCCGAGAAGGCCGAGAAGAAGTCCGAGAAGCGGGCCCTCGACGAAGCCCTGGACGAGGCCCGCGAGGAGGATCTGCTCACCCAGATCCGCCATCAGGTGCTCCGCATCAGGCCGCAGGCGCCGGTCGAACCGGCCCGCCTGGAGCGCATCAGGCCGCGCACGCTGATCAGTTTCATCGCCGGTGCGATCGGCGCGTACTTCCTGCTGTCGCAGCTCACTCACATCGACTTCGGTGCCATCGTCAGCGAGGCCGAGTGGGGCTGGGTCGGGCTCGCGGTGGTCTTCTCCGCGCTCAGCTACGTGGCCGCGGCGATGAGCCTGCTGGGCTTCGTCCCGGAACGGGTGCCCTTCATGCGGACCGTCGCCGCGCAGGTCGCCGGGTCGTTCGTGAAGATCGTGGCGCCCGCGGCGGTCGGCGGCGTGGCGCTCAACACGCGCTTCCTCCAGCGGGCCGGAGTACGTCCGGGCCTGGCGGTCGCCAGCGTCGGCGCCTCGCAGCTGTTCGGCATGTGCAGCCACATCCTGCTGCTGCTGACGTTCGGCTACCTCACAGGGACGGAGAAGACGCCCTCCCTGTCGCCCTCGCGGACCGTCATCGCCGGCCTGCTGACGGTCGCCGTGCTCGTCCTGGTGGTGACGTCGATCCCCTTCCTGCGGAAATTCGTCGTCACGCGCGTGAGGTCGCTGTTCGCCGGTGTCGTGCCGCGCATGCTCGACGTGCTCCAGCGGCCGCGGAAGCTGCTCACCGGCATCGGCGGCATGCTGCTGCTGACGGCCTGCTTCGTGATGTGCCTGGACGCCTCGATCCGGGCCTTCGGCGACGAGAACACGAGCCTGAGCCTGGCCAGCGTGGCGGTCGTCTTCCTGGCCGGCAACGCGCTCGGTTCGGCCGCGCCGACCCCGGGCGGCGTGGGCGCCGTCGAGGCGACGCTGACGGTCGGTCTGATCGCGATCGGCCTCCCGAAGGAGGTCGCCGCCCCCGCGGTGCTCCTGTACCGGCTGCTCACCCTGTGGCTGCCGGTCCTGCCCGGGTGGCTGTTCTTCAACCACCTGACCCGCAAGGGCGCTCTGTAGGCCGCTCGGCGCCGGGCACCCGCCCCGGCGCCGCGGACCTCACCCGCACAGCCCGCTGCAAGAGCGCCCCGCACCTGCGCGCCGCAGGATGGACGCATGCCCATTCCGTCCCGGCCCCGCGCCGCAGCCCTGGCCGTCACCGCCGCCCTGCTCTCCGCCTCACTGGCCGCGTGCAGCGGCGACTCGCAGGACGACGCGGATCTGCCGTCCCAGAAGCTGAGCTGGAAGGACTGTCCGGCCCCGGCGGAGTCCGAGGGCGGCGGCGCCTCCCCGTCCCCGCTGCCGGGCGGCACGGACTGGCAGTGCGCCACCATGAAGGCGCCGCTCGACTGGAACGACCCCAAGGGCGACACCATCGACCTGGCGCTGATCCGCGCCAGGTCCAGCGGCGGCGAGGACCGGCGCATCGGCTCGCTGATCTTCAACTTCGGCGGCCCCGGCGGCTCGGGCGTCACCACCCTGCCGGCGTTCGGCTCCGACTACGAGAAGCTGCGCAGGCGCTACGACCTGGTCAGCTTCGACCCGCGCGGAGTGGGCCGCAGCGCGGGCGTCACGTGCGAGAGCGACGACCAGCTCGACACGTACTTCGAGCAGGACTCGACGCCCGACGACACGAAGGAACCGCAGACGCTCGTCGACAACATCAAGAAGTTCAACGGCGCCTGCGACAAGAACTCCGGCAAGGTCCTCCCCCACGTCCGCACCACCGACGCGGCCCGCGACATGGACCTGATGCGCCAGGTGCTCGGCGACGACAAGCTGCACTACTTCGGCATCTCGTACGGCACCGAACTCGGCGGCGTGTACGCCCACCTGTTCCCCAAGAACGTGGGGCGCGCCGTGTTCGACGGCGTCGTCGACCCGACCCAGAACCCCGAGCAGAGCTCCCTCGGACAGGCCGAGGGCTTCCAGCTCGCGCTGGACAACTACGCGAAGGACTGCACGTCCAAGGCCGAGGACTGCCCGGTCGGCGACACCCCGCAGGATGTCAAGGACAAGATCGCCAAGCTGCTCGACGAACTCGAGGAGAAGCCGATCCCGGGAATCTTCCCCCGCGAGCTGACGCAGACCGCGGCGACCAACGGGATCGCGCAGTCCCTGTACTCACAGGACTTCTGGGAGTACCTCACCGAGGGGCTGCAACAGGCGTACGACGGCGACGGCAAGATCCTCATGGCGTTGTCCGACTCGATGAACGGACGCAACGAGGACGGCAAGTACAGCAACATGCAGGCCGCGAACGTGGCCATCAACTGCGGTGACTACAAGCCCCGTTACACGGCAGAGGACGTCGAGGCGAAGCTCCCGGAGTTCCGCAGGGCCTCCCCGCTGTTCGGCGACTACCTGGCCTGGGGCATGCTCGGCTGCACCGGCTGGGCCGTCGACGGGGCGGCCGACCATCCCGATGTGAGCGCGTCCGGGTCCGCGCCGATCCTCGTCGTCGGCAACACCGGCGACCCGGCCACCCCGTACGAGGGCGCGAAGAAGATGGTCGACGCGCTGGGCGACGGCGTGGGCGTCGAGCTGACGTACAAGGGCCAGGGCCACGGGGCGTACGACAGCGGCAACTCCTGTGTGCACAGCGCGGTCGACGGCTATCTCCTCGACGGGAAGGTACCGAACGAGGGAACGGTCTGTTCATGATCGCCGAGTTGTCCACAGGCTGAATCGGGAGTTGTCCACAGGCTCACGCGATCGTCGGCACGGCCTCCTACGATGGCCTGACTGTTCCTCGAACGGGGGCAGTTGACGGGGGAGGTGCCCATGGCGCCGGAGGATTCGCGTGTGCGCGCACGTACACGTACGCATACAGGCGCAGGGCCGACGGTCCGCGCGCTCGGTCTGATCACGGCCGTCCTGCTGACGGCCGGGCTGATCACCGCCTGCAGCGACTCGGCGGGAGACGGTGACAGCGCGCCGAAGCCGTTGCGGTCGTCGCCGCGGACCGGCGCCTCGCGGTCCGCCGACGCCACGCCCCGCGCCGACGCACTGCCCGCGCTGCCGGCCGCGCTCACCGGTCAGCGGCTGCGCTGGGGCCGCTGCCGGGGAACCGCGAGCACGCCCGCCCCCGGCTCCGACTGGCAGTGCACGACGCTCAAGGTCCCGCTCGACTACGCCCGGCCGACGGGACGGACGATCGGTCTCGCCCTCATCCGGGCCAGGTCCCAGGGCTCCGGCGCGGAGCGCATCGGCTCCCTGTTGTTCAACTTCGGCGGGCCTGGCGGCTCCGGTGTCGACCGGCTCCCGGCCTTCGCTCCCCAGTACACGAAGCTGCGGGCGCGCTACGACTTGGTGAGCTTCGACCCGCGCGGCACCGGAGCGAGCCACGGGGTGCGCTGTCGAAGCGACAGGAAGGTGCAGGCCGCCGAGGCCGTCGACCCCACCCCGGACACCGCCGCGGAGGAGTCCGCCTACTTCAAGGACGCCGCCGACTTCGGCAAGGGCTGCGCGCGACAGGCCAAGGACCTGCTCAATCATGTGTCGACCATCGAGGCGGCCCGCGACATGGACCTGATGCGCCAGGTCCTGGGCGACGACGAGCTGCACTACATGGGCTTCTCGTACGGCACCGAACTCGGCGGCGTGTACGCCCACCTGTTCCCCGGAAAGGTCGGCCGGCTCACCCTGGACGCGGTCGTCGACCCGACGGTCGGCACGGTGGGCCACTCCGAGAACCAGGCACGCGGGTTCCAGCGGGCGCTCGACGACTACTTCACGTCCCGTGGCCTCGATCCGAAAGCGGGCTCGCGCAAGGTCTCGGCACTCTTCGAGCGGCTCGACGCGAAACCACTGCCCACCGCGAGCGGCCGCGAGCTGACCGAGTCACTGGCGACCACCGGCGTCCTCGACACCCTTTACAGCAAAGCGAGTTGGCCGGCACTCACCCGGGGCCTGCGCGAGGCGGACAGAGGTGACGGCACGACGCTGCTCGCGCTGGCCGACTCCTACAACGCCCGTGATTCCAAGGGGCATTACGGCACGACGACCCACGCCCAGCGCGCGATCTCGTGCCGGGACGACAAGGACCGGCCGACGGCGGCACGGGCCAAGTCCCTGCTGGCGAGGTTCCGTGCGATCTCGCCGGTCTTCGGGGAGGCCATGGCCTGGGACACGGCGGGGTGGTGCCACGACTGGCCGGTGCCGGGGCTGTGGGACGACCCGGAGGTGAGCGCGCCGGGCGCGGCGCCGGTGCTCGTCGTCGGCAATACGGGCGACCCGGCCACGCCCTACGAAGGGGCCCGCAAGATGGCGGACGAGCTGGGCAAGGGGGTCGGCGTGGAGCTGACGTGGAAGGGCGAGGGGCACGGCGCGTACGGCTCCGGCAGTGCCTGCGTCGACACGACGGTGAACGCGTATCTGCTGGAGGGGCGAATACCGCGCGACGGCAGGGTGTGCTCCTGACGCGCGGCGCGCACGGCCCCGGCATGCCGGACGGGCCCCGCGCGTGGTGCGCGGGGCCCGTCCGGGACAGTCTGCTCCGGGCTGTGGCCCGGCGGTGCGGCTAGTAGACCGGCTTGTCCGGCTCGATCTGGTTGACCCAGCCGATGACGCCGCCGCCGACGTGCACGGCGTCCGAGAAGCCCGCGGACTTCAGGACGGCGAGGACTTCCGCACTGCGGACACCCGTCTTGCAATGCAAGACGATCTTCTTGTCCTGCGGCAGGCCCTCGAGAGCGGTCCCCATGAGGAACTCGTTCTTCGGGATCAGCTTGGCGCCGGGGATGGAGACGATCTCGTACTCGTTCGGCTCGCGGACGTCGATGATCTCGATGTTCTCGTCGTCGTCGATCCACTCCTTGAGCTGCTTGGGAGTGATCGTCGAACCGGCCGCCGCCTCCTGGGCCTCCTCCGACACGACGCCGCAGAAGGCCTCGTAGTCGATGAGCTCGGTGACGGTCGGGTTCTCGCCGCAGACCGCGCAGTTGGGGTCCTTGCGGACCTTCACCTGGCGGTACTGCATCTCCAGGGCGTCGTAGATCATCAGGCGGCCGACGAGCGGGTCGCCGACCCCGGCGAGGACCTTGATCGCCTCGGTGACCTGGATGGAGCCGATGGACGCGCACAGCACGCCCAGGACGCCGCCCTCGGCGCAGGAGGGGACCATGCCGGGCGGCGGGGGCTCCGGGTACAGGCAGCGGTAGCACGGCCCGTGCTCGGACCAGAAGACCGAGGCCTGGCCGTCGAAGCGGTAGATGGAACCCCACACGTAGGGCTTGTTGAGCAGCACGCACGCGTCGTTGACGAGGTAGCGCGTCGCGAAGTTGTCCGTGCCGTCGACGATCAGGTCGTACTGGCTGAAGATGTCCATCACGTTGTCGGCCTCGAGCCGCTCTTCGTGCAGGATCACGTTCACGTACGGGTTGATGCCGAGGACGGAGTCCTTCGCGGACTCGGCCTTCGAGCGGCCGATGTCGGCCTGGCTGTGGATGATCTGGCGCTGCAGGTTCGACTCGTCGACCTCGTCGAACTCCACGATGCCGAGCGTGCCGACGCCCGCCGCGGCGAGGTACATCAGCGCCGGCGATCCGAGGCCGCCGGCGCCCACACAGAGCACCTTGGCGTTCTTCAGCCGCTTCTGCCCGTCCATCCCGACGTCCGGGATGATCAGGTGGCGGGAGTACCGGCGGACCTCGTCGACGGTGAGCTCAGCAGCTGGCTCGACCAGGGGTGGCAGCGACACGGAGACCTCATTAATGCAGCTGGTCGGTATCTACGTACGGTTGTTCCGTCTGTAACACTGCCACGCCCGACTTCATTCCGAGACACCAGGTCCGATCCGCGAGACGATCTCGTCCCAGTACCCGGGCATCGTCTCCCAGGGGTCGGTGAGACCGCCGCGATCCGTCCGGTCGGTGAAGTAGATGGTGCCCGCACCCTGCCAGCGGGCGATGCGCAGCGCCTCCTCCAGATGCCCGCGCGGCATGCCGTGGACGAAGTGGCAGAACTTCTGGGGCGGGTACTCCGCGGTCCACTCCGCGACCTGGGACCACCGGTAGTCGCTCCAGGGCCCGGTGAACGTCACCAACTGCTCGGCGGATTCCGCGTATCCGGGATACGGGTGGGTGCCGTGGCCGAGCACGATGTACGCGTCGTCGACGAGCGCGCGCAGGGTCGTCACCGTGCGCCGGATCTCGGGCAGGGCGACCCGCTCGGTGGGACACCGGTCGAGCAGGAACCCGTCGACCTGGTACCAGTCGAGGAAGCGGTGGGCGTCGGAGACGATCTCGCCGAAGGAGCGGGCGCCGTAGGTGGCGTCCACGTGACCAAGGACACGCACGCCCGCGTTGCGGAGCCGGCCCACGGCCGCGAGGCAGTGCGGGTCGGGGCGGGCCCCCGGGCCGCGCGCGACATTCAGGACGACCCAGTGCAAAGGGGTCGCGGGGCGGGTGAGTTCGGCCCATTCCGCCGGGGCGACGAGGGGGTGGGCGAAGCCCGGGATCCCGAAGCCGAGGCGTACGTCGGTGCTGGACTGGCCGGTCGTGGTGGGGGTCAGATACGGCATGCCGCCTCCATCCAGATGTCGGCGAGGGACTCTTCGAGGTTGATGCGGGGACGCCACCCGAGCCGGTCGCGGGCGGTGCGGACGTCGGCCTGCTGCCAGCTTCCGCAGCCGTCCGGGTACGGGTACGCGGCCGGCGGGCTGTGCATCCCGTGGTCGGATTCGGTGCGCGGGTGGCCGACGGAGGTACGGACGCCCATCGGCGGTGCGTCCAGTTCGTGGAGGGCGCCGCCGAAGCCGGCGACCCGGGCGAGCACGGCGGCGGCGTCGCGCAGCCGCACGGCACGGCCCGAGCCGATGTTGATGACGCCCTGCGCGGCGGAGAGCGAGGCGGCGTGCACGGCGCGTGCCACGTCGCGCACGTCGATGAAGTCGCGCTGTGCGCCGAGGCCTCCGAGCTTCAGTTCGCCGTCGCCCGCCTGCATGGCGCGGCGCATCGCCTCGGCGAGCCGGCCGAGCGGGGATCCCGCCGGGGTGCCCGGTCCCGCGGGCGAGAAGACGCGCAGGACGACGGCGTCGAGGCCGGAGCCGAGGACGAGCTCGGTGGCGGCGAGCTTGCTGACGCCGTACGGGCCGCCGGGCCGGGGCACCGCGTCCTCCGCGGTGGACGAGCCGGGCTGCGAGGGCCCGTACTCGGCGCCACAGCCGATCTGCACCAGGCGGGCGCCGCAGCCGCTGCGGCGCAGTGCCTCGCAGACGGTGGCGACGGCGACGGTGTTGTGCCGGGTGAGATCGCGGGCACCGCCGCGGGTGGCGCCCGCGCAGTTGATGACCACTCCGGGGTGGACGGCGTCCAGGAAGCGGGTGAGCGCGCCCGGGCTGCCGGTGGCGAGGTCGAAGCGGACGTCGGCGTCGTCGCCCCGGCCGAGCGCGGTGAGCTGCACGGCGGGGTCGGCGAGCAGCCGGTCGGCGACGAAGCGGCCGATGTACCCGTTGGCTCCGATCAGCAGGACCCTCATCGGACGCCTCCCAGGGTTCGCGCCGGGAGCGACGCGGGCGCCGGGTGCACCGGGGTCACCGAGCGCATCGGGTGTGCCCCGCGCGCCGCGTGCTCGGTGCCGGCCGTGCACGCCGTCCGCGGGGCGCGTCCGACGCGCGTCGCGTGCTGCCCGTGGGTGCCGCGCAGCCCATGAGGTCCGGAGTATCCGGCGTATCCGGTGCCTCCGGGAGGAGGGGTGGTCATCTGGCGTTCTCCTTACGGATGTTGCTGAGAGTCGACGAATGGGCCCGCGGTGTCGGCCCCGCGGGAGTGGGGTGGGTCTTATGCCGCGTGCGGTGCGCGCGGGTGCAGGGCGCGTCCGGTCGCGGCACGGGTGGTGCCTGTGGTGGTCATGGGGCGCTCGCCCGACTGTCGGTGCTCGCGTGGGCGGAGGCGCGGGTGAGGGTCCGCGTGGCATGGACCAGCAGCGCGAGGGCGGCCACGGCACAGACCGTGCCGGGCACCACGCCCACGCCGGCCGCGTCGACCGCGCTCTCCACGGGAGTGCCGAGGGCGGCGCACCCCGGCAGTCGCGCGGCGAAAACAGTGGCGACGGTGAGGATCTCGGCACCGGCCGCCACGCCGAGCACCACGGTCGGCGCGTGGGTGCGGCCGTGCGCGGAGAGCAGCCGGGCGAGCAGCAGCAGGACGCCCAGGGCGCACGCTCCGGCGTAGTCCACGCCCTGGGCGTCCTGGTCGATCAGGGCGCCGGCCGTGCCGAGGAGCGCGCAGAGAGCGACGGCGAACAGCAGCACGCAGCCGAGCAGCAGAGGCCTGACGGAGGAGGTGAATTCGGCGAGGCCGCGGCTGGTGGCGAGGCGGCGGCGGGCCCCGGTGGCGAAGAGCCGGGCGCACCAGGTCGCGGGCGCCACGGCGACGGCGAGCGCGAGGAGCGGTGGGGCGGCGGGGGCCCAGGCACCGTCGGGACCCCCGGTCAGCGCGGCGTTCAGGAGTCCGTCGCCGAAGGTCGCGTAGAGCAGGAGCGCCCAGACCCACAGCCGGGTCGCGGGCGCGGGCGGGCGGACGCCGATGCGCAGGGGCCCGTGTCGCAGGGTCGTGCGCAGGGCGGCGGCGACGGCGAGGGCGCCGGTGAGCGCGACGGCCAGGTGCGCGGTGCCCGTCGTGACGTTCAGGGCGAGCAGGGCGAGGGCGCAGACGGCGCCCGGCAGCAGGGCGAGCCCGGCCCACGCGCCGCGCACTCCGATGGCCGGGGCGGGGGTGGCGGCGGCCGGTGCGTCCGGTTCGCCGTCCCTCGGCATGCGCGCGTACATCTCCTCGGCGAGGGAGAACACGTCCTTGTGCCGGTAGCGGGCGGCGGCCCGGTCGGTCAGGCCGTGCGCCTCCAGGCCGGCCGCGATCTCCAGCGGGTCGACGGCGCGCTCGCACAGGTCGCGATGGCGGTGCATCAGGACCTTGACGGGGTCGACTCCGGAACGGCGTTGCGCTGTGCGGGAGTTGGCGGGTCGGGACGCGGTTCCCGCGGTGTCTTCGGCGTGCGGGGCGCGGGGCGCGGCGCCGGGCCTGTCATCGGCCCGGCCGTCCCGGCCAGCCCCCTGGGTCGGTCGGGCCTGCTCCGTGCCGGCCTCCTTCCGCCACGCCCCGGACTCGTGCAGCAGGTCCGCGTCGAGGGCGTCCAGCGGATCGAGGGCATCGGCATCGGAGACGGCATCGGTATCGGGTCCGGCAGGCTCGGTGACGGTCAGCGCCAGCGCCTCTTCCGAACTGCTCCCCCAGGCCCCGGCGCCCACCGGCACCCGAGGCACATCCGCGCCGACACCGCTGCCACCGCCGCGGCCACCCCGGCCGCCGTCGAAGCTGTCGCTGCTCATGCGTCTCCCTCCCCGCGGCCACGCGTCACTCCGGCCAACTCCTCGCGCCCACCACCGCCGCCACCGCCGCCATCGCCGTCACGGCTGTCACGGCTGTCACGGCTGTCACCGGAAGCGGACGCCCAGCTCGGCGCGCCCGCACCGGACGAGCGCCCGGCGAGCCAGGTGCCGCCGATGCCGCCGGCGGCGGGTGCCGTCCATCTCCCCGGCACATGGGCCTCGGGCGGGTGGGCGAACGGGCGGGGTTCACCGGCGTCGTCCACGGCCTCCCGGCGCACCGGGCAGTGCGAGACGATCTCCAGGTAAATGCCGCGAAATGCCGTGACGTTCTGCTCGACGGTGAAGAGCTCCAGGGCTCGCGCCCGGGCGGCGGCGCCGAGTCGCTCGCGGCGGTCGGAGTCGCGCAGAAGGGCCACACAGGCCTCGGCGAGGGCGCGCGGGTTGCGCGGGGGCACCACGAGACCGGTACCGCCGATCACCTCGACGACGGCGCCCACGTCGGTCGACACCGTGGCGCGCCCGCAGAACATGGCCTCGACCAGACTGATCGGAAAGCCTTCGACGACGCTGGAGAGGACGACGACGCTGCCGGAGCCGTAGACCTCGGCGAGACCGGGGGCCTCGGGGGCGCCGAGTTCCTCGAAGGAGACCGGGTTCTCGCCCATGGCATGGAGGCCCGTCGCCTCGTCGGGGAAGAGCTGCGCGGCCAGGGCCTTGCAGTGCCCGAGATAGGCCTCGGCCTCCCGGCCCTCACCGGAGCCGGAGCCGGAACCCGAGTCCGTCGGCATCGCCCCCACGATGCGCAGGCGGGCCCCCGGCTCCTCCTTGCGGACCTCGGCGAAGGCGTGGAGCAGGGAGATGAGGTCCTTGGACGGATCGATCCGGCCGACCCAGACCAGGGTGTCCGGCTCCCCCGGCTCCTCGCGCTCGCCGACCTCGGCGAAGCGGGACGCCTCCATGCCGGGGTGGACGGTGCGCAGTTTGGCGCGGTCGGCGCCGCACCGTTCCTGCCAGCGCCTGGCGTGGGCATTGCCGGGGGTGATGACGGCGGCCTGCCGGTAGACCTCGGCGGCGAGCCGGCCGTGGAAGGCGGCGAGGAGCGCGCGCACCGGCGCACTCAACTCGGCGTCGCCCGCCGCGATGTAGCGGGCCCGCAGCCGCACCCCGTACTCGGTGACGAGCAGCGGTACGCCGTGGAACCGCTTGGCGATCAGGCCGGGCAGGGCCGCGGACCCGCCTGACGTGGCGTGGCAGAGGTCGACGGCGCCGAGCCCACCGCCACCGGATCCGCCGGACGCGTCGTCGTACCAGTCGAGGGAGAGGGGGCGCAGCGCGCACTCGACCTCTGCCGCGAAGGCGAGCAGGTCGGGCACCCGGGCTCCCCGGGCGGCGCGCCGGGCGCCCGGCGCGCGACAGGCGCGCTCCAGGATGCGCACGGCGGTCTCGGAGCGCAGCGCGGGTCCCAGTCCGCCCTCGTCCCTGGCGAGTTCGGCCAGCCCGTACAGCGCGCTGGCGAAACGGTCCGCCTCGTCGGGTCCGCCGATCACGGCCTCGGCCAGCTCCGCGTAGAGGGCGGCGAACCGGCGCCGGGCGCGCCGCCCGAGTGCGCCGCCGCACGCCCCGTCGTCACCGGTTCCCGTCCGCGCCGTCCACAGCGGCGCGGTCCGCACCAGGCCGACCTGCGGGGGCAGTTCGAGCCAGCCCGCGTCCTCCTGCTCCTGGCTGCGGCTGAGCGCGTAGATGTCGAACTCGTGCTGCTCGAGCCCGCGCACGAGCCGGTCGCACCAGAGTCTGGCCTCACCGCTCACATACGGATAGCCACCCTCTGTCAGCAGTCCGATACGCACGAGTACACCCCCGATCTCCCGTATGGGGAGCCGCCGTTGGGTCGGCGGCTCGCAGCGGGACGAACGTATGCGGACATGCCGGTGGCGCGATGGACGGTTGTCCATCGCGCCACCAAAAGGGGTGAACGGGCGTAACTTTCGCGTGCGCGTGACGTTCTGTCGCGCTAAGAGATCATCCGGCTACGCAACGCCACGAAGCGTCAGGCGTTGGGGTAGGCCCAGGGGTTGGGCTTGCAGGTGATCCCGTCGAAGGTCAGGAACTTGGTCTGCTGCTGCATCACGGGCGCGAGCGCGCCGTCCTGCGAGCAGGTGACGTGGTTGAAGCCGAGCCGGTGCCCGACCTCGTGGTTGATGAGCATCTGCCGGTAGGGGTGGATGGCGCTGCCGTGGAGCACCTTGTCGTACGTCTTCGAGCCCTGTGCCCACCGATAGGCGTTGATCATCACGCGATCGGTGGCGGCCGAGTCGCACGACACGTTGTCCTCGGTGGTGTCGAGTCCCGACTTCGCACACCAGTCCGCGGTGGTCCCCGGGCTGGCCAGCGTGATCACGAAGTCCGGCTTGCCGGAGGAGATCCGCTCGAAGGTGCGGGCGTTGTCGTGGGCCCAGCTCCGCTTGTCGTTCAGGGTCTTCTGCACGGCCTGCGCGAACAGCGCGCCGTCGAGCCCGAGCCCCTTCTCCACGTCGACGCGGTAGCGGAACTTCTGCCCGCTGCCCGGTGCCTTGTCGAAACCGCCGACCGCGTCGAACTTCCCCGAGGCCTTCAGGTCGGCCGCGAGCGGGTACTTCTTCGCCATTTTCTGGTCGTACGTCGCCGGGGCGGCCTGCGCGGTCCGCGACGGCGTCGCCCGGTCGTCCGAGCGGGACGCGGAGTCGTCGTGGACGCGCGAGCCGTCCGCCGACTTCGCCGAGGGATCGCCGGACGATCCGCCGTGCCCGTCGGCGACCTGGCCCGCGACGACGACGGCGAGCACGGTGGTCACGGCCGCGGCGGCGATACCGGTGAAGGTGAGTCCCTTGCCGCGCTTCTCCCGCCCGCCGTCCGTGCCCGCGCCGGCCGAAGCGGTCCCGTCCGGGCCCGCGCCAGCGCCCGAGGCATCCGCCTCGGGAGCCTCGTCGACGTCACGATCGGCGTCGGTGTCGGTGTCGGTGTCCCAGTCGGTGACGGAGGTGTACGGACCCCGGCGCCCGGAGGTGTCGAACGCGTCGAACGCGTCGACGTACTCCTGGCGGGGCCGCCCCAGGCCCGATCGCGGATGCGGCACGGTCGGCGTCCCTGCCGCCGGTGTGGCCGTCGCCCGCGACGGAGTCCTGGACTCGCCCCGCGTGTCACTCCGCGCCGCACCGGTCCGCGTCCCTGCGACGGATTTGGGGTCGCCCCAGCCGCCGCCCGACTCCCGCTGCTCGGGGTGGCCGCCGCGCGCGGACGGGCCACCCGGTCGCGCGGGCGTACGGGGAGCGGTCTCGGTGACGCCCTCCGCGCCCTCCGTGGCGGTGTCCCTGCGGCGGCGCCCGGAGCCCGGGCCCGCCTGCGGCGGACTGCGGAGCTCGGGTGGTACTGGTATGTCGGCGGTGTCGCCGTTGTCTGCCGGCCCTCGGCGGCTGTGCCGTCCCACTCGCCGCCTCAGCTCCCCAACGTCGATCGGTGTGTCGTACTGTCCGGCGCGTCCTGCGCCTCACGTGCCTCGTCCGGCACGGACCCGCTCCGCTCCCCCGTCACGCGCGTCTCGTTCAACGCCTCGGCGTCCGCGAGGAGTTCCCGGAACGCCGTGGCGACCGCGTCCGGATACTCCATCATCGCGACGTGCCCCGCGTCGGGGAGCGTGAGGAGGCGCGACTCCCGGAAGGTGCGCGCCGCACGCGCCGCCATCCGGTAGGAGACGAGCTGGTCCCGTCCACCGTAGACGAGCAATGTCGGCGCGAGCACACGGGCCGCCTGTCGCCACAGACCGTGCTGGCCACCGAGGGTGTACGCGTTCACGATCCCGCGCGCGGAGCGGGCCATCGCGTCCCAGAAGTACGGGAGTCTCAGCCGCCGTTCCATCTCCTCGACCGCGGCCCGCAGGCCCTCCTCCGTGACGCGGTTCGGGTCGCCGTAGCAGAGGGCCATGACGCCGCTCACGCGCTGCTCGGCCGTCCACTCCTTGGTGAGACGGGTGAAGAGCGCGGCCACTCCGGGCACGGCGAGCAGTCCGGTCGGCAGGGCGGTGCGCTGGACCCGGATCTCCGGGAGCGCCGGCGACACCAGGGTCAGCGTGCGGACGAGATCGGGGCGCACGGCGGCGACCCGGGTGGCGACGGCGCCGCCCAGCGAGTTCCCGAAGAGGTGCACAGGGCCGCGCCGCTCGGTGTCGAGATAGCGGATGACCGCGCGCGCGTGGCCGGTCACCGAGTAGTTGCCGTCGTCCGGTGGCGGCGAGTCGCCGAAGCCGGGCAGGTCGACGGCCTCGCCGTCGACGACGTCCTCGAGGCGCGGCATCAGCGCCGACCAGTTCTGCGAGGAACCGCCGAGACCATGGACGTACAGCGCGGGCGGCAGTCCTTCCCGCGTCCCCGGCCGCGACCGGATCGTCAGCGTCATCCCCGGCAGACCGACCGAGCGCAGTCTCTCGCCCTCCGCGACCTGAACGGCACCCGGCTTGGGCGCCACGGCGGCGACGGCGGGAGGCACACGCGGCGAATCGGTCGAAGGCATGCGGCATATGTTACGAGGTGATCACACTGAGGAGCGTGTGTTCGCCGTCACAGATCCCGCACAGCTCTCCCCAAAGCCTTCTCTTCCCCGTGGGGAATCCGGGGCACGACGCGGGAATGAGCTACGGCGACAGATCGCATAGCGCCCCGATCGGGTGTCTCCTACGCTCGATACAGGGCACCCGCCCACGCACGAACCAGTGAGGAAGGGAGCCACCGATGACGGTCGACCCGAGCGATCCCGGAACATTCACAGACAACCGGCCCGCGGAGATCGGCGTGGAGGAGCCGGAGGCCGACGCCGCCGAGCAGTCGGTCGAGCTGACCCCCGAGCAGGACGACATGCCGGTCGATCCGGCCGACCCTGACGGCGCCGACGAGGCGGACCGGGCGGAGCAGGCGCGGGTGGTGGCCCTCGACGAGGACGACTATCGGTGACCTCACCGGCACCGATGGTGCCGACCGCACGCCCGTCGCGCCCGTCGCCCCACCCATCGGTATGCGCCACTTTGCTACCGCAGGGCCGCTAGGAGCGGCTTTCACAGACGTCCGGTCCGTGAAATTCTGCGCTCGCACCGCGCACATCCTGGTTACCCAAAAGTACGATGACGGCGCGGCGCACACCGCAGTACACGGACGATAATTGGGAGGCGGCGTGACAGCCATCGAGCAGACGGAGGCAGCGCGCCCCAAGGGCACACGCCTGCCGCGCCGTGCCCGACGCAATCAACTTCTGGGCGCGGCACAGGAAGTGTTCGTCGCGCAGGGGTACCACGCGGCCGCGATGGACGACATCGCCGAGCGCGCCGGTGTCAGCAAGCCGGTCCTCTACCAGCACTTCCCGGGCAAGCTGGAGCTCTACCTCGCCCTGCTCGACCAGCACTGCGAGTCCCTGCTGCAGTCGGTGCGCACGGCGCTCGCGTCGACGTCGGACAACAAGCAGCGCGTGCAGGCGACCATGGACGCCTATTTCGCGTACGTCCAGGACGAGGGCGGCGCGTTCCGCCTCGTCTTCGAGTCGGACCTGACGAACGAGCCGGCGGTGCGCGAGCGCGTCGACCGGGTCAGCCTGCAGTGCGCCGAGGCGATCTCGGACGTCATCGCCGAGGACACCGGTCTGTCCAAGGACGAGTCGATGCTGCTCGCCGTGGGGCTCGGCGGTGTCTCTCAGGTCGTGGCGCGCTACTGGCTGTCCAGCGAGAGTCCGGTGCCCCGCGACAAGGCGGTGCAGCTGCTCAGCTCGCTGGCCTGGCGCGGTATCGCGGGGTTCCCGCTGCACGGCACGGAGCACTCCTGATCCGAGTGGTCGCCCACCGCCCCGTTTTGTTCCCGGTCCGCTGTTCGCTCTTGGCGTGCGGCCGGGACACCGGGTGCGTCGGCCGGGCGGGCTAATCTGTGCTGCGTACGGCGCGGTAGACCGCGCGCATCACGGATCGTCGGAGGGACAAGGCCGTGGAGGTCAAGATCGGCGTGCTGCACACGCCCCGCGAGATCGTTCTGGAGAGCGGCCAGTCCGCCGAGGAGGTCGAGGGCGCGGTGTCCGCGGCGCTGTCCGGCAAGGCGCAGCTGCTTTCCCTGACGGACGAGAAGGGCCGCAAGGTCCTGGTCCCGGCCGACCGTCTCGCCTATGTGGAGCTGGGCGAGCCCGCGGTGCGGAAGGTGGGCTTCGGCCCTCTGTAGAGCGGGGACGAGCAAGGGAAGGGGCCCGACAGCGTGATGCTGTCGGGCCCCTTCCGCGTTCTCGGACACGCACAGCGCGGGCACAGCCGAAGCACACAGGGAGGGTTGCGTTCCGGGTACCAGGGGTAGACCGGCTAGGACCGATTTGCACCTACTGGCCGCGCGGGAGGGACCCTCTCCATGCTTCTGGAAGCTCTTGGATCCGCACTGCTCGGTCTGGCCCTCGCCTGGGCCGCGAGCAGCCGTCTGCCGCACCGCCTGCCGTCGCGCAGGCTGGTGCTGGCGACCGGGATCGTCGGCGCCCTGTTCGGGGCGTTCGTCACGCACACGTCGCTGGGGTCCGGCCATGAGCTGGCCACGCTCGGCGGCTCGATCGTGATGGCGGTGGCCCTGCTGTCACTGCTGCTGCGCCCCACCCGAAGCAGAGCGCACCGGCTCACGACGTCGGCCTGAGCGAGGCCGCCGCCGCGGGAGCCGCTAGGCGGCGAGTCCGAGGGCAGCCATCCGCTTGGTGTGCGCCTCGGTGATCCGCGAGAACATCCGGCCGACCTCGGCCAGGTCGAAGCCGTCGGCGACGCCCCCGACCAGCATGGTCGACAGGGCGTCGCGGTCGGCGACCACCCGCTGGGACTGCGACAGGGCCTCGCCCATCAGCCGCCGCGCCCACAGCGCGAGCCGGCCGCCGACGCGCGGCTCGGCCTCGATGGCGGCCCGCACCTTCTCGACGGCGAAGGACGCGTGCCCGGTGTCGTCGAGCACGGCGAGCACCAGCTCACGGGTGTCCGAGTCGAGCCGGGCCGCGACCTCCCGGTAGAAGTCGGAGGCGATCGAGTCACCCACGTACGCCTTGACCAGGCCCTCCAGCCAGTCCGACGGGGCGGTCTGCTTGTGGAAGCCGTCGAGGGCGCCGACAAAGGGGTCCATGGCGGCGGTGGGCTCGGCGCCGACCGCGGCGAGCCGGTCGCGCAACTGCTCGAAGTGGTGGAACTCGGCGGAGGCCATCTTCGCCAGCTCCGCCTTGTCGGCGAGCGTCGGCGCCAGCTTGGCGTCCTCGGCCAACCGCTCGAAGGCCGCGAGCTCGCCGTACGCCAGCGCGCCGAGCAGGTCGACGACGGCGGCGCGGTAGTTCTCGTCCGCGGACGCGGTGGCCCAGTCCTGGGCGGCGATCCCCGTCGGAGCGTCGGTCGCTGCGTCGGTCGCTTCACTGGCGGGCGTGGCGTTGTCAGGCGTCTCCATGAAGCGCACAATAGCCCGCTCACCGTCGCGGGGAAGTCCCTGGTCAATGAGTGTGACGACGGCTACGTGACCAAATCGGCCATCGCACATGCGCGTTTCCGGGGTATGGTGGTAAAGAGCCCGCCGAGTGCAAGGCGCTTTGCCCCCACATCGCAATGGCGTTTGCACATTCATGCGACGGGCCGCACGAATGAGGATGCCCGGTCGGTGGCCCGATCGGCTCCGACCCGACAGCCCTCCGGGTCGTACGTCACGAGGCGTACGGATCGAGGAGGGGCCCTCAGCGGCACGAGCGCTCGAGCGTCGGCAGTGGTCCCGCGCCACCCGGTCCACCGCAGCAGCGGATCAGGACCGGCGTACCAAAGGCACGGCACTGGCACGGTCAAGACCCCCGCGTTCGCCTCGCACCGCACCTCACAGAAGAGGCAACACCCTGACTACGCAGACTTCGACATTCCGTCAGCTCGGCATTCTCCCCGAGACGGCAGAGGCCCTTGAGGCAGTCGGCATCATCAATCCCTTTCCCATCCAGGAGATGACCCTCCCCGTCGCCCTCTCCGGCACGGACGTCATCGGCCAGGCCAAGACCGGCACGGGCAAGACCCTCGGTTTCGGTCTGCCGCTCCTGGAGCGCGTCACCGTCCCCGCGGACGTCGAGGCCGGCCGGGCCACGCCCGAGCAGCTCACCGACACCCCGCAGGCCCTCGTCGTCGTTCCCACGCGCGAGCTGTGCCAGCAGGTGACCAATGACCTCCTCACCGCCGGCAAGGTGCGCAATGTCCGCGTCCTCGCCATATATGGCGGTCGCGCCTACGAGCCTCAGGTCGAGGCCCTCAAGAAGGGCGTCGACGTGATCGTCGGCACCCCGGGGCGGCTGCTCGACCTCGCCGGCCAGAAGAAGCTGAACCTGTCGCACGTGAAGGCGCTCGTCCTCGACGAGGCCGACGAGATGCTCGACCTGGGCTTCCTGCCCGACGTCGAGAAGATCATCAACATGCTGCCGGCGAAGCGTCAGACGATGCTGTTCTCGGCGACCATGCCGGGCGCCGTCATCGGCCTGGCCCGCCGTTACATGTCGCAGCCCACGCACATCCGCGCCACGTCGCCGGACGACGAGGGCGCGACCGTGCGGAACATCGCGCAGCACGTGTACCGCGCGCACAACATGGACAAGCCCGAGATGGTCGCGCGCATCCTCCAGGCCGACGGCCGCGGACTCGCGATGATCTTCTGCCGGACGAAGCGGACGGCCGCCGACATCGCCGACCAGCTCAAGCGGCGCGGTTTCGCCTCCGGCGCGGTCCACGGCGACCTGGGCCAGGGCGCGCGCGAGCAGGCGCTGCGCGCGTTCCGCAACGGCAAGGTGGACGTGCTGGTCTGCACCGACGTCGCCGCCCGCGGCATCGACGTCGAGGGCGTGACGCACGTCATCAACTACCAGTCGCCCGAGGACGAGAAGACGTACCTCCACCGCATCGGCCGCACCGGCCGCGCGGGCAAGAAGGGCATCGCGATCACGCTGGTCGACTGGGACGACATCCCGCGCTGGCAGCTGATCAACAAGGCTCTCGACCTGACCTTCAACGACCCGGTCGAGACGTACTCGTCCTCCCCGCACCTGTACGAGGAGCTGTCCATCCCGGCCGGCACCAAGGGTGTGCTGCCGCGTTCGGAGCGCACGCGCGCCGGGCTCGACGCCGAGGAGATCGAGGACCTGGGCGAGACCGGTGGCCGTGGCGCTTCGCCGCGCGGTGGCCGGGGCGGCCGTCCGTCGCAGGACCGCGACCGTCGCGACCGGGACCAGGGCCGCGAGCAGGAGCGTGAGCGTTCCGCCCGTACGCCGCGCCGCCGCCGTCGCACCCGCAACGGCGAGCCGGTCTCCGCGCAGACCACGGCGGCGGCCACCACGGCCGCTCCCGTCAGCCCGGTCGCCGAGGACTCCTCCGCGCCGGCCGAGCCGCGCACCCCGCGCCGTCGCCGCCGCACCCGCGGCAACGCCGCCGCCGTCGCTCCGGCCGCCGCCGAGGCCGTTGTCGAGACCGCCGAGGCCGTCGTCGAAGCTGTCGCTCCGGTGATCGAGGCCGAGGCTCCCGCCAAGCCGCGTCGTCGTACGCGCAAGAAGGCGGAGGCCGCGGACGCCGCGGTCGAGCCGGCGCTGTCGGTGGAGCCGGTCGAGGCCGCCGCGCCCGTCGCGGAGCTCGAGGCGAAGCCCGCTCGTGCCCGTACCCGTACGCGGAAGAAGGCGGAGGCGGTCGTCGACACGGTGGAGGCCACCGTCGAGACCCCGGAGGCCGTTGAGGCCAAGCCCGCGCGGACCCGCACCCGCAAGAAGGCCGAGCCGGTCACCGAGACGGTCGAGACCGCGGAGGCGACCCCGGAGACCAAGCCGCGCCGCACCCGCAAGAAGGCCGTGGCCGCCGTCGACACGGCCGAGGCCGTCGAGGCCAAGCCCGCCACCCGCACGCGCAAGAAGGCAGCGGCGGCCCCCGTCGAGGCCGAGGCCGCCCCCGTCGAGGCCGAGGCCAAGCCGCGCCGCACCCGCAAGAAGGCCGTGGCCGCCGTCGACACGGCGGAGGCCGTCGAGGCCAAGCCCGCGCGGACCCGCACCCGCAAGAAGGCCGAGCCCGTCACCGAGACGGTCGAGGCCGCGGAGGCGACCCCGGAGGCCAAGCCGCGTCGCACGCGGAAGAAGGCCGTGGCGGCCGTCGACACGGCGGAGGCCGTCGAGGCCAAGCCCGCGCGGACCCGCACCCGCAAGAAGGCCGAGCCCGTCACGGAGACGGTCGAGGCCGCACCCGCCGCCGAGGCCAAGCCGCGCCGGACCCGCAAGAAGGCCGTGGCCGCCGTCGAGGCCCCCGAGGCCTGAGCAGCACATCGGTAGCAGCAGGCCCGGGTTCCGCATCGCGCGGAGCCCGGGCCTTCGCTCTGTCGCCCCGGTGCGGCGTTCGACGTAATCTCACCGCATGAGCAGGCCCGCGACCTTCACCCCACCGTCCGGCACCCGTGCGCTCCGACTGGCCACCGAGAGGGGCGAGTTCGCCGCCCTCGTCGGGGAGCCGGAGTCGGGGTCCGTGCGCGGCACCGTGCTGCTCCTTCCCGGGTTCACCGGCAGCAAGGAGGACTTCATCGCGCTGCACGGCCCGCTGGGCGCGGCCGGCTACCGCACCGTGGCCGTCGACGGGCGCGGGCAGTACGAGACGCCCGGCCCTGCGGACGACGAAACCCCTTACGCGCAGGCCGAGTTGGCCCAGGACGTGCTCGCCCAGGCGGCGGCGCTCGACGCCTCGCGGGTGCATCTGCTGGGGCACTCGCTCGGTGGGCTCGTCGCGCGGGCGGCGGTCATCGCGGATCCGGCGCCGTTCGCGTCCCTGACCCTGATGGCGTCGGGCCCGGCCGCCGTGACCGAGCCCCAGCAGCAGCGCGTGAAGCTGCTCCAGGGCGCACTGGCCACCCTGGGCATGGCGGAGGTCTGGGAGGCGATCCAGGCCCTGGACGCCGCCGACGACGTGGCCGACGTGCGCGGCGCCGACGCCCGGGACGACCTGCGGCGGCGCTGGATGCGGAACAGCCCGGCGCAGCTCATCGCCACCGGCCGCCAGCTGTGCACCGAGCCGGACCGGGTCGCGGAGCTGGCCGCGCTCGCGCCGCCGGTGCACGTCCTGTCGGGCGAGCGCGACGACACCTGGCCCGTGCCGCTGCTCGACGACATGGCGCGGCGCCTCGGCGCCGAGCGGTCCGTGATCACCGGGGCCGAGCACTCCCCCAACACCGACCGCCCGCTGGAGACCGCCGCGGCCCTCGCGGCCTTCTGGGGCCGTCACTCTCCGCGCACGACCCGACGCGCTACTAGCTAGTAATTAGTTTCTCGAAAAATTTCTTTAGCGTAGGGAATGTTTGCAGGGGGCAACCCGTTGTACCCATATAGAACGCGGGGCTCTCTAGTCACGCAATCCACTCTTAACGGGCAGGCAACCGCCTGGCCGTACGGCAGGACGAGACTGATGTCCTGCACCAGCAGTTCTCCTTCAGGAGGATGACCAGACGAAGGGAGAAGCCCTTGCGCTTCGAAATCATGCGACTCGACGACGTCGACGGCACCGCCGTGGACACCACCGTCGTGGACGCCGCCTCCGTCAACCGGATCGTTCAGCAGGCGGCGGCCATCGGCCAGCGCCTCTACATCCGCCCGGCCGAGTCGTCCGCCTCGTAACAGCGCGGCGGCTCACACACTTCGAAGCCCCCGTACGCACGGTGCGTACGGGGGCTTCGCATGTCCGCGCGAGCGGGGGCGGCGCGGTCAGCCGGCCCTGATCACCTGTGTGACGCCGTTGATGATCTGCTGCACGGCGATCGCGGAGAGCATCATGCCCGCGAGCCGGGTCACGAGGACCACACCGCCGTCCTTGATGACGCGGATGATCACCAGCGAGTAGCGCATGACCAGCCACAGCACGACATGGATGGCGATGATCGCCGTCCAGACGGAGACCTGCGTCGCGAACGAGTCCGCCTTCTGCACGGCGAGGATCACGGAGACGATCGCGCCGGGCCCGGCGAGCAGCGGCATGCCGAGCGGGACGAGGGCGACGTTCACGTCCTTCGTCTGCTTCGGCTCGTCCGTCTTGCCGGTGAGCAGATCGAGCGCGATCAGCAGCAGGAGCAGTCCGCCCGCGATCATCAGGGCGGGTACGGAGACATGCAAGTAGTCGAGGATCCGCTGCCCCAGGACGCCGAAGACGGCGATCACGCCGAAGGCGACGCAGACGGCCTGGAAGGCCATGCGCTTCTGGACCTTGGCGGGGCGGCCCGCGGTGAGGGCGAGGAAGATCGGAGTGATTCCGGGGGGATCCATAATCACAAAAAGCGTGAGAAAAAGGGATCCGAAGACGGCGGCGTCGAACACAGTAGGGCTTGCCTTGCGGTGCGAGGGGTGAGCGGGCGTGCGGGCGCGCCCGCTCGGTTGCGGGCACGCGTAAAGGTGTGCGATCAGAGGTGGGGCCGGGCGGCGGGCGGGCGCACCCGTCAGGCGCGGCGTCCGCCGGCGCCCGGCACCGGGAAGGCGCCGGTGGCCCTGCGGGTGATCTCCCCGTAGATCTCCGGGTCGGTGGTGTACTCGCCGAGCACACACGTCTTGCGGCTGCCGTGGTAGTCCGAGGAGCCGGTGGTCAGCAGCCCGAGGTCGGCGGCGAGGCCGCGCAGCCGGTCGCGGGTGGCCGGGTCGTGGGCGTGATCCATGTGATCGACCTCGATGCCGTCGAGCCCGGCCTCGGCCAGCTTCGCGATCGAGGCTTCGGGGACCGTGCGGCCGCGCTTGACGGCGGCCGGGTGCGCGAGGACGGTGACCCCGCCGGCGGCCTTGACCAGGCGGATCGCCTCGAAGGGGTCGGTCTCGTGCTTGGGTACGTAGGCGCGGGCGCCGTCGGCCAGCCAGTGCTCGGTGAAGGCGTCGGAGACCGTGTCCACGACGCCGAGTTCGACGAGCGCGGAGGCGATGTGCGGGCGGCCGACCGAGCCGTCGCCGGCGATCCGGGCGACGTGCTCCCAGGTGACGGGGACGCCGAGGTCGTTCAGCTTGGCGATCATGGCCTTGGCGCGCGGGACGCGGTCGTCGCGGACCAGCTCGCGCTCGGCGAGCAGGGCGGCGTCCTCCGGGTCGAACAGGTACGCCAGCATGTGCATGCTCACGCCGTCGAGGCGGCAGGAGAGCTCGGCGCCGGTGACGAGGGTCATCCCCGTCGGCAGCCCGGAGAGTGCGGCGATCGCCTCGGCGTGCCCGCGCGTGGTGTCGTGATCGGTCAGGGCCACGACGTCCAGTCCGGCCGCCGCGGCGTTGCGCACCAGCTCGGCCGGGGTGTCCGTGCCGTCGGAAGCGGTGGAGTGGGTGTGCAGATCGATGCGCACGGCTGCGTACTCCAGGCTCGGACGGGACGGAAGGGGCCGCTCCAGGATAACGGGGTTTGAGAAGACTCCCGTCACGGCCGATCCGGGCCGCAGACCCTTACTCGTAACGGAAGAAGACCTACCGAAACGCGCAACCCGTCCCGCACCCGAACCCGTGCCGCCTCACTGGAGCACGCGGGGCGACAGCGCCCCGCACGGCAGCAGCTCCACCTCGGCGCCCGCGTCCCGCAGATCGGTCAGGACCAGCTCGTCGTACATCAGCAGTCCGGACTGCGCGGGCCACACGATCGCCCACAGCCACAGCCCGCGGGCCTCGCCCGCGAAGACGGCCCGGTCGTCGGGGCCGCTCCGCACGTGCCACAGCGGGGTGGGCCGGCCGGCGGCGACCACCTTGGCGTGCGGCGGCCCGAGTACGTCCATGTGCGGGCCGGGATCGGGGCCGTCGATGCCCGCGTAGCGCGCGCCGAGTCCGACGCCCAGCTCCTCGGCGACCAGCACCAGCTCGCCCATGCCGCCCAGCGGCGCGGGTCCCGAGCAGGCGACGGCGGTGGCGCGGCCGCCGTGGCGGTCGTCGCCCGCGTTGGCCACGCCCGTGAACAGCCAGCCGACGGGGAGCGGCCACGGCATCCAGACGGGGACCTGCGCGCGGCGCACCACGACACTGAGGGCCTCGACGCTGGGCGGGATCACAGGCTGCAGCGGGTGCACGGTCCCGTGCACATCGCACTGCCAGGAGTCGGCAAAGAGTCCGGGAGCCCTGACCCGGCCACCACACTTCGGGCAACTGGGTTCGCCCCTCATACGGCCCACGGTCCTCCCCGTCCCGCGCCGCGTCAAGGACGATCACCCGTCCGGAGTGTGCCGGTCCGGCGCTCCCCACCTGCACAAATAGATGTAGCTTGCATTAATTAGAGACGCTAACTTATTGTATGTATACGTCAACCATCCGGTCGGGCGTCCGCGCAGGACGCGAGACGAAGGAAGTGGAACGGGCATGAGCCACAGCAGTACAGGAGGTCCCGCCGAAGGGGACCCGTTCGACGCAGGTGCGGGCAGCATCCTGCGTCAACCGAAGGCGGTCTGGGCGACCGCCGGGGCATCCGTCGTCGCCTTCATGGGCATCGGGCTCGTCGACCCGATCCTGCCGTCGATCGCACAGGGCCTGAAGGCCACGCAGAGCCAGGTCTCCCTGCTCTTCACCTCGTACTTCCTGATCACCGCCGTCGCGATGCTGGTCACCGGGTTCGTCTCCAGCCGGATCGGCGGCAAGAAGACGCTCCTCGTCGGGCTCGCGCTCGTCGTGATCTTCGCGGGGCTCTCCGGGACCTCGGACACGGTCGGCCAGCTGGTCGGCTTCCGGGCCGGCTGGGGCCTGGGCAACGCGCTCTTCGTGTCGACCGCGCTCGCCGTCATCGTCGGCGCGGCGGCCGGCGGCTCGGCCGCCGCGATCCTGCTCTACGAGTCCGCGCTCGGCCTCGGCATGGCGTGCGGGCCGCTGGTGGGCGCCCTGCTCGGCAACGCCAGCTGGCGCTACCCGTTCTTCGGCACCGCGGCCCTGATGGCCATCGGGTTCATCTGCATCACGCTGTTCCTGAAGGAGCAGCCCAGGCCCGCGCGCAAGACATCGGTCCTCGACCCGCTCAAGGCGCTCGGGCACGGCGGGCTCGCCTCCGCCGCCGTCTCGGCCTTCTTCTACAACTACACGTTCTTCACGGTGCTGGCCTTCACGCCGTTCGTGCTGGACATGACCCCGTACAAGTCGGGCGGTGTCTTCTTCGCCTGGGGTGTGCTGCTCGCGCTGTTCTCGGTGCTCGTCGCGCCGCGCATGCAGGCCAGGTTCGGCTCGCTGAAGGTGGTCGGCGGTTCGCTGGTGCTGCTCGCCGTCGACGTGCTCGTGCTCGGGTACGGCAACCACACCACGGCCATCGTCTGCACGATCCTGTCCGGCGCCTTCATCGGCGTGAACAACACGGTGTACACGGAGCTGGCGCTCGGCGTCTCCGACGCGCCGCGCCCGGTGGCGAGCGCCGGCTACAACTTCGTCCGCTGGTTCGCCGCCGCGGCCGCCCCGTACCTGGCGCCGAAGATCGAGGAGTGGACCGACATCCACATCCCGTTCGTGGTCGCCGCGGTCACGGCCCTGCTCGGCGCCGTCGTGGTCTGGGTGCGCAGGAACGCGCTCACGCACGAGGCGGAGGAGCTGGAGCCGCGGCACGCCACCGAGGACGGCGTCACCGTCTTCGCCAACTGAGCCCCCGGAGGGATCCTCAGTCGAGAGGGACGGACCTGCGCAGCGGATCGCGCAGGTCCGTTCCGCTGTTCAGCCACTTCTCCTGGAGCTCGGCCGCCCCGTGCACCCGCTTCCACGCCGCCTCGTTCTGCGTCATGGGCAGCAGCGGCAGGAACCGTACGGGGTCCATCGGCGGGTCCAGTTCGAGGTCCTCCACCAGCCCGCCCGACTCCGCGACGAGCACCGAGGTGAACGGCGCGCCCGGCCACAGCGGCTCCCCCACGTCCAGCGACGCGCCCGGCGCCACGATCACGCCCTCCACCTGCGGCGAGGCGGCGAGCACCGCGAGCGGGCGGAGCACCTTGTCGGTCTCGGCGAGGCCGGCGCGGACGGTGAGGACCAGCTCCGCGCGCGGGCCCTCGACCGGGTCCACGAGGGCCGCCGTGGGGTCGGCCATCGGCGCCGCCGACATGCCGAGCGTCGCGTACCGGACGACGTTCTGAGCACGGTCCGTGAAGCGCAGCACCTCGATGCGGTCGGTGCCGAGGAACGTGACCGCGGCGCGCGCGTCCGGCTCGCCCAGAGCGGTGTGCAGCCTGGCCTCTACAAGCTCAAGAACTTCTCCCATCCCGCGAGCATAGAACTCGCATGGAACGGGTAAAGACGAGCCCCGGGTCTTCAGTCGGCTGATAGTCTTGGCCGCTGGTCGGGACGGAACGCTGAGCGTCCCCGCCGAGAGCCCTCAAGAGCCCTCGAAGACCCGACCCACTGATCGTCCCTCACGGGGGACCGGCCGGAGGAGGTGGGGCTGTCATGGATCGAAGTCGACCGTGCAGTACCACCCGTTCTTCCGGCCGCTAGGCCCGCATCCACACCGCAGTCAGCAGTCGCCGGCGTTCCGTCGGCTTCCTGAGGTCCCGGGCTGTCCGCGTATGCCGGAAGAGCACTTCGTTTCCACCTGATCTTTCCGATCTTCCTGATCTGAATCAGTCTGCGGAGCCGCCCGGCGTCGGTGCGGTGCTCCCCGCTTTGTGGACGTGCAGCATGTCCCGGTTTCCGGTTGGCCAGGACGTCCTCATTCCGGGCAGTTCCGATCTCCCGAGTGCCCTGCGCGGCTCCCGCCCGCGAAGGAGCCTGCCCATGTCGATGATGCGCGACCTGCGTGCCGCCGTCCGCCCCTCGCTGCGCAAGAGCGTGGCCCCGTACGAGAACGAGGCGCGCTCCTCGTACGACCCCACCCGTGACCCGTCCGCCTGCTCGGCCGTCGTGGACTGTGCCGTCTACCGCGACGGGGCCCGCGTGGAGAGCGGCGACGACTGCCTGACGCCGCGCGAGGCGCGCCTCCAGGTGCGCCGGGACGGCGGCTTCGCCTGGATCGGTCTGCACGAGCCGACCGAGAAGGAGTTCGCCGGTATCGCCGCCGAGTTCGGGCTGCACCCGCTCGCCGTCGAGGACGCGGTCCACGCCCACCAGCGGCCCAAGCTGGAGCCGTACGACGACACGCTCTTCGCCGTGTTCAAGACCATCCACTACGTCGAGCACGCCGAACTGACCGACACCAGCGAGGTCGTGGAGACCGGCGAGGTCATGTGCTTCCTCGGCCGCGACTTCTTCATCACCGTGCGGCACGGCGGACAGGGCTCGCTGCGCGCGCTGCGCCGCCGCCTCCAGGCCGAGCCGGAGCTGCTCGCCAAGGGGCCGAGCGCGGTGCTGCACGCCATCTCCGACCACGTCGTCGACGGCTATCTGGCGGTGGCCGACGCGATGCAGGACGACATCGACGAGGTCGAGACCGACGTCTTCTCGCAGACCGGCAAGGGCGGCCCGCGCGGCACCGACGCCGGCCGGATCTACCAGCTCAAGCGCGAGGTGCTGGAGTTCAAGCGGGCCGTCGCCCCGCTGCGCCGGCCGCTGCAACTGCTGAGCGAGCGGCCGATGCGGCTGATCGACCCCGACATCCAGAAGTACTTCCGTGA
This sequence comes from Streptomyces sp. HUAS MG91, assembly GCF_040529335.1. Classification (GTDB taxonomy): domain Bacteria; phylum Actinomycetota; class Actinomycetes; order Streptomycetales; family Streptomycetaceae; genus Streptomyces; species Streptomyces tabacisoli. The sequence goes on along the minus strand of NZ_CP159534.1, from coordinate 5,500,681 downwards.
CGTCGCCGACCACCTGGAGCGCGTCCAGGAGCAGGTCATCGGCTTCGACGAACTCCTCAACTCGATCCTCCAGGCCAATCTGGCGCAGGCGTCCGTCGCGCAGAACGAGGACATGCGCAAGATCACCTCGTGGGCGGCCATCGTCGCCGTCCCGACCATGGTCTGCGGGGTCTACGGCATGAACTTCGACCACATGCCCGAACTGCACTGGCGGTTCGGCTACCCGCTGGTGCTCGCCGTCACCGTCGTCGCGTGCTTCACCATCCACCGCACCCTCAAGCGCAACGGCTGGCTGTAGCTACGCTGACCGCATGACGACTGCCGAACTGCTCGACGCCGCCCTCGTCGAGGAGGCCACCAAGAAGTCCGGGCTCATCTGGGTGCGGGGCACCGACGCCGAGCGGGCCCTGTGGCACGTGTGGCACGAGGGTGCCGCCCATGTGGTCGGCGACGGGCCCGGCGAGCAGCCGCTGCCCGGTCTCGTCGACGGCGGCACCGCCGTGGTCACCGTGCGCAGCAAGGACAAGGGCGGCCGGCTGGTCGGCTGGCGGGCGACGACCGTGGAGCTGGCGCCCGGCACGCCGGAGTGGGAGGCGGCCGTCGGCGAGCTGAAGGGCAAGCGGCTCAACGCGCCGGACGCGGAGACGATGACCGGGCGCTGGGCGCGCGAGTGCCGGGTGCTGCGGCTGGAGCCGGTCGCCGGTGAGGGACCGATTCCGGCGTCCGCGGGGTCGTTGGCCGCCGCGCCGGTGCCGACCTCCGCCATCACCCGGGATGCGGTTCCGGCCGGGCTTCCCCGGCTCCTCGGGCGGCGTGGCGCCAAGCGCCGCTGACGGCCTGCCGGCCGATGGGGGCTGGTCGCGCGGTTCCCCGCGCAGACTCCCCTGGACGAGCGGGGCTCAGGAGTCCGGGAGCTGGCGGCCGTAGTCGACGGTGTCGTCCGACGTCGGCTCGTCCAGTGCGAAGTCGTGTCCCCACTCGGTGAGTTGCAGAGTCCCGGCGCCACCGGCCCGCTCCAGCCGCATCGGATACGCCGTGCCCTCCAGGGACACGTCGAGCGTGCCGCCGGAGCCCTCGTCGCCGGTGAGCGCGATCGTGCGGACCCCTCCGGAGGTGCCGCGGTCGCCCTTGGCGAGGGTGCCGTGCAGGGTGAGCAGCCCGTCGAGCAGTACATCCTTGTCGGTGAAGGTGCTCAGTCGCTTGTACGAGGGATCGCCGGTCGGCACCTTGACGTACTTGCCGTCGAGCTTGTCGCCGGCGGCACCGTCGCTCCGCTCTCCCTCGGCGTGGTCGTCGGAGTGCGACCAGAAGTCGGCGTCCGCCTTGAGGAACAGGTGTTCGTCGACCCGGAGCAGCTGGAACGTGCTGCCGCCCGTCGTCACCGACCCGGTGCCGCCCTCGTCCTTCAGCCGCATGTCGAGCTTGTACGTCTTGCCGCCGCTGACGACGGTGCCGGCCAGCCGGACGGCGTCGGCGCTCCGCGCGGCCTTGACGGTGCGGGACTGGATCGTGTCCGGCTCCAGTTTGCCGACCCCGTTCGTGCCCGCGTCGGGATCGTCACCGCAGGCCGCGAGCCCGGCCGCGAGCCCCGTGCACAGCACGCCGACCATGAGCGTCCTGCGGGTTCGGCGGGCCAGGGGGGAAGCGGTCACGGGCGGTACTACCTCTCGTACGGAAAGGGGCTCGTCGGCAGTACGGCAGCGTACCCGTGGTGTCTGCCGATGCCCGTGCGGGTCCGGGCGGGCGGACGCGCAAAGGCGTGTTCGACTGGTACCGGCTAGCCTGAACCACGGATTGATCACGTACGCGACGAGGAGGGACGGGCGGACATGGCGGGTGGCGCTCCCCGGATCTTCGTCTCGCATCTCGCGGGCATCGCCGTCTTCGACCCGAACGGGGACCAGGTCGGCCGGGTCCGCGATGTCGTGGCGATGCTGCGGGTGGGGCGGCGGCCGCCCCGGGTGCTCGGCCTCGTCGTCGAACTGTCCACGCGGCGGCGCATCTTCCTGCCCATGACCCGCGTCACCGGCATCGAGTCGGGCCAGGTCATCACCACCGGCGTCCTCAACGTCCGGCGCTTCGAGCAGCGGCCCACCGAGCGGCTGGTCCTCGGCGAGATGCTGGACCGACGGGTCCGGCTGGTGGAGTCCGGTGAGGAGGTCACCGTCCTCGACGTCTCCGTGCAGCAGTTGCCGGCCCGCCGGGACTGGGAGATCGACCGGGTCTTCGTCCGCAAGGGCAAGGGCGGCACCTTCCGGCGCAAGGGCGAGGCGCTGACCGTGGACTGGTCGGCCGTCGACGGCTTCTCCCTGGAGGAGCACGGGCAGGGCGCCGAGAACCTGCTGGCGACCTTCGAGCAGCTGCGCCCCGCCGACCTGGCGAACGTGCTGCACCACCTCTCCCCCAAGCGCCGGGCCGAGGTCGCCGCGGCGCTCACCAACGAACGGCTCGCCGACGTCCTCGAAGAACTCCCCGAGGACGACCAGATCGAGATCCTCGGCAAGCTGAAGGAGGAGCGGGCCGCCGACGTCCTGGAGGAGATGGACCCGGACGACGCGGCCGACCTGCTCGGCGAGCTGCCCGAGGACGACAAGGAACGGCTGCTCACCCTGATGCAGCCCGGCGAGGCGGCCGATGTGCGGCGCCTGATGGCGTACGAGGACAGGACCGCGGGCGGCCTGATGACGACGGAACCGATCGTGCTGCGCCCGGACGCGACCGTCGCCGACGCGCTGGCCCGCGTCCGCAACCCCGACCTCTCCCCCGCGCTCGCCGCGCAGGTCTACGTCTGCCGCCCGCCGGACGAGACGCCGACCGGCAAGTACCTGGGCACGATCCACTTCCAGCGGCTGCTGCGCGATCCGCCGTACACGATGGTCAGCTCGATCCTGGACGACGACCTCCAGGCCCTGTCGCCGTCCGCCCTGCTGCCGGAGATCGCCGGGTTCTTCGCCACGTACGACATGGTGGCCGCGCCCGTCGTCGACGAGAGCGGGTCGCTGCTCGGCGCCGTCACCGTCGACGACGTCCTGGACCACATGCTCCCCGACGACTGGCGCGAGCAGGAGTTCCATCTCGCGGGGGACGTGAACCATGGCGACTGAGGAAACGTCCCGGCGCGAAGAGGCGTCGCGCCGCCCCCGCATCCGCCTCGACCAGCCGCGCGCCCCGCGCCGCAGGCTGCTGCCCGAGTACGACCCCGAGGCCTTCGGACGGCTGTCGGAGCGCATCGCCCGGTTCCTGGGGACGGGGCGGTTCATCGTCTGGATGACGGTGATCATCATCGCGTGGGTGATCTGGAACATCACCGCGCCGGAGGATCTGCGCTTCGACCAGTACCCGTTCATCTTCCTGACGCTGATGCTGTCGCTCCAGGCGTCCTACGCCGCTCCGCTGATCCTGCTCGCGCAGAACCGTCAGGACGACCGCGACCGGGTCAACCTGGAGCAGGACCGCAAGCAGAACGAGCGGTCGATCGCCGACACCGAGTACCTGAGCCGGGAGGTCGCCGCCCTGCGGATCGGCCTCGGCGAGGTCGCGACCCGCGACTGGATCCGCTCCGAGCTGCAGGACCTGCTGAAGGAGCTGGAGGAGCAGCGGCGGTCCGTCCCCGAGGACGGCGTATTCCCGCCCGGGCGGGAACGGGCACGTGACGTAGACGACCGCTGACGGGGCTTTCCGCGCCCCGGTTACCGCGCCGTACTATCGGTCGTATGGCTACGGAAGACGCGGTGCGCGAGGCACTCGCGACAGTGAACGACCCCGAGATCCAGCGACCCATCACCGAGCTGGGGATGGTCAAATCGGTGGACATCGGTGCGGACGGAGTCGTCGCGGTCACCGTGTACCTGACCGTCTCGGGCTGCCCGATGCGCTCGACCATCGAGACGAACGTGCGGGAGGCCGTCGCCCGCGTCGAGGGCGTGACCGATGTCCAGGTCACCCTCGACGTGATGAGCGACGAGCAGCGCAAGGAGCTGGCCGCGGCGCTGCGCGGCGGCACCGCCGAGCGCGAGGTCCCGTTCGCCAAGCCCGGCTCGCTGACCCGTGTCTACGCGGTCGCCTCCGGCAAGGGCGGCGTCGGCAAGTCCTCCGTGACCGTGAACCTCGCCGCCGCGATGGCCGCCGACGGTCTGAAGGTCGGTGTCGTCGACGCCGACATCTACGGCCACTCCGTGCCCCGCATGCTGGGTGCCGACGGCAAGCCCACCCAGGTCGAGAACATGATCATGCCGCCGTCCGCGCACGGGGTGAAGGTCATCTCCATCGGCATGTTCACGCCGGGCAACGCGCCGGTGGTGTGGCGCGGGCCGATGCTGCACCGCGCGCTGCAGCAGTTCCTCGCCGATGTCTTCTGGGGCGACCTCGACGTCCTGCTGCTCGACCTGCCGCCGGGGACGGGGGACATCGCGATCTCCGTGGCGCAGCTGGTCCCGAACGCCGAGATCCTCGTCGTGACGACGCCTCAGCAGGCCGCCGCCGAGGTCGCCGAGCGGGCCGGGTCGATCGCGGTGCAGACGCACCAGAAGATCGTCGGCGTGGTGGAGAACATGTCCGGGCTGCCGTGCCCGCACTGCGGCGAGATGGTCGACGTCTTCGGCACCGGGGGCGGCAAGCTGGTCGCCGAGGGGCTGACGCGGACGACGGGTGCCGAGGTGCCGGTGCTCGGGTCCATCCCGATCGACGTGCGGCTGCGCGAGGGCGGGGACGAGGGCAAGCCCGTCGTCCTGTCCGACCCCGACTCGCCCGCCGGCGCGGCGCTGCGCGGCATCGCGGATCAGCTGGGGGGCCGTCAGCGCGGCCTGTCCGGCATGTCGCTCGGGATCACCCCGCGCAACAAGTTCTGAGGCCACGCCGTCGACCGTGCGCGCCCCTGAAACGAGTTCCGCTCGCTCAGGGGCGCGCACGGTCGACGGGCTATGCGTACTCGGCGATGTCCTTCACCACGGAGAACCCCAGACCGTAGGCGCTCATGCCGCGACCGTAGGCCCCGAGATGAACCCCGGCCTGCGTCGACCCGGCAAGAACCCAGCCGTACTCGGACTCCCGGTAGTGGAACTCGGTCGGCACCCCGTCGACCGGCAACGACAGCACGGCCCAGTCCGACGACCGGAGATCGTCCGCGAGGACCCACGCCGTCTCGGTCTGCTGCTCCAGCCAGTCGTCCCGGAGCGTGTGGTCCATCTGCCCGGGCCAGGTGTACGACAGCAGCCCCACCCCGGCGAGCCAGGCCGCCGAGGAGACGGACGTCGCCTCCAGCACACCCGTGCCGTCGGCGCTGCGCCGTACCGGATTGGCGGCGACGGTCACCACGACCGCGAACCGCTCGGTGTCCGCCGTGCCTTCGCTCCGTACGGAGGGCTCGTCACCGTGCCCGATCGAACCGTGCTCGACGGACCCGTCCGCCGTGGTGCCGACCTGCATCAGCCAACGCGGTCCCGTGAAGGCCTCGTCGAGGCCGTACCACGGGAAGGACGCCAGCAGGTATCCGTCGACCGTACGCCGGGCCCCGGGGACCTGACCGGCCCCCTCGGTGGCCGGCGCCTGCGCGCCCACCCGACTCGTCGTCTCCATGTACCCGGCCGCCTCCTCGCTCTCGTACGGACCGCAGCGGCCCGCCCCCCTCGGGCGTTCTCACGTCCGGTCCGCGCAACAACAAGGCAGGATGCCACACCGGGTCCACGGGGCCCGGTTTCGAGAGGTGTGGTTCAGGTCGCGTCGCTGTCGAAGGGCGGCGGCGTCGGCTTCGCCGGCTGCTCCGTCGACTCGGGGCGCTTCTCCAGGTCAGGACCCTTGGTCATGCTGATCCGGCCGCCGGCCGAGGCCCCTGTGGAGGAGGACGAGGCGTCGTCGCGCACGTCACCGACCGTCTGGACGGCGTCGCCGACCTCGGCCATTTCCTTTTTCAGGTCGAAGCCGTTGCGAATCTCCTTGAGCCCCAGTTCATCGCTGTCCAGCTGCTTGCGGATGAACGTCTTGGGGTTCAGGTCCTCGAATTCGAAGTCCTTGAACTCCGGACCCAGTTCATTGCGGATGTCCTGCTTGGCGCTGTCCGAGAACTCACGGATCTTACGGATGGTGCGCGCGACATCCTGAATGACCTGCGGCAGCTTGTCGGGGCCGAAAATGAGCACGGCCAGCACAACAAGCGCTATGACCTCCGGTAGGCCAATGTCGTTGAACACCTTGCACTCCTAGCGTGTCCTCGGCCCGCGGCGGTCTTCAGTAGCAGGTCTTCGGCAGGGTCCGGCAGGGGACCGGTCCACGGTACCCGGCGTACCTGTCTATTTGGTAGCCACTGGGCTACGTCCGGGATCATCTGTGCCGGGACTTGACCGGTCGGCTACCCGTCAGTTGCCGTCGGCCGAACCGAGCACCAGGGACACCTCGCGTTCCTTTCCGTCCCGTTCGACCGCGAGGACCAGTTTGTCCTTGGGGCGGTGGGAGCGGATCCTGACGATCAGTTCCTCGCCGGAGTGCACCCGGACCCCGTCCACCGCGGTGATCACGTCACGCGGCTGGATCCCGGCCCGGGCGCCGGGCCCGCCGGGGCTGACGGACGAGCCGCCGCTGTTGCCCTTGGTGCCCACGCGCGCGCCGTCGCCCGTGTAGTCCATGTCCAGGGTGACGCCGATGACCGGGTGGGTGGCCCTGCCGGTGTTGATCAGTTCCTCGGCGACGCGCTTGGCCTGGTTGATCGGGATGGCGAAGCCGAGGCCGATGGAGCCGGACTGGCCGCCGTCCAGTTCCGCGCCGCCGTCGGCGGAGCGGATGGCGCTGTTGATGCCGATGACCCGGGCCTTGGAGTCGACCAGGGGTCCGCCGGAGTTGCCCGGGTTTATGGGCGCGTCGGTCTGGAGGGCGTCGACATAGCTGACGTCGCTTCCGTCGCCCTTCTCGCCGCCCGCCGTGATCGGCCGGTCCTTGGCGCTGATGATGCCCGCGGTGACCGTGTTGGCGAGGTCGAAGGGGGCGCCGATGGCCACGACCGGGTCGCCGACCTGCACGCTCTCGGAGTTGCCGAGCGGCAGGGGCTTGAGGCCGCGCACGTGGTCGACCCTGATGACGGCGAGGTCGTAGCCGGTGTCGTGCCCGACGACCTTCGCGCGGGCGCTCTCCCCTCCGGCGAACGTGACCGATATCTCACCGCCGGTCCCCGCCGGGTCCACGACGTGGTTGTTGGTGAGGATGTGACCGCGGTTGTCGAGGACGAAGCCGGTGCCGGTGCCCTGCTCCGACGAGCCCTTGGTGTGGATGGTGACGACGCCGGGCAGCGCGCTGGCGGCGATGCCCGCGACGCTGCCGGGCGCCCGATGGGTGGACTCGGCGCCCGCCTGCGGGAGTTCGACGTCCGTCCCGCCGTTGCGCTCCAGGTACGAGCCGATGGCGCCGCCGACTCCGCCGGAGGCCAGCGCGATCAGTACGGCACCGAGCACCAGGCCGCGCCGCCCGCGCCGCGGCCTCGCCCCGACGGGCGCGCCGCTCTGCGACAGCGAGACGGGCCCCGCCCAGGGGTCGTACTGCTGCCAGGGCGCGGCGGGCATCGGAGCCGTCACCGGAACGGGGTGCTGAACCGGGGGCGCGGGCGCCCAGGGTCCCGGCGCCCCGTACGGCACATCGGTGTACTTCTCGCCCGGGGGCTCGGGAGCGGACTCCGGGACGGAGAAGGGACCGGAGGGACCGGAGACCGGAGGGGCGGCGTCCACGAGGGTCTCAGGGGCCGCCACGGCACCCTGAACGGCATCGGGGACGGCGCCGGACGCGTCACCGGACGCATCGGGCCTGTCCGGCCCCCCGAACTTGTCCGGCCCGCCGAACTCGGCCGAGCTGTCGGTCGCGTCGGTCACGCCGGACACGTCGGACCTGCCTGACGCGTCAGCCCCGTCTGCCGCGGGTCCCACGACCACCGGCTCGGGTCCACCGCCGGAGGCCACCGCGGGTGCCGGCAGATGCCAGTCGCCGTCGTCGTCCGCCGGGCGCCCCGTGTCCGGTCGGGGGCGGCTCCACCACTTGGCCTTTGTGGGCTTGCCCTCGTCCATGTCCCGCTGTTCTCCCCGCACCCGGCCCGCGGCACGTCACCGCCGGCTCCCGCCCGCGCAGCCCGGGGCGCTGCCCGGGACGCGGTCTCATCTGGATTGAATCAGGTTCGCAGGGTCCGGCGAAGGGCTGTCGGGCAGGCTCAGCGGGCGGAGGACGGGCGCGAGGAGACCGTCGGCACGGCGGTCGGGGTCGCGGCGAGGGTCGACTCCTCCGCGAGGCCGAGGCCGGTCACCTCGGAGGACGTGTGCGGATTCAGCGCGAGCGAGACCACGGGGACGGTGGCGGCGGGACGTATGAGGGGGGTCATGCGGGCCGCCGCCGAGAGCATCGGGGTGGAGAACGGATAGTCGGCGCTGTCCGCGTGGCCACCCCCCGGCAGCAGCGGGGCGCTCGATCCGGTCGAGGAGACCGGTGCGGCGAGGGCGCCGCCGCTCTGGCCGAGCAGCGGGGAGAGCGACCTGCGGCGCTGGGCCTCGGGCGTCGACGCGGCGCCGGCCGCCTGGCTGCGCAGGGGCGTGACGTTGCTGTTGCCGCCGCCTCCCGTGCCCCGGGCGTCGGAGGTGTCCGAGGGGACGCCGGACGTGACACCGCCCAGCGCGATCGCGGCGAGCGAGACCGCCCCGGCCGCGGCGAACGCGAACCGGCGCCCGCGCGAGGCCCGGTCGTCGTGCCGGTCGCGGCTCACCTCGTGGATGCGGAAGCCGTGCTGCGCGGGGAGCACCGCGGCGTGGGCGCCGGAGGTCACGTGGCGGAAGGGCTCGGCGTCGACGTCGAACACGCCGTTCCCCAAACCTCGGACATTGCCGAAGGCCCGGCCCGTGGCGAAGCCGGCGCCGCCGAACGGTGTCCCGTCGTCGTCCGGGTCACCGCCCGCGGGCAGGCCCTGGAGACGGGCGAGGAAACTGTCGCTGGGCGGCGGCGGGGCCACCTCGGCGAAGACGCTCTTGACGCGGCGCTGCGCGTCGGCCTCGTCCTTGCACCGGGCGCAGGTCGCCAGGTGGGCGAGGACGCGCTCACGGGCGTCGTGGTCCAGCTCGCCGTCGACGAACGCGGCCAGCCTGTCCCCCAGGTGCTGGTCGGCGGCGGCGAGATGGCGGTCGGCAGGATTGAGACGTGATCCACTCACGCGGTCGCGCCCCCTCCTCCGAGGACAGGGATCGCCCCCGTCGTCGCGAGCGTGCGGCGCTCCTTGCGGGCCTCCGGCGAGCGGTGCTGCAGGGCCTTGCGCAGCTGTGAGCGGCCACGGTGGATCCGGCTGCGGACCGTGCCCAGCTTCACGCCCAGGGTCGCGGCGATCTCCTCGTACGACAGTCCCTCGATGTCGCAGAGGACGACGGCGGCGCGGAACTCGGGCGCCAGGGTGTCCAGCGCCTGCTGGACGTCGGCGTCGAAGTGCGCGTCGTTGAAGACCTGCTGCGGGGAGGGGTCGCGGCTGGGCAGGCGCTCGGCGGCGTCGTCGCCCAGGGAGTCGAAGCGGATGCGCTGCTTGCGGCGGACCATGTCCAGGAACAGGTTCGTCGTGATGCGGTGCAGCCAGCCCTCGAAGGTGCCGGGCGTGTACGTCGACAGCGAGCGGAAGACGCGGACGAAGACCTCCTGGGTGAGATCTTCGGCGTCGTGCTGATTGCCGGTCAGGCGGTAGGCGAGCCGGTACACCCGGCCGCTGTGCGTGCTGACGATCTCCTCCCATGTGGGCGGAGTCCACGCCTGAGATTCCGCGTCAGCGGCAAAGGTCGCGGTCTGCTGCGCGGAGTCAGTGGTGCGGAATCGGTCAGCGGTGTTGGTCACAGATTTCGGCTCACCCGCCGACCTGAGAAAGCGCCGCAGCACTCCTCCCCGATCCACAGGCGCAGCCGCACCTCCCCTGTCGGCTCTGGTGGTGTCCAGTGGAGCCCCTACCATAGCCACCTCGCCCGTTAGCTCCGGATAAGCGTTTTTACTCAGATTTGCCGGTCGGCTCCGGGCCACCGGTTCTGTCGCTGTCGCCATCCCGCTCTCCCCCGCTTCGTCCCGCTCTTTCCCCCTGCTCTTCTGAACGCCCGGTCCCATCTGCGAGTTCCCGCCACCAACGGATAAAGTCACGCGCAGGCAACCACGGGGACAGGAGAGGGCCATTACCGGCAACCGGCAGACGAGTTGGGCGTTCGCCGACGCCTTTGTCGCCGAGGACGACGCACTGCGCTGGGCCCGGGACCGGGCCCGGGACGCGGGGCTGCGCTCGGTGTCACCCGGCGCGGGCGCGGCCCTGGGGATGCTCGCTGCCACCGTGGAGGCCAAGGCCGTCGCCGAGATCGGTACGGGCACCGGCGTGTCCGGAATCCATCTCCTGCACGGCATGCGGCCCGACGGCGTGCTGACCACGGTGGATCCGCAGCCGGAGCGGCAGCAGTTCGCGCGGCAGGCGTTCCGGGCGGCCGGCTTCGCCGCGAATCGGGCCCGGTTCATCCCGGGGCGGGCGCTCGACGTGCTGCCACGCCTCGCCGACAGCGGGTACGACCTCGTCTTCTGCGACGGGGACCGGATGGAGTCGCTGGAGTATCTCGCCGAATCGTTGCGGCTGCTGCGGCCGGGTGGGCTGGTCTGTTTCGAGGGTGTCTTCGCCGACGGGCGGACCGTGGACTCGGGGCCGCAGCCGGTGGAGGTCGTGCGGTTGCGCGAGCTGTTGCGGGCCGTGCGGGAGTCTTCGGAGCTGGTGTCCTCGCTGCTGCCCGTCGGAGACGGGTTGCTCTGCGCCGTGAAGCGGTAGGCAGGGGGCGGTCCGGTCGTCTGCGGGCTGCGCGTCCGTCATGGCCGGTCGCGCTGGTCCCCGCGCCCCTGGCGGGACCGTCACCATCCCCGCCGAACAGCTGCGAGCACCCCCTCTCACCTGGTAAAACACGACCGCCCCGGCACCGGATGTGTGCCAGGGCGGTCGAAAAGGTATGGTCGCTTTCGCGTCAGCCGACGACCTTCTTCAGGGCGTCGCCGAGGGCGTCTGCCTCGTCCGGCGTCAGCTCGACCACGAGCCGACCGCCGCCTTCGAGCGGAACGCGCATGACGATGCCCCGCCCCTCCTTGGTCACCTCGAGCGGGCCGTCACCCGTTCGCGGCTTCATGGCCGCCATGCTCGTTCCCCTTCCTGAAACCAGCTCACATCAGCGCCGACGGCCCCCTGAACGGGCACTCATCACCGGCATCGAACACATTGCTTCTAGGCCATTATCCCGCATCGCAGGACCCGATGACCAACATCGGCAGGCATCGCTTGCGCAACGCGCTTGAGCAAAACCACTCAATTCGGGGATGTGGCTGCGATACTACGCCGCTCTCGCGCCTCTTCCGTGACGGAATTGTTTGACGCAGGTCACATGCCGGGGGCGTTCCGCGCGTCGTGTTCTCCGTCATGCTGTGCACGGACGACTAAGCAACCGCATAGGAGGCTCCCATGGCCGACGCCGTGCTCTACGAGGTGAGCGACGGGCTCGCGACCATCACGCTGAACCGCCCCGAGGCGATGAACGCGATGAACACCGAGGCCAAGGTCGCCCTCCGCGACGCGGTGCAGGCGGCGGCCGCCGACGAGGACGTGCGGGCGGTGCTGCTCACCGCGGCCGGTGACCGCGCGTTCTGCGTGGGGCAGGACCTCAAGGAGCACATCGGCTCGCTGATGGCGGACCGGGAGGACGGCCAGGGCCGCACCATGAACACGGTGCGCGAGCACTACAACCCGATCGTGCGGGCACTGACCAAGATGCCGAAGCCGGTCGTGGCGGCGGTGAACGGCGTGGCGGCCGGCGCGGGCTTCGGCTTCGCGCTCTGCGCGGACTACCGGATCGTCGCGGACACGGCGTCGTTCAACACGTCGTTCGCGGGTGTCGCGCTGACCGCCGACTCGGGTGTCTCGTGGACGCTGCCGCGGCTCGTCGGGCCGGGCCGGGCCACGGATCTGCTGCTGTTCCCGCGCACCATCTCGGCGCAGGAAGCCTTCGAGATCGGCGCGGTCAACAAGATCGTGCCCGCCGCCGAGCTGGCGGAGACCGCCCGCAGGCTCGCGCTGCTGCTCGCGTCCGGGCCGACCGTCGCCTACGCCGCGCTGAAGGAGTCGGTCGCCTACGCCGCCGACCACTCCCTCGACGAGGCCCTCGACAAGGAGGACGAGCTCCAGGCGCGGGCCGGGGTCTCCGAGGACCACGCCATCGCGGTGCAGGCCTTCATCTCCAAGGAGAAGCCCAAGTACCTGGGGCGCTAGGGCCTGTCTCTCAGATCCCTCCGTCCGCCCGGAGGGCGGGCCTCGCGGCGTCTGGTGCGTGCTCTCGGCGTGCCGGGTGCGAGGCCTCGTACTGGACGTACTCGGCCTTGTACCTGGTGCGGCGAGAGTGCGTGCCAGGCGTCGCGAGGCAGGAGGGATCTGAGAGACAGGCCCTAGGGCCTGACGGCCGTGCGGGCCGCGCAGTCGGCCAAGTGGTCGTTGACCAGCCCGCACGCCTGCATCAGCGCGTACGCCGTGGTGGGGCCGACGAAGCGCAGGCCCCGCTTCTTCAGCTCCTTGGACAGGGCCTTCGACTCGTCGGTGATCGCCGGTACGTCGGACAGCAGCCGCGGGGCGGGGCGGTCGGCGGCGTCCGGCGCGTAGGACCAGATGAGGCTGTCGAGCTCGCCGGCGGGCCAGTCGGCGAGCACCCGCGCGTTCGACAGCGTGGCGTCGACCTTCGCTCTGTTGCGGATGATGCCGGGGTCGGCCAGCAGGCGCTCGCGGTCGGCGTCGGTGAAGGCGGCCACGTCCGCGATCTTGAAGTGGGCGAAGGCGGCACGGAAGGTCTCGCGGCGGCGCAGGATCGTGATCCAGGACAGCCCGGACTGGAAGGCCTCCAGGCTGAGCCGCTCGAAGAGCGCGTCGTCGCCGTGGACCGGGCGGCCCCACTCGGTGTCGTGGTACGCGACGTAGTCCTCGGTGGACAGGCCCCAGGGGCAGCGCGGCTTCCCGTCGGGTCCGGGGATCGCGGCACCGGTCGGCTCGCTCACCGGTGCCCCTCCCCCGGCTCGTCCAGATATCCGCCGGGCGGGGCGAAGCCGCTGTCGGGCCGGCGGTCGAACGGCTGCTGCCGGCTCTGCGCGTGGGTCGAGGCGAGCGCCGACTCCAGCTCGGTGATGCGGGCGTCCCGCTCGGCGAGCTCCGCGCCGAGACGGTTCAGCGCGTCGTCGACCTCCGCCATGCGGTAGCCGCGCACGGCGGTCGGCAGCCGCAGCGCGTCCACGTCGGCGGGGCCGACGGGGCGGTCGTGCGGCAGCGGGTCCGCGTAGAACTGGGACGGTTCGTCGCGCAGTGTGCCGCCGTCGCCTCCGCCGACGATCGCGAGTGTCACCGCCGCGACCACCACGACGAGCGCGGCGACCAGAAACAAGAACATGACCATCTGTGCCGTCCCCTGGCTCGACCGGGTCGGTCTGCACGCGACCCGGAACCGTCAGGGTCCGATCGTGCCATGCCGCACTGACGGTTAAGGTCGCAGGCGACCGTTGATACGTGATTGCAGTGGGATCCAGAGGAGAGTCACAGGGATGCTCAGGCTGGGCCGGCACGAGTTCGCCGCGCACGAACCGGTGATCATGGCGATCGTGAACCGGACCCCCGACTCCTTCTACGACCAGGGCGCCACGTTCCGGGACGAGCCCGCGCTCGCGCGGGTCGAACAGGCCGTCGCCGAGGGCGCGATGATCGTCGACATCGGCGGGGTGAAGGCCGGTCCCGGCGAGGAGGTCGACGCGGCGGAGGAGGCGCGGCGCACCGTCGGTTTCGTGGCGGAGGTGCGGCGGCGCTTCCCCGACGTGATCATCAGCGTCGACACCTGGCGGCACGAGGTCGGCGAGGCCGTGTGCGAAGCGGGCGCGGACCTGCTGAACGACGCGTGGGGCGGCGTCGACCCGAAGCTCGCGGAGGTCGCGGGACGCCACGGGGTGGGCATCGTGTGCACGCACGCGGGCGGCGCGGAGCCCCGTACGCGGCCGCACCGGGTCACGTACGACGACGTGATGGCGGACATCCTGGACGTGACGGTCTCGTACGCGGAGCGGGCGGTGTCGCTCGGCGTGGCGCGCGAGTCGGTGCTGATCGACCCGGGCCACGACTTCGGGAAGAACACGCGTCACTCGCTGGAGGCGACGCGCCGCCTTCCGGAGATGGTGGAGACGGGCTGGCCGGTGCTCGTGTCGCTGTCCAACAAGGACTTCGTGGGCGAGACGCTCGACAAGCCGGTCAAGGAGCGGGTCATCGGGACGCTGGCGACGACGGCGGTGTCGGCGTGGCTGGGCGCGCAGGTCTACCGGGTGCACGAGGTCGCGGAGACGCGGCAGGTGCTGGACATGGTGGCGTCCATCGCGGGCCACCGGCCCCCGGCGGTCGCCCGCCGGGGACTGGCGTGACCGCGCGTCAGACCGTCACTTTCCGGTCTCCTTGGTGACCAGCGTGATGGCCTCTTCCACGTCGTCCGTGACGTGGAACAGCAGCAGGTCGGCCTCGCTGGCCTTGCCCTGGGCGATGACCGTGTTCTTCAGCCAGTCGACGAGTCCGCTCCAGTACTGCGTGCCGAACAGGACGATCGGGAAGCGCGTGACCTTGGTGGTCTGGACGAGGGTGAGCGCTTCGAACAGCTCGTCCAGGGTGCCGAGGCCGCCGGGCAGCACGACGAATCCCTGGGCGTACTTCACGAACATCGTCTTCCGCACGAAGAAGTAGCGGAAGTTCAGACCGAGGTCGACGTACTGGTTGAGCCCTTGCTCGAAGGGCAGTTCGATGCCGAGGCCGACCGAGATGCCCTTGGCCTCCACGGCGCCCTGGTTGGCGGCCTGCATGGCGCCGGGACCGCCGCCGGTGATGACCGCGAAACCGGCCTCCACCAGCGCCTTTCCGATCTCGACGCCCGCCGCGTACTCCGGCGAGTCCTGCGGTGTGCGGGCGGAGCCGAACACACTGATCGCGGGCGGCAGTTCGGCGAGCGTGCCGAAGCCCTCGATGAACTCGGACTGGATGCGCAGCACCCGCCAGGGGTCGGTGTGCACCCAGCCCGACGGGCCCTCCGTGTCGAGCAGACGCTGGTCGCTCGTCCCGGGCTGGACCTGGTCACGGCGGCGGACCACCGGTCCCGTCCGCTGCTCCTTGGGACGTCGCGTGCCCTCGGGGTTGCTCATTGTCCGCTCCCTTCCTGCGCAGTCATCACGCACTTACGTAGAGCAAGGGTAGGTCTACGCGGGTTACGGACGAGGGACCTCGGCGTATCAGGGAGCGGTGAGCCAGGAGGCAAGGACCTTCTCGGCCTCCAGGATCAGCCGGGTGTCCACGCGCTCGTCGATCTTGTGGGCGTAGATCGGGTTGCCCGGTCCGTAGTTCACCGCGGGGACGCCGAGGGCGCTGAAGCGGGAGACGTCGGTCCAGCCGAACTTGGGGCGCGCCTCGCCGCCGACGGCGGCCAGGAAGGCGGCGGCCGCGGGGTGGGTGAGGCCGGGCCGGGCGCCGCCGGTGTGGTCGTCGACGATGAACTCGTCGATGGGGCAGCCGGCGAAGAAGTCGCGGACGAACCGCTCGGCCTCCTCCATGGAACGGTCCGGGGCGTAGCGGAAGTTGACCGTGACGGCGCAGGCGTCGGGGATGACGTTCTTGGCGAGCCCGCCCTCGATGGCCACTGCGTTCAGGCCCTCGTGGAACTCCAGGCCGTCGACGACCGGCTTGCGCGGCTCGTAGGCGGCGAGGCGCTCCAGGATCGGGGAGGCGGCGTGGATGGCGTTCCTGCCCATCCACGCGCGCGCGGAGTGCGCCCGTTCGCCCGACACCTTCAGGATGACGCGAAGCGTGCCCTGGCAGCCGCCCTCGACCAGGCCCTCGGTGCCCTCCAGGAGGATCGCGAAGTCGCCCTCCAGCCAGTCGGGGTGGGCGTCGGCCACATGCCCCAGGCCGTTGAGGTGTGCGGCGACCTCTTCGTTGTCGTAGAAGACGAAGGTGAGGTCGCGGTTGGGCTCGGTGAGGGTCTGCGCGATGCGGAGCTGGACCGCGACGCCCGACTTCATGTCGCTGGTGCCGCAGCCCCACAGGGTGACGCCGTCCTCGTCCAGGCGCGAGGGCACGTTGTCCGCGATCGGGACCGTGTCGATGTGGCCGGCCAGGATGATCCGCTCGGCGCGGCCCAGGTTCGTCCGCGCGACCACGTTGTTGCCGTACCGCTCGACGGTGAGGTGCGGCAGGGCGCGCAGGGCCTCCTCGACGGCGTCCGCGAGCTCTTTCTCGCTGCCGCTGGGCGAGGCGAAGTCGACCAGCTGGGCGGTGAGGCGGGCGGCGTCCTGAGTGAGGTCAAGCGTGCGATCCATGCCGCCGATCCTAGACGGGCGGTGTCCGGCCGCCGTCGCCCGTCCTGTCGGTGGGCTCCAGTACCTTGGTCGCGTGCCTGGGCCCCCCTCCCCCGTGCGGCGCGGCCGTCTGCCGAGGATCGGCGCGTCCGTCGTCGTGCTGCTCGCCGTGGCCGCTTACGTGGCCGTGCAGTACGCCACCGGCGGCCGTCCCGCGCCGAGGTGCACGGTGACGTCGGCCCATGGCGGCGGGATGTCCTACGTGTTCACGTCCGAGCAGGCGGTGAACGCGGCGACGATCGCCGCGGTGGGCACCTCCCGCGGCATGCCCGAGCGGGCCGTCACCATCGCGCTGGCGACGGCACTCCAGGAGTCGGGCCTGCGCAACATCGGGTACGGCGACCGGGATTCGCTCGGCCTGTTCCAGCAGCGCCCCTCCGAGGGCTGGGGCACCGAGCGGCAGGTCATGGACCCGGTGCACGCGGCGGAGCGGTTCTACGCGCGCCTGGAGAAGATCCCGGGCTACTCGCGGCTGCCGCTGACCGTGGCCGCCCAGCGCGTGCAGCGCAGCGGCTATCCGCAGGCGTACGCGAAGCACGAGCCGGACGCGACGCTGCTCGCCGCCTCCCTGACCGGGCGGGCCGCCGCCTCGCTGACCTGCGAGGGCCGGCCGAGCGGTGTCGAGGCGACGCGGACCGGCGATCCCGCGCGCGTGAAGGCGGCGCTCGTCCGGGACTTCGGCCGGGAGGTGGCCCCGCTGCCCGGGAGCGGGCCCGCGGTGCGGATCCCGGTGCCCGCCGCCCTGGACTCCACCGCGGGCGGGGAGCGGCGGCGCGGCTGGGAGGTGGCCCAGTGGGCGGTGGCCAACTCGTCCGCGTTGCACGTCGAACGCGTCTCCTACGCGGGCCGGGTGTGGACCGCCGGGGAAACCGGGCAGAAGTGGCGCACGGCCCCGAGGACGTCGACGCCGGCAGCCGTCGACGAGGTCCGAATCGCCACTGGGCAGTAGTGCGGGCTGTCACCCGATAGGGGCACGCGGCTCTCGTCCGGCGGACACCGTGGACGCACGCGCGGGCGGACCCCGGCGCAGGCCGTGATCCCCTTGGGACAAGGGGCTTCCGGCCGGTTTTCGGGCTCGTGCGCACGGCGGCGTTTGCCCGTTTTTATCCGCAGCAGATTATGCGACGCATTACCAACCCTTTACGTTGCCGACCCGCAACCTTCCCGGGGCGTCGGCCTGTTGTCTGAGCGTCCGACCGCCGCACGGCAACAGGCGCCGCACGGTGATCGGGCACCAAACGTTCTCTCCCGTCTAAGGAGCATCATGTCCCTCCCCCTGACCCGTCGGATCGCCCAGGCCGCGCTGCTTCTTGCGGCAGGAGCGGCACCCGTGGTCGGTGCGGCCGGCTCCGCGAACGCTGCCGAACTGCCGGCCACGCCGGACCTCGGTGGTGTGACCGCGCTGGACGGCGCGAACCTGGGCAACACCGTCGACGGAGCGACCCAGAGCGCCACCGGCATGGCCGGCGACACCGGGAGCAAGGCTGTGAAGAAGGCCGTTCCGGCGGCCGGCAAGACGGTCGGCAAGGGCGCCAAGACCGCGGCCCCGGCAGCGCAGAAGGCCGCGGGCGACCTGGCCGGCAGCACCGGTGACGTGGTCGGCGACACCGCCGGCACCGCCACCAAGGGCGGTCTGCCCACCGACTCCCTGACCAAGGGCGGCCTGCCGACCGAGTCCCTCCCGGTCCAGAGCCTGCCGCTCGGCTGAGTCGCGCGCCGATGACGAAGGGGCGCCCCGGATCCGTGAACCGGTCCGGGGCGCCCCTTCGTCGTGGTGCGGGGACGTGTCAGGCGAGCCGGTCCACGGCCGCCCGGATCCGCTCGTCGGAGGCGGTCAGGGCGACGCGCACGAACGTGTCCCCCGCCTCGCCGTAGAAGTCGCCGGGCGCCACCAGGATGCCCAGCTCCGCGAGATGGGCGACGGTGTCCCAGCAGGACTCCCCGCGGGTCGCCCACAGGTACAGGCTGGCCTCGCTGTGCTCGATGCGGAAGCCGTGCTTCAGCAGGGCCTCGCGCAGCAGTTCGCGGCGGGCCGCGTAGCGGGCGCGCTGGTCGTGGACGTGGTCCTCGTCGCCGAGCGCCGCGACGACGGCCGCCTGCGTCGGGGCGGAGGTCATCATGCCGCCGTGCTTGCGGATCTGGAGCAGCGGGTCGAGGACCGCGGCGTCACCGGCCAGGAACGCCGCCCGGTAGCCGGCCAGGTTCGACCGCTTGGACAGCGAGTGCACGGTGACCAGACCCTCGTACGAACCGCCGTTGACGTCCGGGTGCAGGATCGAGACCGGGTCGGCCTCCCAGCCCAGCTCGATGTAGCACTCGTCGGAGAAGATCAGGATGCCGTGCTCGCGGGCCCAGGCGACGATCCGGGTCAGCTCGTCCTTGGTGAGTACCCGGCCCGTCGGATTCGACGGAGAATTGAGCCACAGCAGCTTGATGCCCGTGGGGTCCAGCTCGGTCGGGTCGTCGTAGGAGACGTACTCGGCGCGGGCGAGGCGTGCGCCCACCTCGTACGTCGGGTAGGCCAGGCGCGGGTAGGCGACCTTGTCGCCGGGGCCGAGGCCCAGCTGCGTCGGGAGCCAGGCCACCAGTTCCTTGGAGCCGACGACCGGCAGCACGTTGTGGTGGGTGAGACCGCGGGCGCCGAGCCGGCGCTCGCACCAGGAGACCAGCGCGTCGCGCAGCTGCGGCGTGCCCCAGACCGTGGGGTAGCCGGGCGAGTCCGCCGCGTCGATCAGGGCCTTCTGGATCAGCTCGGGCACCGGGTCGACGGGCGTGCCGACGGACAGGTCGACGATGCCGTCCGGGTGCGCGGCGGCCGTCTTCTTGTACGGCTCCAGCTTGTCCCAGGGGAAGGTCGGAATACGGTCGATGGGGGCCGGGACTGCGGACACCTGTCAGCTCACTTCTTTCACGACAATGGTGGACAAATGCCACGGCCCCGTACGGCAGTGGAAGCCGTACGGGACCGGGGCAGCGCCTGTGCGTACCGCTCGCGCGGTTACTGGTTCTGCGGCGGCAGAGCGGCGATGAACGGGTGGTCCTTCTCGATCAGGCCCATCTTCGAGGCACCACCGGGCGAACCGAGCTCGTCGAAGAACTCGACGTTCGCCTTGTAGTAGTCCTTCCACTCCTCCGGAGTGTCGTCCTCGTAGAAGATCGCCTCGACCGGGCAGACCGGCTCACAGGCACCACAGTCGACGCATTCGTCCGGGTGGATGTACAAGGACCGGGAGCCCTCGTAGATGCAGTCGACCGGGCACTCCTCGATGCACGCCTTGTCCTTGACGTCGACACAAGGCTGCGCGATGACGTAGGTCACGCTGTCGTTCCTCCTCGATAGGGCGCTGGCGGGCCTCCACAGGCTCCGCCGCCTGGCGCGCGGGAGCGCGGCGTCGTCGATGCCCGCACCTAGTATCTCCGTTCCCGGCCATGATCCGAACAGGAGGGGTGGGCCTAGCTGTGGAATTCACTGCTGGCGGACGGCTCGAAGTCCGCATCTCGGGCGATGACGTGGGAAAACGCGTGTCTGTACGACGGGTGAGCGAGAACGGGCCCGCGGGTCGGAAATTCACCGACACCGTCGGTGTTCTCACATCGTGGAACAGCGGTGTGCTGCTCATCACACGAAGAGACGGCGAACGGGTCACCGTCGAGGAGTCCTCGCTGGTCGCGGGAAAGGTGGTGCCCGCCGAACCGGCCCGGCGCCGGGGACCCGCCGCGACCTTCGCCGAACTGACCCACGTCTGCGCGCGGGCCTGGCAGCCGCTGGAGAGCGAACAGCTGGGCGAATGGCGGCTGCGGGCCGCCGAGGGCTACACCAAGCGGGCCAACTCCGTGCTCCCCGTGGGCGACCCGGGCGTTCCGCTCGACGAGGCGCTGGCGTACGTCCATCAGTGGTACGCGGCCCGGGGGCTGCCCGCCTACGCGCAGGCGGCCACCGGCGCCGAGGGGACGCAGGAACCGCTCTGCGCCGAGCTGACCGCACGCGGCTGGACGGACGAGACGCCGACCGAGGTGCGGATCGCCGCGCTGGCCCCGGTCGGGGACGGGCCCGACCCCGGCGCTGAGGTCGTGCTCGCGCGGCAGCCGTCGGTGGAATGGCTCGCGCGCTACCAGCGCAAGGGGGCGAGCGAGGTCGCCCTCAAGGTGCTGTGCGCCGGTCCTTCGGTGTGGTTCGCGACCGTGCCGGGCGAGGGCGGGGTGCCCGCCGCGATCGGGCGGTGCGTGGTCGACGGACGGTGGGCCGGGTTCGGTGCCGTGGAGGTCGACCCTGCGCAGCGGCGCCGCGGCCTCGCCACGAAGGTCATGACGGCGCTCGCGCGGCAGGCCCTCGACGAGGGCGCCTCGGCCGCCTGGCTCCAGGTGGAGGCGGACAACGAGGGGGCGCGCGCCCTGTACGACCGCATGGGTTTCGCCACGCATCACTCCTACCGCTACTACCGTGCACCGGAGCACCTGGACGGCACCGGCGGTGCTGTCCACCGCCGTGCCCGCTAATCGATCGGCCTGAGAGGGCACGAGGCACGTATGTCCCCGCACCTGTCCCCCCGTTCCACCGAACTGCGGCGCCGGTTCGCCGAGGAGGCCCGGGCCGAGCGGCCCGACCTCGCGCGCCTGTGTCTGCTGCTGGCCGCCGAGGCGGACGGCTCGCTCGACGAGGCGGGCATGGACGCCGTGGAGATCGAGCTGGACGAGCTGGCCGGGCGGCTGCCGTTCCGGCCGGGCGGGCCGCGCGCCTGGGCGACGGCGCTGGCCGAACTGCTCGGGGCGCAGCTCGGGTTCCACGGGGTGCCGGGCGACTACCAGCGGCTTGAGTCGTCGCTGCTGCACGAGGTCGTGCGGCGGCGGCGCGGCCTGCCGATCCTGCTGTCCGTGGTGTGGATGGAGGTGGCCCGGCGGGCCGGGGCGCCGGTGTACGGCGTGGCGCTGCCGGGGCACTTCGTGGTCGGATTCGGGCCCACGGAGCATCAGGTGCTCGCCGATCCGTTCGACGGCGGGCGGGTGCTGGCCGGGTCCGACGCGGAGTTGCTGGTGGCCGGGGCCACCGGGGCGCCGCTGGACCCTTCCATGCTGCGGCCCGCCGACCCGCTGGAGGTCGTGCTGCGGATCCTGAACAACGTACGGGCATGGGCGGCGACGCGGCCGGAGCGGTCGGACGTGTCGCTCTGGGCCGTGGAGTTGTCGCTGCTGTTGCCCTCGCACCCGGCGCGGTTGCGGTACGAGCGGGCGCAGTTGTTGGTGCGGCGGGGGGAGTTCGTGGTCGGGGCCGCCGAGTTGGAGGCGTATGCCGAGGTGGTCGGCGCGGTGGACGCTGCCGCTGCCGAGCTGGTTCTGGGGCAGGCCCGGGCTGCTCGGGCCATGTTGAACTGACCCGGCCGCTCGTCTGCCGTCGTCTCTTCGACGCCGACTCTCCGTCGTCGTGTGGTTGCTCGCGCAGTTCCCCGCGCCCCTTGCGGGGCGCGGCCCCGCCCTATAGCCAGCCTTTTTCCTCTGCCACCCGGACCGCCTCCGCCTTGTTGCGGACCGCCAGTTTCTGGATGGCGGTCGAGAGGTAGTTGCGGACCGTGCCCTGGGAGAGGTGCAGGGAGCGGGCGAGTTCGGCGTTGGTGCGGCCGTCGGACGCCGCGCGCAGGATCTCGCGCTCCCGGTCCGTGAGCGGGTTCGCGCCCTCGGCCAGGGCCGCCGCGGCCAGCGTGGGGTCGATGACGCGCTCACCGGCGAGGACCTTGCGGACGGCGTCCGCGAGCTGGGCGGCGGGGGCGTCCTTGACCAGGAACGCGTGCGCGCCCGCCTCCATGGCGCTGCGCAGATAGCCGGGGCGGCCGAACGTGGTCAGGACGACCACCTTCACCCCGGGCTGCTCCCGCGTCAGCCGGGCGGCGGCCTCGATGCCCGTACAGCCCGGCATCTCGATGTCGAGCAGCGCCACGTCCACCGCGTGGTCGCGGGCCGCCGCCGGCACCTCGTCGCCGCGCGCCACCTGGGCGACGACGTCGATGTCGGGCTCCAGGCCGAGCAGCGCTGCGAGGGCCTCGCGCACCATCGACTGGTCCTCGGCGAGCAGCACCTTGATCCGGGTGGTCATGCCGCGGATCCTACGGAGGCCGCCGGGACCCGGGCCACCAGGCGGAAG
Source organism: Streptomyces sp. HUAS MG91 (assembly GCF_040529335.1). Taxonomy (GTDB): domain Bacteria; phylum Actinomycetota; class Actinomycetes; order Streptomycetales; family Streptomycetaceae; genus Streptomyces; species Streptomyces tabacisoli. Next base: position 5,478,135 of record NZ_CP159534.1, on the reverse strand, counting down.
CCGCGCCCGGCGGCCGCGCCGGTGTCCAGGGAGCCGCCGACCGCGGCGAGGCGTTCGGCGAGGCCGGTCAGGCCGTTGCCCGCCGACGCGCCCGCGGGTCCCGCGCCGTCGTCCTCCACGGTCAGCTCGACCACCGGGCCGTCCAGGGTCTCGCGGCGGGTGACGTCGACGGCGCAGCGGCGGGCGCCGCTGTGCCGTACGACGTTGGTGACGGCCTCGCGCAGCGACCAGGCCAGCGCCGCCTCCTGGGCCTCGGGCAGGCCGGGGGCCCCGGCCGGCACCGTCGCCTCGATGCCGGCCGCCGTGAGGGCGACCTGGGCGCCAGCGAGTTCGGCGGACAGGCGGGGCCGCCGGTAGCCGGTGACGGCCTCGCGCACGTCGACCATGGCCTGGCGGCTGACCTTCTCGATGTCGGCGACCTGGCCGGCCGCCCTGTCGGGGTGGTCGGGGAGCATCCGGCCCGCCAGTTCGCTCTTCAGGGTGATCAGGGAGAGCGAGTGCCCGAGGAGGTCGTGCAGGTCGCGGGCGAGCCGCAGCCGCTCCTCGTTGGCGGCGAGCTGCGCGACCTGCGCCCGCGCCTCCCGCAGCTCCCGGGTGGTCCGCACCAGTTCCCGTACGCCGATCATGGAGAAGCCGCCGAGGAGGGCCGGGACGACGAGCCAGTACTGCGGTTCGGTGCCGCGCAGCAGGCCGACGCCGACCATGACGGCCGTCGCGGCGACGATCGCGAGCCGGGTCCGGCGCAGCGGCAGGACCGCGCCGAAGGCCACGGACACGTAGACGAACAAGACCAGCCACTCGGAGCCGAGGGTGAGCGAGAGGGTGACGGCGAGGACGGGGAGCACGGTCAGGCAGGCGCGGGCCGCGAACCGGCCGAGCGGCCGGCCCGTCTGCCGCATCACGAGACCGATGTACGCGACCACGAACACCGCCAGGCCCAGGCTGCCGAGGGTGGTGGCCGCGGCGCTGTGGTGCCCCTGGGCGAGGTCCGCGACGGGGCTGCCGAGGAAGGCCAGCCACATCGCGATCCACAGGAGCTTCACGGCGAACTCCCGGCGGTTCTCCGGCGGCAGTCCGACCCTCGGGACCTGGCCCGTGGCCCGCGAATCGGTGCTCACGCCTTCAACGTGTCCTTCCGGTACAGGTACGCCGCGCCGCCCGCGAAGAGCAGGAAGTAGACGACGATCAGCGCGACGTCCTTGGTGTGCGGGGCGTTGCCCAGCTCGATGGCCTGGCCGAGGCCGGCGTAGGCGTGCGTGGGCAGCCACTTGGCGATGTCCTGGAGCCACTGCGGGAACGTCGTGGTGGGCATCCACAGGCCGCCCAGGATGGACAGACCGAAGTAGACGATCATCGTGATCGGGCGGACGGCGTCGCCGGACGCGAGATAGCCGAGGGCGACCCCGAGCGCGGCGAAGCAGAGGCTGCCCGCCCAGATCGCGCCGGTCAGCGCGAGCCACTGCCAGGCGTCGAACCGTACGTCCTTGAAGACCGCGGCCACTCCGAAGACGATCACGATGGAGGGCAGCGAGACCACCGCGGCGCTGGCCGTCTTGGCGAGGACGTAGCCGCGGCCGGGCAGGGTGGTGAGCCGCAGCTGGCGCACCCAGCCGCTCTCCCGCTCCTTGGCGATGCGCTCGCTGTTGCCCATGAGGACGGCGGTGAGCGCGCCGAAGGAGGCCATGGAGACCATCATGAAGGCGGGCAGGCTGAGCCCGGTGCCGTCGACGATGTCCTTGCTGTCGGCCGAGCCGGCGATCAGCAGGAAGAGCACCGACGGGTAGACCACGGAGAAGAACAGGAACTTCCTGTTGCGCAGGGCGCGGGTGAGCTCCAGCTTGATCAGGCTGTTCATGACGCCTTCGCCTCCTCGGCGTTGGTGATGGCGACGAAGGCCTGCTCCAGGCCGAGTCCGGCGACTTCGAGATTGCGGGGGTAGACGCCGAGCCCGTACAGGGCGTGCACGGTCGCGTCGGCGTCGGTGGACTGGATGCGGACGGTCTGGCCGGAGACGTCGACGGTGGTCAGGAACGGCAGGGCGCGGAGGGACTGTTCCGTGGCGTCGTCGATGGTTCCCTCGAGGTCGAAGGAGACCTTGCGGGCGCCCGCCTTGGCCTTGATCTCGGCGGCGGTGCCGTCGGCGAGCAGGCGGCCGCGGTGCAGGACGAGGACGCGGTCGGCGATCGCGTCGGCCTCCTCCAGGTAGTGCGTGGCGAACAGCACGGTGCGGCCCTGGTCGGCCTGTTCGCGCATGGTCGCCCAGAACGCCTGGCGGGCCGACACGTCCATGCCGGTCGTCGGTTCGTCGAGGACGATGAGATCGCTGTCGCCCGCGGTGGCGAGGGCGAAGCGGACGCGCTGCTCCTGGCCGCCGGAGAGCTTGTTGACCTTGCGGTCGGCGATCTGGGTGATGCCGGCCCGGCTGAGGACCTCGTCGGTGTTGTGCGGCTTGGGGTGCAGGGCCACCGCGAGCCGCACCAGCTCGCGCACGGTCACCTCGTCCATCAGGCCGCCGCTCTGCAGCATGGCGCCGACCCGGCCCCGCACGATCGCGTCGCGCGGGCTGAGGCCAAAGACCCGTACGTCGCCGGTGTCGGCGGGGCGCAGGCCGAGGAGCAGGTCGAGGGTGGTGGACTTGCCGGCGCCGTTCGGGCCGAGCAGGGCGACGGTCTCGCCGGGGTGCAACGCGAGGCTCAGGCCGTCGACGGCCTTCACCGTGCCGTACGTCTTCGTCACCCCGGTGAAGGTGACCGCTGCGTCTGTGTTCATGACGCCATCGTCGCCGCTCGACGGCCCGGTACGGCAGTGCTTCCTGTCGCGCGTCCCGCATGACAGATGTCATGCGGGACGGACGGCGAGGCGTGCTATCCGGCGTTCGTGGGGATGTCCACGGTGCGCTCGGCCTTGGTTTTGCCCAGCAGCGCCCTGCCCATGGCCTGGGCGACGTCGGTCGGCTGGACCGCCGTCTTCTTGCCGGTGCCGCGGGTGATCAGGACGCCGTCGAAGGTGTTGCCGTACAGCTCCTTGAGCGCCTTCAGGTTGTACGTCTCGACGAGCTTGCCGTCGACCGCCTTCATGCCGAGCACCTTCGGCAGCGAGATCGCCGGGCCGAAGTCGATCTGCTTGCCGCCCGCCGTGATCGTGACGTTGGCCGACATCGCCGGCTCGGCGAACTGCTTCATCTTCCGGTCGACCTCGGCGTTGGTGACCGTCGGCTGCTGGGTCGAGGTGGCCACCCGGACCGGGGCGTCCTTGCCGGTCTCGACGTGCGCCCGGTACGCCTCGGCGACCGCGTCGGCCGACTGGTCGACGTCGATGCCCTTGCCCGCCTTGCCGTAGACCGCGACGGCCTTGCCGGGGACGAACTTGATCGTGCCGTCGCCGGAGGCCGCGCCGCCGCCCGCCGCGTCCTGGAGGGCCGCGTGCAGCTTCTCGGCGTCGACGGGCATGACCGGCTGCACGACCCGCTGGTTGCCGAAGAGCGAGCCGATCACCGAGACCGGGTTGTAGTCGCTGCCCGCGGCGGCGGAGACGGTGGCCGCGCTGTCCAGCGAGAGGCCCGACTGATCCGGCTTCAGCTCGACGGTCTTGCCGTCGACCTCCAGCTTCAGGGTGTCGTCGGTGCGCTTGCCGAGCGTGCTCTCCAGCTTGGCGGCCGCCTCGTCGCGGGTGCCGCCGCCGATGTCGACGCCGAGGACGGTGGTGCCCTTGGGCACGTCGGAGTGGTTCATCAGCAGGCCCGCGCCGTAGGCGACACCGGCCACGCCGACGACGCCGGCGCCGAGCAGGACCAGCTTGCTGCGGCCCTTCTTCTTCTTTGCGGGGGCCGGGGTGCTCTGCACCGGGTCCGGCAGCTTCGGCGCGGTGGGTCCGGCGCCCGGGCCCTGCGGCGGGAACGGGGAGCCGGGGCCCGCGCCCTGGCCGGGCTGCGGGACGACCGGGATGCCGCTGGTGAGCGTGTCACCGGAGACGTTGCCACCGGCCGCGGGGGGCTCGGGGGCGGGCTTCTGCGGCGTCAGGATCGCGGTGTCGTCGCTCATCCGGGGCGGCGTCGGGGCACCGGCGCCGGGGCCGACCGGCGGGTTCGGCGCGCTCGGGGCACCCGGGGCGCTCGGCGCGCTCGGCGGCGTGAACATCGGGCCGTCGCCGGTGACGGGACCGCCGGTGGGGCCCTTGGGTCCCGCGGGACCGGAGGGACCGGGGCGCGAGGTGCCGTCGGGGCCGCCCGGCGCGTTCCCGGACCCGGGCCCGTTGCCGTTCGTGTTCCCGTTCGCCGAGAAGTACGGCAGGTCACCGCGGTCCTGGGCGCCCGGACCGGGCCGGCCCGAGGGTCCGCCCGTGGCGCCCTGCGGTGCGCCGCTGCCGAGCGGGCCGGCCGCGACCGCGCCGGACACGTCGAAGCCGCCCGTGGTGCCGGCGGACGTGCCGCGCTGCGGGGCGCCCGTGCCGGGGGCCGGGGCGCCGGCGTCGGCGGGCCGCTGCGGGGCGGCCGACTTGCGCGGGGCGAACCAGTCGCTGGTCTTCTCGTCGCGCTGCGCCTCGGGTTCGGCGGACGCGCCCGGCTGCGGGGCGTCGGCCGGGAAACCGGCGGACGCGGCAGGGCGGGCGTCGGCGGACGGCGCCTGGGGCGTCCGCGGCTCGGCTCCCTGGGGCCCGTCGGCAGCACCGGCGCCTCCGGCACCGCCGCCGTCGACGTCGCTCATCGGCGTACGCATCACGACCGGCGGGATCGGCCGCGAGCCCGGGATGTTGATCCGGATCCGGGTGGTCAGGGTCGTCTCGGTCTTGGGGCCGTCCTGGTCGCCCGGCGGTGTCGGCTCGGCGTCCCCGGACGCCGCGCCCTGCGCGGACGTGCCGTACGGAGGCGTCCCGGACGGGTAGGCGGCTGCGCCGCGCCCCTGGGGCCCGGAGGACGAACTGTCAGTTTCACGACTCAAGGCAGGTTCTCCCGGTTGGCTCCGCCGCCCGTCTCGACCTCGCGCGGGCTGTTCGGCGGCGCGCACCACCATACTGGCCGCCGCGGGAAGTCATCGTGTGGCCGATGGTGAATCCCCTGTGGGGCCGGTGGCGATATCCGTCAGGACGTCCGTCAGGTGTCCGTCAGCCGTCCGTCAAAAAGTCACGTCACTTCCCAAGTCGGGCGCCGGACGCGGGTGGTTGCCCCGGCAGTCCGATGGTGGCGCAGATCACAGCCACGGCCATCCCTCCGAGGAGGAAGAGGTAGGAGCCCAGTCCCGCGCCGAAGAGGAAGTCGCCCTCGGGCCTGCTCGTGGTGAGCAGCATGACGGCGACGAGCCAGCCCGCGGCGGGTGCCACGGCTCCGGCTCTGCCGCCGGTGAGCCGGGCCCCGCCGTGGAAGACGCCGGCCGCGCCGAGCAGCGCGAGCAGCAATCCGCCCGGGAACCAGCCGCCTTGGGCCAGCGCGCCCGCGCCGCCGACCAGCGCGCCGAGCACGAGGAGGCCGAGGAGCGCGGCGATCCGGCCGGGGCTGAAGTCGATCGGCTGGGCGAGGGCGCTGCCGCTCTGCGCCCTGGCCGGGGCCTTGTCCTTGCTCGTCATGCGTGCGCTCCCTCGGCGGCGGGGCTCCCGGCGCCCTCGAACAGGTCCTTCTCGTGGGCCGATCCGGGCTCGCCCCGCACCAACTCGTAGTACTCGATGTCGAACAGCGGCTGCGCGAGCCCGTTGGAGAGCGCGAACACCGCGTCCCCCTCCGCGACCTCCACCTGGGTGGCGTGGGCGCGCATCGCCGCGGCCTTGCGGCCGAGGTACGGCCGCCCGTCGATCTCGGCGGTGATCCGCTCGTCGTCGACGACGCCCGGTACGTCACCGACGGCGGCGACGGCACCGAACGGCGCGGGGTCGAGGCGCCGGAACCTCTCTTCGACGACCGTGCGGGGCACCCGGTTCCAGTAGATCTTGGCGATCGTGTGCGGCTCACCGAGGTCGCGCCGGAAGGCGGGCTCGGCGGCGAGGTCGGCGGCGCGCAGGGCGACGCGGTGCGCCTGGATGTGGTCGGGGTGGCCGTAGCCGCCGTCGGGGTCGTACGTGACGAGGACCTGCGGGCGGATCTCGCGGATCACGGCGACGAGGTGCGCGGCGGCCTCGTCGAGGTCGGCGGACCAGAAGGCGCCCGGGCGCTCGTTCTGCTCGACGCCCATCATCCCGGAGTCGTGGTAGCGGCCGGGGCCGCCGAGGAAGCGGTGGTCGGTGACGCCCAGTTCCTTCATGGCGGCGGCCAACTCACCGATTCGGTGCGGTCCGAGAAGGTTCTCCCGGTCCGGGGCGAGATGTGCGAGTTCGTCCGGAATGACCTCGCCCTCTTCGCCGAGGGTGCAGGTCACGAGGGTGACGTGCGCACCGTCGGCGGCGTACTTGGCCATCGTGGCGCCGTTGTTGATCGACTCGTCGTCGGGGTGCGCGTGCACGAGGAGCAGACGCCGGGCGGGCAGTTCGGTCATACCCCCAGCCTAGAACCCCGTGACCGGAACCCCGCGCCTAGAACTTGATTCCGCCGACCATGTCCGCGACGTTCGTCGTCAGCTCCTTGATCGTGGGCGCGATGGACGAACTCGCCAGGTAGAAGCCGAGGAGCACACAGACGATCGCGTGACCGGCCTTCAGCCCAGACTTCTTGATCAGGATGAAGACGATGATCGCGAACAGCACCACGGCCGAGATCGAGAGTGCCACAGCGGTCCTCCTCCAAAGTGATCCGGTCGCCGGGAATCTTCCGAGGGCTTCCTACCCACGGAATGCTACGGATCATAACTATCCGTCGTGACGCATGAGTCGCCGCCAGGGGGCACCGGGAGCACGAGGGGGCGCATGGTCCACCAGCGCCCTACGCTTCGGGGATGACCACCGAGACCGAGACGCTCACCGCCGAGTCGTCGACTCCTCCTTCCTTCCCTCGTCAGCACGCGCGTACGCAGCGCTTCACGCTGGGCGCGCCACGGGCGTTCACGGTGGCGCCCGACGGGGAGCGCGTCGTCTTCCTGCGCTCCCCTTCGGGTACCGACCGGGCGAACGCGCTGTGGGTGCTGGACGTGGCGAGCGGCCGGGAGCGGCCGGCCGCGGAGCCGGCCGCGCTGCTCGGCGGGGCGTCGGAGAAGCTGTCCGCCGCGGAGCGGGCCCGGCGCGAGCGCAGCCGCGAGGGCGGCGCGGGCATCGTCGGGTACGCGACGGACGCGGCGGTGGAGCTGGCGGCGTTCGCCCTGTCCGGCCGCCTCTTCGCCGCCGAACTGCGGGCCGGGACCGCCCGCGAACTGCCCGTTCCCGGACCGGTGATCGACCCGCGCCCCTCCCCCGACGGCCGGCACATCGCCTACGTCGCGCAGGGCGCCCTGCGCGTCGTCGGCGCGGAGGGCACGGACGACCGGGCGCTCGCGACCCCGGAGTCGGACACGGTCACCTACGGGCTCGCGGAGTTCATCGCGGCCGAGGAGATGTCCCGCTACCGGGGCCACTGGTGGTCCCCCGACTCGGACCGGCTCCTGGTGGCCCGCGCCGACGACGCCGCCGTGCACCGCTGGTGGATCGCCGACCCGGCGCACCCCGACCGCGAACCGGCCCGGGTCGCCTATCCGTCGGCCGGCACCCCCAACGCCGAGGTGCGGCTCTTCTCGTACGCGCTCGACGGCACCCGCACCGAGATCAACTGGGACCGGTCCGCCTATCCGTACCTGGCCCGCGTCCACTGGTCGGCGAACGGCGCCCCGCTGCTCCTGGTGCAGGCCCGCGACCAGCTCAGCGCGCTGTACCTGGCGGTGAACGCCGAGGACGGCTCGACCCGCATGGTGCACGCCGACGAGGACGACCAGTGGCTGGAGCTGCTGCCGGGCGTGCCGTGCTGGTCGCCGAGCGGGCAGCTGGTGCGGATCGCCGACGAGGGCGGCGCCCGGGTCCTCGCGGTGGGCGAACGCCCGCTCACCGGGCCGCAGTTGCACGTCCGCGCCGTCCTCGACGTCGGCGACGGCGATGTGCTGGTCTCGGCGTCGGCGGGCGCGGACGCCGAGGCGCCGGAGACCGGCGAGGTGCACGTCTACCGGGTCAACGAGCTGGGCGTGCAGCGGGTGACCGCGGAGCCCGGCGTCCACTCGGCGGTCCGCGCGGGCGAGGTCACCGTGCTCGTCTCGGCGACCCTCGGCTCCCCCGGCGCCCGGGTGCGGGTGGAGCGCGACGGCAAACACGTCGCCGAGATCGCCTCCTTCGCGCAGGCGCCGGTCCTCACGCCGCGCGTGACCCTGACCGAGGCGGACGGCATCCCCTGCGCGGTCCTGCTCCCGTCCTCGTACGCCGAGGGGGACGGGCCGCTGCCGGTCCTGATGGACCCGTACGGCGGCCCGCACGGGCAGCGCGTCATGGCGGCGCACAACCCGTATCTGACCTCCCAGTGGTTCGCCGACCAGGGCTTCGCCGTGATCGTCGCGGACGGCCGGGGCACGCCCGGGGTCTCGCCCGGCCGGGAGAAGGCGATCCGCGGCGACTTCACGCTGACCCTCGACGACCAGGTCACGGCGCTGCACGCGCTGGCCGGCCGGTTCCCGCTCGACCTGTCCAGGGTCGCGATGCGCGGCTGGAGCTACGGCGGCTATCTGTCGGCGCTGGCCGTGCTGCGCCGCCCCGACGTCTTCCACGCGGGGATCGCCGGGGCGCCGGTGACGGACTGGCGGCTGTACGACACCCATTACACGGAGCGCTACCTCGGGGATCCGGCGAAGAGCCCGGCCACGTACGCGAAGAGCTCCCTGGTGACGGACGACGGCCTGGCCGAGGCGGCCGACGAGCACCGGCCGATGCTGATCGTGCACGGGCTCGCGGACGACAATGTGGTGGTGGCGCACGCGCTGCGGCTCAGCTCCGCACTGCTCGCCGCCGGGCGGCCGCACGAGGTGCTGCCGCTGTCGGGTGTCACGCACATGACGCCGCAGGAGCAGGTCGCCGAGAACCTGCTGCTGCTCCAGGTCGACTTCCTGAAGCGGTCGTTGCAGATGGCGTAAGCAACCGGGGCCGGAGCGACATGGCGCGCTCCGGCCCCGGTTCACGGCACCCGCACGGCCGTACGTGGAACACCTTGACCTGTCCGTATATCGGGACCGGGTCCGTCAAGTTGCCTGTGTGTAAAGGCGGGAAAGGCCCTTACTCCGACGGCACGACCTGCTTCTCCTCGGCGAAGTGGCAGGCCGACGGGTGCCGGGCCGGGCTGTCGACGGTGCTGAACACCTCGGGCACCGCGAGCACCGGTTCCTCCACCTCGCAGCGCTCCTGCGCCTTCCAGCAGCGGGTGCGGAAGCGGCAGCCCGAGGGCGGGTTGGCCGGTGAGGGGACGTCGCCCGAGAGCAGGATGCGCTCCCGGTGCTCGCGCGCCCGCGGGTCGGGGACCGGGACCGCGGAGAGCAGCGCCTGGGTGTAGGGGTGCGTCGGGTGGTCGTAGATCTGCGAGTCCGAGCCGATCTCCACGACGCGGCCCAGGTACATGACGCCGACCCGGTCGGAGATGTGCCGCACGATGGACAGGTCGTGGGCGATGAAGACGTAGGAGAGGTTGAACTCGTTCTGGAGCCGGTCGAGCAGGTTGACCACCTGGGCCTGGACCGACACGTCGAGGGCGGAGACCGGCTCGTCGGCCACGATGATCTCGGGCCGCAGCGCGAGACCGCGGGCGATGCCGATGCGCTGGCGCTGGCCGCCGGAGAACTGGTGCGGATAGCGGTTGATGTACTCGGGGTTGAGCCCGACCACGTCGAGGAGGTCCTGGACCCTGCGGCGCCGGTCGCCCTTGGGAGCGACTTCGGGATGGATCTCGTACGGCTCCCCGATGATGTCGCCGACCGTCATGCGCGGGTTGAGCGAGGTGTACGGGTCCTGGAACACCATCTGGATGTTGCGGCGGACGGCCTTCAGGGCCCGACCGGACAGCTTGGTGATGTCCTCGCCCTTGTACTTGATGACGCCCGCGGTCGGCTTCTCCAGGTTCACCAGCATCTTGGCGACCGTGGACTTGCCGCAGCCGGACTCGCCGACGATGCCGAGCGTCTCGCCCTGCCCGAGGTCGAAGTCGACGCCGTCGACGGCCTTGACCGCGCCGACCTGCTTGCGGAACACGATGCCCTGGGTGAGCGGGTAGTGCTTGACCAGGCCGCGCACCTCCAGGATCGGTTCGTGCCCGGACTCCGAGCCGTTCGCCGCGTAGGAGGACTCGGCCTGGGACTGGTGCAGCAGGTGCCGGGCGATCTCGCCCTCGCGCTTGAGGTCCTGCTTGCTGACGTGCTCACTGTGCGGCATCGAGCGTCTCCTTCCAGAAGTGGCAGGCGCTGCGACGGGTCTCGGAGACGTCGGCGAGCGGGGGGACGTCGGTGCGGCACACGTCCTGTGCCATCGGGCAGCGCGGGTTGAAGGCGCAGCCGGGCGGGATGTTCATGAGGTTGGGCGGCAGGCCCTTGATGGCGTAGAGCTCCTGGCCCTTCTGGTCCAGGCGCGGGATCGACTCCAGCAGGCCCTTGGTGTACGGGTGTGCGGGCGCCCGGTAGATCTCGTGCACGGGGGCCTGCTCCACGATGCGGCCCGCGTACATGACGGCGATCTTGTCGGCGACGTCCGCGACCACGCCGAGGTCGTGCGTGATGAGGATGAGCCCCATGTGGAGCTCGCGCTGCAACTCGGCGAGCAGGTCCATGACCTGGGCCTGCACGGTGACGTCCAGGGCGGTCGTGGGCTCGTCGGCGATGATCAGGGCGGGTTCGAGGGCGAGCGCCATCGCGATCATGATGCGCTGGCGCATGCCGCCGGAGAACTGGTGCGGGTACTGGCCGACGCGTTCCTTGGCGGCCGGGATGCGGACCCGGTCCATCAGCTCGACGGCCTTGGCCTTGGCGTCCTTGCGGGACATGCCCTTGTGGACGACGAACAGCTCGCCGATCTGCTCGCCCACGGAGAGCACGGGGTTCAGCGAGGAGAGCGCGTCCTGGAAGATCATCGCCATCTCGGCGCCGCGGATCTTGCGCCGCTCCTCCTCCTTGAGCTTCAGGAGGTCCTGGCCGCGGAAGAGCACCTCGCCGCCGGTGATCTTCCCGGGCGGCATGTCGAGGATGCCCATGACGGCCTGCGCCGTCACGGACTTGCCGGAGCCGGACTCGCCGAGAACGGCGAGGGTCTCGCCCTCGTCGACCGTGTAGTTGACGCCGTTCACCGCCTTGGCGATGCCGTCCCGGGTCCGGAACTCGACGTTCAGGTCGCGTACTTCGAGCAACGGCATGGGCGCTACCTCAGCTTCGGGTCGAGGGCGTCGCGCACCGCGTCGCCGAGCATGATGAACGCGAGGACCGTGATCGCGAGGGCGCCGGACGGCCACAGCAGTGCGTGCGGGGCGTTGCGGATGTTCGCGGACGCCGACGAGATGTCGATGCCCCAGCTGACGGCCGGCGGCTTCAGGCCGACGCCGAGGTACGACAGGGTCGCCTCCAGGGCGATGTACGTACCGAGGGCGATCGTCGCGACGACGATGACCGGCGCGACGGCGTTCGGCGCGATGTGCCGCAGCAGCATCCGCGAGTTGGACGCGCCCAGCGCCCGGGCCGCCTGGACGTAGTCGTTCTGCTTGGCGGTGATGACCGAGCCGCGCGCGATGCGGGAGATCTGCGGCCAGCCGAGCAGCACCATGAAGCCGATGACCGGCCAGACGGTGTTGCTGCTGACGACCGACAGGAGCACCAGGCCGCCGAGGACGACGGGGATCGCGAAGAAGATGTCGGTGATCCGGGAGAGGACCGAGTCCCAGAACCCGCCGAAGAACCCGGCCAGGCCGCCGAGGACCGAGCCGAGGAGCGCGACGCCGACCGTGGCGCAGACGCCGACGGTGATCGAGTTGCGGGCGCCGTACACGGTGCGCGTGTAGACGTCGCAGCCCTGGCCGTCGAAGCCGAAGGGGTGGCCCGGCTCGGAGCCCTGCTGCCGCTTGGACAGGTCGCAGGAGAGCGGGTTGCCGGAGGCGATCAGCTGCGGCCAGATCGAGATGATCACCAGGAAGAGGATGACCAGGCCCGCGATGATGAAGACCGGGTTGCGGCGCAGGTCCCGCCAGGCGTCGGACCACAGGCTGCGGGGCTTGTCGGCCGGGCCGCCCGCGGAGCCGCCCGGCCGGCCCTCGACGGTCGTGCCCTCGCTGGTGGCGAGGTCCATCGCGCCGCCCATGCCGGTCGCGGCGATGGCACCGTCGTCGGGTGTGCGCCCGTCGGGTGCGTGCGGTTCAGGCATAGCGGATCCTCGGGTCGAGTACGGCGTACAGGAGGTCGACAATCAGGTTCACCGCGAGGAAGACCAGCACGAGGATCGTCACGAAGCCGACCACGGTCTGGGTGTTCTGGCGCAGGATGCCCTGGTAGAGCTGGTAGCCGACGCCGTGGATGTTGAAGATGCGCTCGGTGACGATGGCGCCGCCCATCAGGGCGCCGACGTCGGCGCCGATGAAGGTGACCACCGGGATCAGCGAGTTGCGCAGCAGGTGCCGGGTGATGACGCGGCGCCTGGGCAGGCCCTTGGCGATGGCGGTGCGGACGTAGTCGGCGCGCTTGTTCTCGGCGATGGAGGTCCGGGTCAGGCGGGTCACGTAGGCGAGGGAGACCGAGGCGAGGACCAGGCCCGGCACGATCAGCTCGCTGAAGGTCGCCTCCGTGGACACCGCCGGTTCGATCCAGCCCCATTTGACGCCGAGCAGCAGTTGCAGCAGCAGACCGGTGACGAACGTCGGGATGGAGATGACGACGAGGGTCAGCAGCAGCACGGTGGTGTCGATGGGGCGGCCGCGCCGCAGGCCGGTGATGACGCCGAGGGTGATGCCGACGACGATCTCGAAGAGGATCGCGACGATCGTCAGGCGGATGGTGACGGGGAACGCGGTCGACATCAGCTCGGTGACCTTCTGGCCGTTGAACGCCGTGCCGAAGTCCCCGGTGAAGACGTTCCCCATGTACGTCAGGTATTGCTGCCACACCGGCTTGTCGAGGCCGAACTCCTTCGACAGCTGCGCCTTGGTGGCAGGGTCGCAGGCCTTGTCGCCGCACAGCCCGGCGATGGGGTCGCCCATCACGTTGACCATGAGGAAGATCAGCAGCGTCGCGCCGATGAAGACCGGGATCATCTGCAGCAGGCGCCGGATCACATAACGTCCCATGAGGACTCCGGTTCCGTTTCCGCGAGGGGGCGGGAGCGGCGGCCGGCGGGCCGCCGCTCCCCTGGCGTCACTTGACCTTGATCTCGTTGTAGACGGGGACGCTGAACGGGTTCAGGGCGACGTTGTCGACCTTGTCCGAGTAGCCGGCGCTGCCGTTCTGGTACCAGAGCGGGATGGCCGCCATGTTGTCCCGGACGACCTCCTGCGCCTGCTGGAAGATCTTGACCGCCTGGGCCTGGTCGGACTCGGCGTTGGCCTTGTCGACGAGGGAGTCGAACTCCTTGTTGGACCAGTGGCCGTCGTTGGACGAGGCGTTGGTGTAGTACAGCGGCTGCAGGAAGTTCTGGATGAGCGGGTAGTCCATCTGCCAGCCGGCGCGGAACGGGCCCGTCATCTTCTTGTCGGTGATCTTGTTGCGGAAGTCGGCGAAGGTGCCGGTGGGGCTGCCGACGCACGCCTTGTCGTTGCCGAGGGCGTTGTTGATGGAGTTGCAGACGGCGTCGACCCACTCCTTGTGGCTGCCGGTGTCGGCGTTGTAGCCGATCTGCACCTGGCCGCCGGGGATGCCGCCGCCCTCCTGGATCATCTTCTTGGCCTCGGCGGGGTTGTAGTCGCAGAATTCACCGCACAGCCCCTCCTTGTAGCCGCCCTTCTCGCCGAGGACCGGGGAGGTCCAGTCGGTGGCGGGGGTGCGGGTCTTCTCGAAGATGGAGTCGGTGATCTGCTTGCGGTTGATCGCCATCGACAGGCCCTTGCGGACCTTGTCGCTGTCCGCCTTGTTCCAGTCGGAGTCGTAGAACGGGAAGGCGAGCGTCTGGATGATGCCGGCGGGGGTGTTGATGTACCGGCCGTCGAGGTCGCTCTTCACGTTCGCGAGCTGGGCGGCGGGCACGTCGTCGACGAGGTCGAGGTTGCCGGCCGTCAGGTCGGTGTAGGCCGTGTTGTTGTCGGTGTAGACCTTGAGGTCCACGCCCGAGTTCTGGGCCTTGTCGTCGCCCGGGTACTTGTCCCACTTGCGCAGGGACATCTGCGAGCCCTTTTGGTACGAGTCCACGGTGTACGGGCCGTTGCCGACGGGCTTCTTGATGTACGCGTCGTGGTCGTCGAAGAACATCTTGGGCAGCGGGGCGAAGGCCGCGTAGCCGAGGGTGTCGGGCCACGTGGAGAACTTCTGGTTCAGCTTGACCGTGAAGGTGTCGTCGCCGGTGACCTTGAGGCCGGAGAGGGTGTCCGCGCTCTGCGAGCCGGACTCCGGGTGCACCTTGTCGTAGCCGTCGATCTGACCGAAGAAGTAGGCGTTCTTCTGGTTGTTCTTCAGGCTCGCGCCGTAGTTCCAGGCGTCGACGAAGGACTTGGCGGTGACCTTCTCGCCGTTGGAGAACGTCCAGCCCTTCTTCACGGTGATCGTGAAGTTCTGCGAGTCGGACGTGTCGATCTTCTCGGCGAGCATGTCCTTGGCCTCGCCGGTCTTCGGGTCGTACCGCTTCAGACCCCGGAAGATCATGTCCAGGACCTTGCCGCCCTGCACCTCGTTGGTGTTGGCGGGCTCCAGCGGGTTCTGCGGGTCGCCCCAGGAGGAGCGCACGATCCCGGAGCCGTCACCGCCGCCACCGCTGTCGCCGCCCCCACCACAGGCCGTCGCCGCGAGGGCTACGGCGACCGCACCAGCCGCCCACTTGGCGTGCGTGGCTCCACGCATGGAGTGCCTCCTCTGTACCGATCACGTGACACGTACGCCCAAATATCAGGCCATACGGCACATACCGCACTCCCGGTTCAGCCACCCGGTGGACGCACCCCTCCCCCGCGACCCCGTACCCTCGGCTCACAGTGCACACATAGCGAGACACGAGTATCCGCATATCGGACCCACCGCGACGCTTGTCCGCCCGTGGCGCTTTTATGCCATGCGAACACCCATGCGAGAGCAATCCCGCCCCCTACCCAGAGCAAAGCCCGGGGCAAGGATTCAAAGCTGGAATCAAGACATCAGGAATTCATTGACCGTGCATCAAATGCCCTGAAAAGGTCCCGCTTAGCGCACCGGTAGACCCGTTAGCGCGTATGGACCCCTCAGGGCCTGGAGCACCATGACGACCCCAACTCCCCCTGCCACGACCACACTTGAGGTTGTGGAGGACGACGCGTCCGCGCCGCAGACACCCCTTGCGGCGTCCGGCGACGACGAGAGCCTCTCCCCCGGCAAGCTCGCCTGGCGCCGCTTCAAGCGGGACCGCACCGGCCTGATCTCCGCCGGTGTCGTGCTGTTCTTCTTCGTGATCGCCCTCGCGGCGCCGCTGATAGCCAAGGTGTACGGCAAGGACCCGTACACCACCTACGCCAGCGCGCACCCGGAGCTGCTCGACGCCTTCTCGTACCCGGCGGGTGCCAACGGCGGGATGAGCTCGGAGTTCTGGTTCGGCATCGAGCCGCAGCTCGGCCGGGACGTCTTCACCTTCCTGCTCTACGCGATCCGCAACTCGCTCGGCATCGCCGTCGCCGCCAGCATCCTGACCATGGCCGTCGGTGTGGTCGTCGGTGTCACCGCGGGCTATCTGGGCGGCAAGACGGACTACCTCGTGGGCCGGGTCATCGACATCCTGCTCTCGATCCCGTCGACGCTCTTCTTCATCGCGTTCATGCCGGTGGCCTACGGGCTCTTCATCGCCGACGACGACAACATCCCCACCTCCCTGCGGGCGGTCGCGCTGATCGTCGTCCTCTCGGCCTTCGGCTGGGCCTCCATCGCCCGTCTGCTGCGCGGCCAGGTACTCGGCCTGCGCGAGCGGGAGTTCATCGAGGCCGCCAAGGTCACCGGCGCCTCCCCGATGCGCATCGTGTTCAAGGAACTGCTGCCCAACCTGTGGACGCCGATCATCGTCCAGGCCACGCTGCTGCTCCCCCTCTTCGTGACGTCGGAGGCGGGCCTGGCCTTCCTCGGTGTCGGCATGATCGACCCGACCCCGGACTGGGGCGTGATGATCGGCCGCGGCGCCCAGTTCTACAACCAGGACTTCACGTTCCTGCTCTTCCCGGGCCTGTCGATGGTGATCTTCGTACTCGCCTTCAACCTGCTCGGCGACTCGGCGCGCGACGCCCTCGACCCGAAGTCGAAGCGCTGACCCCCAGCTGCACCTCACCGCCGGTTTCGACGACGTCCGGCCACCCTCTCTTCGTCCCGACTGACCTAGGCAGGCCCAACCATGTCCTTTTCCCGTAGAAACCTCCTGATCGCCACCGGTGCGGTCGCGGCGTCCAGCGCGGTGCTGACCGCCTGCGGCGGCAGTGGCAGCGGCAGCTCCGGCAAGAGCAAGGGCCCCTCGGTCACCGGTTCCAAGACGACCGCGATCCCGGTCGGCACCAAGGCCGACTCCACCGGCCCGGCGCCCGAGGTCCCCGGCGCGGTCAAGGGCGGGACGATCTACTCGCTCGACCAGTTCGACATGGACCACATGGACCCGGCGCAGATCTACGTCGCCACCGAGGGCGCCATCACCGTCCCGATCCTGCGCGGCCTGACCGGCTACAAGGTCGGCGACAAGGGCGCCGCCACCCTGGTCGGCGACGGGGCGACCGACGCCGGCACCATGAAGGACGGCGGCAAGACCTGGTCCTTCACCCTCAAGGAGGGCCTGAAGTGGGAGGACGGCTCCGACGTCACGATGGATGACGTCCGCCACTCCTTCGAGCGCACCTTCGCCGACTTCATCACCGAGGGCCCGCGCTACTTCCAGGACTGGGCCGAGGGCGGCGACAAGTACAAGGGCCCCTACGGCGGCAAGCACCTCGACTCCATCGAGGTCGACGGGCAGACCATCACGTTCCACCTGAAGGAAGCCCACGGCGACTTCAACTACATGGTGGCGATGCGCGGTTACTCCTTCGTGCCGAAGAAGCACGACACCAAGGAGAAGTACGACAAGCGCCCGATGTCCTGCGGCCCGTACAAGATCGACAGCCGTCAGCCGGGCAAGTCGCTGACCTACGTGCGCAACGAGCACTGGGACCCCAAGACCGACTCGATGCGCAACAACTACCCGGACAAGTACGTCTTCCAGTTCGGCTTCGAGACCCTGGCGTCCACCGACCGCTACATCGCGGACAAGGGCAACGACCAGTACACGATGTCGATCTTCAACGAGGTCGCCCCGGAGCGCACCGCGCAGGTGCTCACCAACGCCAAGCTGAAGAAGCGCGTCCTCACCCAGGTCGACACGGTCACGTACTACTGGCCGATCAACACGACCCGCATCAAGGACGTCAAGGTCCGCCAGGCCATCAACTGGGCCTGGCCGCACCAGCAGCTGCAGACGATCCGCGGCGGCGCCTCCACCAGCGAGCTGGCCACCTCGATCCTCTCCCCGGTGACCCCCGGCTACGCCAAGTTCGACCTGTACGGCGTGACCACGAAGCCCGGCGGCGACCCGGCCAAGGCCAAGGCCCTGCTGAAGGAGGCCGGCAAGTCCGGCCAGAAGCTGGTCATCGCCTACCAGCAGTCCGACAACTCGGTGAAGCAGGCCGTCGCCATCAAGAACGCCCTGGAGGCGGCGGGCTTCACGGTCGTCAACAAGCAGGTCGACAAGTCGACCTTCTACACCCAGATCGGCAAGATCGACAACGAGTACGACGTGTTCGCCGCGGGCTGGAGCCCCGACTGGCCGGCCGGTTACTCGGTGTTCTACCCCTGCTGGGACGGCTCCAACATCGGCGACGGCCGCAGCAACTACTCCCAGCTGAAGGACGCGAGCGTCGACCGGGCGATCGCGGCGGCCACCGCCGAGACGGACCCGGAGAAGGCCAACAAGGCCTGGGGCGCCATCGACCGCCAGATCATGGAGCTCGCGGCCTGCGTGCCCGACTACCACTCGATCCGCAACTGGATGTACGGCTCCAAGGTCGGCAACGTCGTCTACGACCTCGGCAACACCTGCGTCGCGCTCTGCAAGCTCTACGCCAAGAAGTAAGCGCCCCCGTAAAGGGGCGGCCGCCACCGCGGCCGCCCCGGCGGCCCTCCCCCTTCAGCCTCCCGGCGACGGCGCCCCGTCCGGAAAGTCACGCCCCATGTCCCGCTTCCTCGTTCGCCGAGTCCTCGGTGCACTGGTCATCCTGCTGATCATCAGCGCGATCACCTTCTGGCTCTTCTACGCGATCCCGCGTGACCCCGCGATCATGTCCTGCGGCAAGAACTGCACGCCCGACATGCTCACCAAGGTCCGGCACAACCTGGGCATCGACCACCCGGTCCCGGTCCAGTACTGGGACTGGCTCAAGGGCATCTTCGTCGGGCGCGACTACGCGAGCTTCGGCCACTGCGACGCGCCCTGCCTCGGCTACTCGTTCGCCAACCGCGAGCCCGTGCTCGGCACGATCCTGGACCGTCTCCCGCTGACCCTCTCGCTCGCCTTCGGCTCGGCCGTCGTCTTCCTGGTCTTCGGCATCGGCACCGGCATGATCGCCGCGGTCAAGCAGGGCAAGTGGCAGGACAAGCTGGCCAGTTCGGCCTCGCTGGTCGCCTCCTCGATGCAGATCTACTTCGTCGGCTACATCGCGATGTACTTCCTCGTCTCGAAGCTCGGCATCCTGGACAACCCCTCGTACACGCCGCTCACCGAGAACCCGGTCTCCTGGGCCTCGGGGCTGCTGCTGCCGTGGCTGGTCCTGGCCCTGATCTGGACCGCCAACTACACCCGTATGACGCGCTCGCAGATGGTCGAGACGCTCAGCGAGGACTACGTCCGCACCGCCCGCGCCAAGGGCCTCTCCGGCCGCAGCGTCTTCTTCCGGTTCGCCTGGCGCGGCGCGATGGGCCCGATCGTCACCATCTTCGGCATCGACATCGCCACCCTGATCGGCGGCGCGATCATCACCGAGCAGGTCTTCAGCCTCCAGGGCGTGGGCCGTCTCGCGGTGCAGTCCGTGGACAAGAGCGACCTGCCCATGCTGCTCGGAGTGACCGTGCTCTCGGCCGGCGCCATCGTGTTCTTCAACATCATCATCGACGCCGTCTACGCCCTCATCGACCCGCGGATCCGGCTCGCCTGACCTCCGCCACTGCCCCCTACCCCCGCATCACCCCCAGGAGCGTCCCCGTGACGAGCACCGATCAAAAGCCCTTCCTCTCCGTCAAGGACCTGAAGGTCCACTTCTCCACCGAGGACGGCACCGTCAAGGCCGTCGACGGGCTCAGCTTCGACCTCGCCAGGGGCAAGACGCTCGGCATCGTGGGCGAGTCGGGATCCGGCAAGTCGGTCACCAACCTGACGATCCTGGGCCTGCACGACCCGGCCCGCACGCAGATCGACGGCGAGATCGTGCTCGACGGCAAGGACCTGCTCACCGCCACCGAGCGGGAGCTGGAGCGGCTGCGCGGCAACACGATGTCCATGATCTTCCAGGACGCGCTGGCCTCGCTCTCGCCGTACCACACCATCGGCCGGCAGATCGGCGAGACGTACCGCAAGCACACCGGGGCCTCCAAGAAGGAGGCCAGGGCGCGGGCGATCGAGATGCTCCGCAAGGTCGGCATCCCGCAGCCCGACATGCGGGTGGACGACTATCCGCACCAGTTCTCCGGCGGTATGCGCCAGCGCGCGATGATCGCGATGGCGCTGGTCTGCGACCCCGAGCTGCTGATCGCCGACGAGCCGACGACCGCGCTCGACGTGACGGTCCAGGCGCAGATCATGGACCTGCTCAAGGAGCTCCAGCAGGAGTTCGGCACGGCCATCATCTTCATCACGCACGACCTCGGTGTGATCGCCGACATCGCCGACGACGTGCTGGTGATGTACGGCGGGCGGTGCGTGGAGCGCGGCACCAAGAAGGAGGTGCTGGGCAGCCCCCAGCACCCGTACACGCTGGGCCTGTTGAGCTCGATGCCGAGCCTGGAGGGCCCGGTCGACGTGCCGCTGTCGCCGATCCCCGGCTCCCCGCCCTCGCTGCTCAAGCCCCCGACCGGCTGCCGGTTCCACCCGCGCTGCGCCTTCGTGGACCGGGTCGGCGGCGGACGGTGCGCCGGTGAGTCCCCGGTGCTCGAACTGACCGGCGGCCGGGGCTCCGCCTGCCACCTCCCGCTGGACCGACGCGCCGAGATCTTCGCCGACCTCGCCGCGCCCCGGCACAACTGACGTACAAGAGACGGGATTTCACCACCATGAGCAGCACCTCCCCCCTCCTGGACGTCTCCGGGCTGACCAAGCACTTCCCGATCAAGGGCGGCTTCCCGATCCGGCGGACCGTCGGCGCCGTGCAGGCCGTGGACGGCCTGGACTTCCAGGTCGCCGAGGGCGAGAGCCTCGGGCTGGTCGGCGAGTCCGGCTGCGGCAAGTCGACGACCGGGCGGCTCATCACCCGGCTCCTGGAGCCGACGGGCGGCTCGATCTCGTACCGGGGCAAGGACATCACCCACGCCAGCCGGAGCCAGCTGGCGCCGGTGCGCTCCGAGATCCAGATGATCTTCCAGGACCCGTACGCGTCGCTGAACCCGCGGCAGACGGTCGGCAAGATCATCTCCGGGCCCATGGAGATCAACGACATCAATCCGGCGGGGGGCCGGGAGAAGCGCGTGCGCGAGCTCCTGGAGATCGTCGGGCTCAACCCCGAGCACTTCAACCGCTTCCCGCACCAGTTCTCCGGCGGCCAGCGCCAGCGCGTCGGCGTGGCCCGCGCGCTCGCCCTCGAACCGAAGCTGATCGTCGCCGACGAGCCGGTCTCCGCGCTCGACGTCTCCATCCAGGCGCAGGTGGTGAACCTGCTCCAGAAGGTGCAGCGCGAGCTCGGCATCGCGTTCGTCTTCATCGCCCACGACCTCGCCGTGGTGCGGCACTTCTCGCAGCGGGTCGCCGTGATGTACCTCGGCAAGATCGTGGAGATCGCCGACCGCGCGGACCTGTACGACAACCCGCGCCACCCCTACACCCGGGCCCTGCTGTCCGCCGTCCCCGAGGCGACGGCCGACGACACCCCGCCGCGCGAGCGCATCCGCCTCCAGGGCGACGTCCCGTCCCCGATCAACCCTCCGTCGGGCTGCCGCTTCCGCACCCGCTGCTGGAAGGCGACGGACAAGTGCGCGAGCGAGGCACCGCCGCTGGTCCGGGTGACGGGCAACTCCGACGGCCACCTCACCGCCTGCCACTACCCCGAGGAGCCGGCCACGGCGGCGGTCCCGCAGTCCCGCAAGGCCCTCTAGACCCCGGCGCGCCGCTCGCCCACCACCCCAAGCAGGGCGAGCGACGCGCGTCGGACCGGACCGTCCGGCCCATTGACCCGAGCCACGGAACGCACCCGGTCCAGGGGAGAAGGCCCGTACCGATCACCTCGGTACGGGCCTTCCTGGCTGCCGGTGCGGGCTGTCAGCCGGCGGCGCCCGGTGCGGGTGCGGCCAGTTCCGGGTTCTGGCCCGAGCGGGCGAGCGCGTCGGCGACGAACCCCGACGCCGTCAGTGCGGCCACCGTCTCGCGCAGGAAGCGGACCGTCGGCTCGGCGCGGCCCCGGGTCGTGCCGACGGCCTGGCGGATGGTCATGAACGCCGGTTCCAGCAGGCGGAGTCCGGACCGGGCGGCGACATGGGCGGTCAGCGGCTGGCGGATGCCCGCGGCGACCTCCAGCCGCCCGGCGTGGAAGGCGTCCACGCCGTCGGTGCCGCGCACCACGGTCGCCTCGCGCAGGGTCCGCGTCAGGAACAGGTCGTAGGCGGAGCCCTCCTTGACCCCGATCCGCACACCGGCGCGGTCCACGTCGTCGGCCGTGCGCAGCGCGGAGCCGTCCGGGACCGCGTAGACGCCCTCGATGTGCACGTACGGCGCGGTGAAGGCCACCTCCGCCTCGCGCGCCGGTTCGACGGCGAGGAAGCACAGGTCGGCCCGGCCCGTGGCCATCGCCTCGTAGGACTTGCGGGCGGCGTCGAAGCACTGGAACTCCACCGGGAGCCCGAGCCGGGCGGCGATCTCCCGGGCCAGGTCGACGGTGACCCCGGCGGGCGCGTCGGGGGTGCCCTGGGCGAGGACGGGGTTGCCGAGGTTGACGGAGGCGCGCAGCACTCCGGCGGGCGCGAGGTCCCGGGCGACGGCGGCGGGTTCTACGGGGTTCGTCATGTCCCCGAGTCTAGGAACCGCCTGGTCGGCGGAACGTACGGTGGTGCCATGACCGCCGACCAGGAACCTCGCCGGAACATCCCCCGCACCCCGATGACGCCCGGGGAGATCGATGCGGCCCACGTCGGCCCCGCGACCCGCCTCGACGGCCGGGTGACGCTCGCGGAGCCCGATCCCCTGTGGCCGGTGGTGTACGCGACCGAGGCCGAGCGGATCGGCACCGCCCTCGCCGCCCTGCCGCACCGGCTGGAGCACGTCGGCTCCACCTCGGTGCCGGGCCTCCCCGCGAAGCCGGTCGTGGACATCCTCCTCGCCGTCCCCGACTCGGCGGCCGAGAGCACCTATGTGCCGGCGCTGGAGGGCCTGGGCTACGGCCTCGTCGTCCGCGAACCCGACTGGTACGAGCACCGCGTGCTGCGCCACCCGGCCGTGGCACCCGGCATCGACTACGTCAACCTGCATGTGTTCACGTCCGGTTGCCCGGAGATCGACCGGATGACCGGCTTCCGCGACCGGCTGCGCACCCACCCCGCCGACCGCGCCCTGTACGCCCGTACCAAGCGCGAACTGTCCGGGCGGACCTGGGAGTACGTGCAGAACTACGCGGACGCCAAGTCGGAGGTCGTGGAGGAGATCCTGCGCCGGGCCGGGCGGGGGTGAACGAACGGAGGGCCGGTCACCGGGTCGCCCCGGTGACCGGCCCCCGAAGGCGCCGCACGGCTCACGCCGCGTGGACCACGTCCTTCTCCTCCGCGAAGTGGCACGCCGACTCGTGGGCGGCCGGGGAGTCCGAGCCCTGGAAGCGCTCGGGGATGGCCAGGAGGGGGACCTCCTGGGCGCACTTGTCCTGGGCCTTCCAGCAGCGGGTGCGGAAGCGGCAGCCCGACGGCGGGTTGGCCGGCGAGGGCACGTCACCGGTGAGGATGATGCGCTCGCGGCCCTCACGGGCCTCCGGGTCCGGGACGGGGACCGCCGACAGCAGCGCCTGGGTGTAGGGGTGCGTCGGGTGGTCGTAGATCTGCGTGTCCGAACCGATCTCGGCCATCTTGCCGAGGTACATGACCCCGACCCGGTCCGAGATGTGCCGGACGATCGACAGGTCGTGCGCGATGAAGATGTAGGAGAGGTTGAACTCGTCCTGCAGCTTCTCCATCAGGTTGATGACCTGCGCCTGCACCGACACGTCGAGCGCGGAGACCGGCTCGTCGCAGATGATGATCTCGGGGTTGAGGGCCAGGCCGCGGGCGATGCCGATGCGCTGGCGCTGACCGCCCGAGAACTGGTGCGGGTAGCGGTGGATGTACTCCGGGTTGAGACCGACGACGTCCAGGAGCTCCTGGACCTTGCGGCGCCGGTCGCCCTTCGGGGCCACCTCGGGGTGGATCTCGAAGGTCTCCCCGATGATGTCGCCCACCGTCATGCGCGGGTTGAGCGAGGTGTACGGGTCCTGGAACACCATCTGGATGTTGCGGCGGACGGCCTTCAGCGCGCGGCCGGACAGCTTGGTGATGTCCTGGCCCTTGTAGAAGACCTCGCCCGCGGTCGCCGTCTCCAGCGTCATCAGCAGCTTGGCGACCGTGGACTTGCCACAGCCGGACTCGCCGACGATGCCGAGGGTCTCGCCCTGGTAGACGTCGAAGGAGACACCGTCGACGGCCTTGACCGCGCCGATCTGCCGCTTGAACAGGATGCCCTGGGTCAGCGGGAAGTGCTTCACCAGGTTGCGCACCTGGAGGATCGGCTCACCGCGGTCGACCGGCGCCTCGATGGCGGCGACGGCCTCGTCGGTGGTGGCGGCGTCCACCGTCTCGACGTCCGTGACGTTGGGAGTGGCGTCCGTGGGCACGGCGTCGTTCTTGCTCGGCTCAGCCATGGAGCGTCTCCTTCCAGAAGTGGCAGGCGCTGCCGCGGCCGGCCAGTGCCGCGCCGTCGGCCTCGGTCACCTGGTGCAGCACGGGAACGTCCGTGGAGCAGATGTCCTTGGCCACCGCGCAGCGCGGGTTGAACGCGCAGCCGCTCGGGATGCGGGTCAGGTTGGGCGGCAGGCCCTTGATCGCGTAGAGCTCCTTGCCCTTCTGGTCCAGGCGCGGGATCGACTCCAGCAGACCCTTGGTGTACGGGTGCGCCGGGCGCTTGTAGATCTCGTGGACCGGGGCGGTCTCGACGATCCGGCCCGCGTACATCACCGCGATCTTGTCGGCGACGTCCGCGACGACACCGAGGTCGTGCGTGATGAGGATCAGACCCATGTTGAACTCGGTCTGGAGCTCCGCGAGCAGGTCCATGATCTGGGCCTGGACCGTCACGTCGAGCGCCGTGGTGGGCTCGTCCGCGATGATCAGGTCGGGCTCCAGGGCGAGCGCCATGGCGATCATGATGCGCTGGCGCATACCGCCGGAGAACTGGTGCGGGTAGTCGTTGACCCGCTCCTTCGCCGCCGGGATGCGGACCCGCTCCATCAGTTCGATGGCCTTGGCCTTGGCGTCCTTCTTGGACAGGCCCTGGTGGACCCGGAACATCTCGCCGAGCTGGTAGCCGACGGAGAGCACCGGGTTCAGCGAGGAGAGCGCGTCCTGGAAGATCATGGCGATCTTCTGGCCGCGGATCCTGCGGCGCTCCTCGTTGGACATGGTGAGCATGTCCTGGCCGCGGAAGAGGATCTCGCCCTGCGGGATCTTCCCCGGCGGCATGTCGAGGATGCCCATGATGGCCTGCGCCGTCACGGACTTGCCGGAGCCGGACTCACCGAGCACGGCCAGGGTCTCCCCGGCGTTCACGGTGTAGTTCACACCGTTGACCGCCTTGGCGACACCGTCGCGGGTGTGGAACTCCACGTGCAGGTCGCGGACTTCGAGCAGCGGGGTACCGTCTGCGACGGCGTCACCGGGCTCGGGAACGTTCGTGGGTTGAGAGGTGCTGGTCACGTACGCCCTCCTCAGCGCAGCTTCGGGTCGAGGGCGTCGCGGACCGCGTCGCCGAGCATGATGAACGCGAACACCGTGAGGGTCAGCATGCCCGCCGGGAACAGCAGGGCGTGCGGGTCGTCGCGGATCACCTTGCTGCCTTCGGAGATGTCGATGCCCCACGAGATCGTCGGGTCGCTCAGGCCGAGGCCGAGGAACGACAGGGTGGCCTCCGCGCCGATGTAGCCGCCGAGCGCGATGGTCGCGACGACGATGGTCGGCGCGATGGCGTTCGGCAGCACGTGCCGGAACAGGATCCGGTTGGTGCCGGCGCCGAGAGCGCGCGCGGCCGTCACGTAGTCCGCCTGCTTGGCGGTGATGACGGAGCTGCGCATCACGCGGGCGATCGAGGTCCAGCCGAGGAAGGCCAGCGCCAGGATCACGACGTACACCTTGCGGTCGACGAACGCGTTCAGGACGACCATGGTGCCGAGCAGGAACGGGATGCCGAAGAAGATGTCGACGACGCGGGAGATGATCGAGTCGATCCAGCCGCCGAAGTAACCGGCGAGCAGGCCGAGCAGACCGCCGATGACGGTGACCGCGGCGGTGACGCCCACGCCGACCAGGATCGAGGCCCGGGTGCCGTAGATGACCCGCGCGTAGAGCGAGCGGCCCTGCTGGTCGTAGCCGAACCAGTCGGCCTGGAAGAAGTGCGTGTACTCCGGCTTGCTCAGGTAGTGGTGCACGAGGTCGCCGTCACGCGGGCTGACGCTGGTGAACCAGCCCGGGAAGATGGCGATCACGATCAGCACGAAGAGCAGGATCGAGGAGATCCAGAACATGGGCCGGTGACGCAGCTCGTACCAGGCGTCGCCCCACAGGGAGCGGGGCTTCTCCTTCTTCGCGTCGCCGGCCGCGGGGTGCTCGACGAGCGGCGCCGCGTGCGCGTCCAGCTCGGCGGCCTCGGCGATCTGGTCCTTCTGGTCCTTGGTGATGTCAGGCATACCGGATCCTCGGGTCCAGGACCGCGTACAGCAGGTCGATGAGGAGGTTGATCACGAGAATCACGAGGACGATGACCGTCACCACACCGGTGACCGTCGAGCCCTCGCTCGTCTGCACCGCTCGGTAGAGCAGGTTGCCGACTCCCTGGATGTTGAAGATGCCCTCGGTGATGACCGCGCCGCCGATGAAGCCGCCGATGTCGGTACCGATGAAGGTGACGACGGGGATCAGCGAGTTGCGCAGCAGGTGGACACCGACGATGCGGCGCCGGGGCAGACCCTTGGCGAGAGCGGTGCGCATGTAGTCCGCGCGCAGGTTCTCGGCGAAGGTCGTCCGGGTCAGCCGCGCCACGTAGGCCATGGAGAGCGTCGCGAGGACGAGAGCGGGCAGGAACAACTGCCCCAGGTTCGTGGAGTCCTGGACGTTCGGCGGCAGCCAGCCGAGTTCGTCGGCGAAGACGAACCGGGCGATGAAGCCGAGCACGAAGACCGGGATCGAGATCACGACGAGCGTGAAGATCAGCACGCCGGTGTCGACGGCCTTGCCGGCCTTCAGACCGGCCCAGGCGCCGAGGCTCACGCCGATGATGATCTCGAGGATGATCGCGAGCAGCGTCAGCCGGAGCGTGACGGGGAACGCGTCGGTCATCAGGTCGAGGACGGGGCGTCCCGCGAGGTTGTTGCCGAAGTCTCCTTGCAGGAGCTTCCACATGTAGTTGACGTACTGCTCCAGCACCGGCTTGTCGAAGCCGTAGGCGTGCTTGATCGCCGCGATCTGCGCGGGGTCGGGAGCCTTGTCGCCGTACATGGCCCGAACCGGGTCACCCGGAAGGATGTGGACCATGAGAAAAATCAACAGAGTAGTCCCGATGAAAATCGGGATCATCTGGAGCAGTCGCCTTGCAGCGTAACGCCCCATGTCGAGCCTCCATGCCGTGAGGGGTCGGCGAGGCCTGCGCACATCTCTCTACCGCAGGAGGGGTGGTGTGAGGTGGAGGCCTGTGCCTACGGGCCGGTGCGGCCGCCCCGCGCCTCGTGGGCGTGGGGCGGCCGGCACCGGCCTGCGGTCGGGGTGAACTACTACTTCTTGACCTTGACCTGGTCGAAGATCGGGTCGCCGTCCTGGCCGTACGGGATCTTGCCGAGGATCTTGGTCGACTGACCGCTGTTGACCTTGTAGAACCAGAGCGGGATGGCCGGCATGTCCTTCGCCAGCAGCTGCTCCGCCTCCTGGTACTTCTTCACGGTCTCGTCGACGGACGAGGCCTTGTCGGCCTCGGTCGACAGGGCGTCGAACTCCTTGTTGGCGTAACCGCTGGTGTTGCCCGCGGCCTTGGAGCCGTAGAGGTCGCGCATGAAGTTCGAGTTGACGGGGTAGTCGAGCACCCAGCCACCGCGGTACATGGACTTGACCTTGTGCGCGTCACGGGCGTCGAGGTCGGCCTGGAAGGTCGGCTTCGGGTCGCCGGTGCACTCGACACCGGTCGCCTGGCGGATCGAGTTGCAGACCGCGTCGACCCAGGGCTTGTGGTCCTGGTCGGCGTTGTACTGGATCTGGATCTTGTTGCCCGGAACGCCGCCGCCTTCCTTGATGAGCTTCTTGGCCGCGGCCGGGTCGTACTTGGTGATGTCGCCAAGCGCGCCCTTCTTGTAGCCGAGAACGCCGGGGGCCACGTACGAGTCGGCCGGCTGGCGGGTGCCCTGGAGGACGGTCTTGGTGATCGTGTCACGGTCGATCGCCTGCGACAGACCCTGGATGACCTTCGGGTCGACGTCCTTCCAGGACTTCGAGTAGAAGGCCGGGACGATCGACTGGACGGCGGAGTACGCCTGGTCGATCGCGCGGTTGCCGAGGTCCTGCTTGTACGTCTTCAGCGCGGTGGTCGGGACCTGCTCGATCCAGTCCACGTTGTTGGAGCGCAGGTCCGAGTACGCGGCGTCGGCGGTCGTGTAGTTCTTGAAGTCGATGCCGCCGTTCTGCGCCTTGTTCGGGCCCTTGTACCCGGCGAACTTGCGGACCTTGATGAGCTTGTTGTGCTCCCACGACTCGAACTTGTACGGGCCGTTGCCGACCGGCTTCTCGCCGTAGCCCTTCGGGTCCGAGAAGAACTTCTCGGGCAGCGGGGCCCAGACGTCGTAGCCCAGCTTGTACGCGAAGTACGAGACCGGCGAGGTGAGCTTGATGGTGAAGGTGTTGTCGTCGACGACCTTCAGGCCGGACATGGCGTCCTTCTTGGCCTTGCCCTTCTCGGGGTGCACGTCGTCGAAGCCGACGATGTCGGCGAACCAGCTGGAGTTGGTCTGGTTGTTGGCGATGTTCGCCGACCAGTTCCAGGAGTCCACGTAGGACTTGGCGGTGACCGGGGTGCCGTCGTGGAACTTCCAGCCCGGCTTGAGCTTGAC
This sequence comes from Streptomyces sp. HUAS MG91, assembly GCF_040529335.1. Lineage (GTDB taxonomy): Bacteria > Actinomycetota > Actinomycetes > Streptomycetales > Streptomycetaceae > Streptomyces > Streptomyces tabacisoli. Next base: position 5,449,562 of record NZ_CP159534.1, on the reverse strand, counting down.
GGTCCACTCGGAGGAGTCGTCGTTCGGCGTGACCGACTCGGCGTTGACGTACTCGAGCTTGCCGGTGCCCGGCTCGTAGTCCACCAGGCCCGCGAAGATGGTGCGCAGGACACGGCTGCCCTGGCTCTCCTTGGCGTTGGCCGGCTGCAGCGGGTTCTGCGGCTCGCTCAGCTGCGCAGTGACGATGCCGTTCGGGTCGGCCTTGCCCTTGTCCATGTCGTCGCTCGCGCTGTCACCGCCGCCACCGCAGGCGGTCGCAGCCATTGTCACGACGGCGGCTATCGCGACCCACTTGGCGCTCTTGGCACCACGCATGGGTTCCTCCTCATGAGTCCACTTGTTCATCAGAAGGGGCACGCAAGACATGAGGTCGCCACCCCTGACGACGCGCATGAAGTGCCCCAGTGTGCTCGTGAGTCGGCGCTCCCCACAGCGCGTGACCCATTGACCCGAGCTCTATGGGCTCAACTATTAGCCACCGGGACGGTCGCGACCACCGTCTAGAGGTCTCGGTTAGATCACACCTGACACGTACATCTCCTAAAATCCGGACAAACTGATCCTAGATAGATGACCGCGAAACGGACTTGTTACATATCTATCGACCGAAGCTCTCCGCATAGCGGACACAGGGGAGCTATTAATGGCTTGCGCCGGAAACGCCCTTGGCACTCGCCGGTCACGCATCGCATCCGGCGGCTGTACCCCGCGTGAACGCGCCACTCTCACCGCGCGTAGACAACCGAGGGCAGATTAGCGGCAAGGCGACTGCCGCGGGAGGTCTTCCCTCCGACCCGTCCAACAGCCGCACGACCGGCCGGACTTGCCCGCCCGCCGGGCGCACGCCGAGGGCCGGCCTCCCGGAGCGGGAGACCGGCCCTCAGGGCGTCGGGGCGCGTCAGCTGTGCTTGGCGCGCGAGGCGGAGCGGCCGCGCTCCTTCTGGTCCAGGACGACCTTGCGGATGCGGACGGCCTCCGGGGTCACCTCGACGCACTCGTCGTCGCGGCAGAACTCCAGGGACTGTTCCAGGGAGAGCTTGCGCGGCGGGACGATCGCCTCGAACGAGTCGGCCGACGAGGACCGCATGTTCGTGAGCTTCTTCTCCTTGGTGATGTTCACGTCCATGTCGTCGGCGCGCGAGTTCTCGCCGACGATCATGCCCTCGTACACCTCGGTGCCGGGCTCGGTGAACAGCACGCCGCGCTCCTGGAGGTTCGTCATCGCGAAGGCGGTGACGGCGCCGGCGCGGTCGGCGACCAGCGAACCGTTGTTACGGGTCGTCAGGGTGCCGAACCACGGCTCGTGGCCCTCGTGGATGGAGTGGGCGATGCCCGTACCGCGGGTGTTCGTCAGGAACTCCGTGCGGAAGCCGATGAGGCCGCGGGACGGGACGACGAACTCCATGCGGACCCAGCCGGAGCCGTGGTTCGACATGTTGTCCATGCGGCCCTTGCGGATGCCCATGAGCTGCGTGACGGCGCCCATGTGCTCCTCGGGGACGTCCACCGTGAGGCGCTCGACCGGCTCGTGCGTCTTGCCGTCGACCTGCTTGGTGACGACCTGCGGCTTGCCGATGGTCAGCTCGAAGCCCTCGCGGCGCATCTGCTCGACCAGGATGGCCAGCGCCAGCTCACCGCGGCCCTGCACCTCCCAGGCGTCGGGGCGCTCGGTGTCGAGGACGCGGAGCGACACGTTACCGATCAGCTCGCGGTCGAGGCGGTCCTTGACCTGGCGGGCGGTGACCTTGCGGTCCTTGACCGCCGACTTGGCCTGGGCGCCCTTGCCGGTGCCGCCGCGGCCGACCAGCGGCGAGGTGTTGGTGCCGATGACCATGGAGATCGCCGGCTCGTCGACCGTGATGAGCGGCAGCGCGACCGGGTTCTCCGGGTCGGCCAGGGTCTCGCCGATCATGATGTCGGGGATACCGGCGACGGCGCAGATGTCACCGGGGCCGGCGACCTCGGCGGGCTTGCGGGTGAGCGCCTCGGTCATCATCAGCTCGCTGATGCGGACGTTGCTGATCGTGCCGTCGCGCTTGATCCAGGCGACCGTCTGGCCCTTGCGCAGCTCGCCCTGCTCGACGCGGAGCAGCGCGATGCGGCCGAGGAAGTTGTCGGCGTCGAGGTTGGTGACGTGGGCCTGGAGCGGCGCGTCCTCCTCGTACGTCGGGGCCGGGACGTGCTCCAGGATCGTGGAGAAGAACGGCTCCAGGTTGGTGGAGTCCGCCGGGACCGTGCCGTCGGCCGGCTTGGTCAGCGACGCGATGCCGTCACGGCCGCAGGCGTAGACGATCGGGAACTCGATCTGGTCCTCGTCGGCGTCCAGGTCGAGGAAGAGGTCGTACGTCTCGTTGACGACCTCGTCGATCCGGGAGTCCGGGCGGTCCGTCTTGTTGATGCACAGGATGACGGGCAGGCGCTGCTGGAGCGCCTTGCGCAGCACGAAGCGCGTCTGCGGGAGCGGACCCTCGGAGGCGTCCACGAGCAGCACGACGGCGTCGACCATCGACAGACCGCGCTCGACCTCGCCACCGAAGTCGGCGTGGCCCGGGGTGTCGATGATGTTGATCGTGATGACGTCGCCGCCATCCTTCGGGTGGTACTTGACGGCCGTGTTCTTGGCCAGGATCGTGATGCCCTTCTCACGCTCCAGGTCATTCGAGTCCATCATGCGATCGTCGAGGGACTCGGCGGCGTGAGCTGCGAACGAGCCGGCCTGCTTGAGCATGGCGTCGACGATGGTCGTCTTGCCGTGGTCGACGTGGGCGACGATGGCGACGTTTCGGATGTCGTGGCGCGTGGCCATATTGCGGCGTACTCCCGGAATAGTGGACGGCTGCGCGTACATCAGTGATACGCGCGCCCTGCCGGGCTGGACACGCCACGGCCTCACCCCATCGTACGTGGCTCAACGGGTGGGGGACTTGCGGGGGCTCGGTGAGGTGTGGGGGGCGAGCCCCGCGCCGGCGAAAAACAGCAGGTCAACGGGTTACAACGAACCTTGCCTCCCGGCCGGGCCCGGGGCAAGGGACTTGAGCGGGATCTGAGCCTGGCGGATCTTGAGACCCGCGAAAACGCCGGGCCGCCTCCCGGGCGACGGCCGGATCGACGGCGTCGTCGCAGGCCAGGAGGCGGTCCGGCGGCAGGAAAGCGGGGACCGGTCAGTCGTCGGAGGCCGGGCTCGCCGACGGCTTCGCGCCCGGCTTCAGGTAGCCGATGTCCTCGTAGTGGGGTTCCTGGAAGCCAAAGGCGCCGGCGTTGGCCACGTTCGTGCGGGCCGCGACCAGTTCCGGGCGCTGGTAGAGCGGGATGGAGCCGGCGGCGGCCCAGATCCGGGCGTCGGCCTGCTTCACCAGGGAGCGCTCCTCCCCCGCGTCCAGTTCGCCGATCGCCTCGTCGAAGAGCTGGTCGATCTGGTCGGTGCCGACCCGGGTGTAGTTCTGCTCGACGGTGAGCGAGCCGTCGGCGGCCGGGACCGGCTTGGCGTAGATGGGGCGGGCGTCGGTGGCCGGGTAGGCGGACGCGGGCCAGGAGTAGAGGGCGAGGTCGTACTGGCCGGACGCGATGTGGTCCTTGAAGTAGCTCTCGTCGTCCACCTTCATGATGTCGGTGCGGACGCCGATCTTCTCCAGCATCTGCGTGATCCGGTCGGCGACCGTGCGCAGCTGCTCGGAGCCCGCGCCGGACGGCAGGACGAAGCGCAGCGTGAGCGGCTTGCCGTCCTTGGCGAGCGGGCCCGCGGCGGCGCCGGCCGGGGCGGCCGTGCCCTTGGGCGCGTACGCGCCGGGGGCGCCGCCCTGCTTCACGTACGTCCTGGCGTCCTTGCCGAGCCCCTCGGCGGCGTGGTCGCTCTTGTGCCGCTTGGCGTGCTTGGCGTGCTTGCCCTTCTCCTTGTCGGCCTTGCGCAGCTTCAGCGCGTGGGCCTGGTGCAGCAGGGCGGAGTGCTGGGCGGCGGCGAGGGGGCCGGGGACGAACAGCCGGGGCGCGTCGGCGCCGGGCTTCTGGTCGTCCTCGCCGACGATGTACGTACCGTCGTCGGCGTCCTCGGCGTCGTTCTCGGACCCGGCCGTCTTCTCCTTCTCCTTGGCCGTGTCGTCCTTGTCCTTCTTCTTGTCCAGCGGGCCGCCCGGCACCCAGCCCGCCTCCGCGAGCAGCGCCCGCGCCTGGGCGGTGTCCTGCTCGCCGAGCGCGCCGCTGTTGTCTGCGTACGCCTCCTGGCCGGCCAGCGCGAGGTGGTTGTCGACGGTGCCGGCGGGCAGGCCCAGCGGCTTGAGGACGGCCTCGGCGAGCTTGCTGCGGTCGATGGCGCGGGCGACGGCGCGGCGGACGCGCTCGTCGGCCAGCGGGCCCTCGGTGCCGTTCAGCGCGAGCTGCGTGTAGGCGGGCTCCAGCGACTTCCGGACGACGAAGCCGCGCAGGTGCTCCTGCTCCTTCGCGTACTTCTTGACGGCCTTGCGGGTCTTCGCGCGCGCCGCGATCTCCTCCTCGGCGGCCTCCTCGTCCTCGCCGTGCACGACCGCCCAGGAGCGCAGCGCGTCGCCGGGGGTGAGGGAGGAGCCGGGGCCATGGGCGAGCGGACCCGCCGTGCCCTTGTCGCGGGCGGCGTAGGCGATGCGGTCGGCTCCGCCGGCGTCCAGGTCGGCGAGGTCGAGGTCGCCGGCGGCGAGGGCCGCGGCGCGCTTGCCGCGCGGGACCGCGTTCAGGACGAGCTTGTCGAGCTTGGCGGGGCTGCCCCACCAGCGCGGGTTGCGCTTGAGGGAGACCGTCTCGGCGTCGCGGTCGATCGCGTCGATGGCGAACGGGCCCGCCGTGTTCGTCAGCTTGCGCCGGGCGCCGTCGTTGAAGTGGTCCGGGGTCCCCATGACGTCCTTGGGGTACAGCGGCGAGAACAGGGCGCGCCAGTCCGCGTACGGCTTGGCGAAGGTGACCCGGACCTCCAGGTCGTTCGCCCCGCGCTCGACCTTCTCGATGCGGTCGTACCCGGCGTTGTGGGCCGTCCAGTACGCGGTGTCCTTGCCGGACAGGGCGCGCCACTGGGCGGCGAAGTCGGGGGCGCCGATCTCCCGGCCGTCGCTCCAGACCGCCTGCTGGTTCAGCTTGTACAGGACGACCTGCTTGGGCTCGGTCTCGATGACCTCGGCCTTCTCAAGGTAGTCGGGGTCCACCCGCGGGCGGCCCTGGCCGTCGAGGCGGAACATCGACGGCAGGACGGCGCCGGTGATCCGGCTGGTGGTGGCGTCGGCGTCGGCCTGGAAGGAGTTCAGGGTCTGCGGCAGGTTGTCGACGGCCCAGTGCAGGGTGCCGCCGTCCTTGATCTGGTCGCGGGCTGCGGGGGCGATGTCCTGCCCGGCGGAGGGCTTGCTCGCCTCGTCCTCCGTGGCGCACCCGGCGAGGGCGGTCACGGCGAGCGCGCCGCTCACGAGGAACGCGGCCGAGCGCAGGGCTGCGCCTGGGCGCCTGGGGGTCTGGTGCATCTCGGAGCTACCTCCGGTACGGGCCGGTTGATCACTTTTGGCGGTATATGCGGTTGATCACATCTATCGGGGTGAGAGGGCTGCGGGGGGCGGCGACACGGTTGCGGCGCCCCGGAACCCCCCGGCCGGACCAACGCCGCTCGCCTCCGGCGGCCGACCGGTGACATCTCCGGGCCCCCTTGCCCTGCGGGCCGGCGGGGGCTGACCGCGCCCCTGAGTCGTCCTTCGCCTGCGGCCCGGTGGGTGGCTGGTCGCGCAGTTCCCCGCGCCCCTGGGTCGTACGTCGACTGACGGCCGGTGGCCGCTTCTCGCGCAGTTCCCCGCGCCCCTGAGGCAGGCGCTTCGCGCCGCCTCTCCTCCAGGAGGGGGCGCGCCTCTGTTGATGAGGAGATGGCGCACGAAGTGCGCATCTCAGGGGCGCGGGGAACTGCGCGACCAGCCCCCACCGAGCCGCGCGTGACGGACTACCCGGGGCGCGGCCGAAAGGGCGTGAAAGAGGGGCGCGCGGGATGGCGCGCCCCGGGAATCCGGGCCGGTCCCTTCACAAACCGCGATGTGACGCGCGACACTCGCAGGCGCATGAGCATCTCCGCCGCACCAGCGGAAGCGAGGCACATCATGTCCCTGACCGACGACCTGGCGGCAGCCACCCGTTGCCTGGACGACCTCACGCGCGCCGTCGGCCGCCTGGAACCCCAGCTCGACGCGGGCCCCGACATCCGCCGCGTACGGGCCGACGCCGACCACCTGCGCGAGAGCCTGGCCCTGCTGCGCGAGACGGCGACGGCCGCGTACGAGAAGCCGCGCCGCCCGGACCTCGTCCCGATCCCCGACACCCCGTACGACAGCACGCTGTGGACGGACTCGGACGACGAGGGACTCGGCGCACGGGACAGGCACGCCCCGTGACGCATCCCCGGTTACGCCCCTGACCCTTCGAGCGGAGGCTTCGTTGGCCACCGGCACCCAACCCTCCCGTACCGAACCCCCTACCGAGAGCGGCACCGGCGTCCGAGGCCGGACCCGGGCCGCGATCGCCGCGTCCCACCTGCGCACCGACCGCTGGTGGCTGGCCCCGGCGGTGACCGCCGCCGGCCTGTTCGCCTTCGTCGTCTACTCGACGTGGCGGGCCTTCGCCAACGCCCACTACTACGCGGCCCCGTACGTGTCGCCGTTCTACTCGCCCTGCCTGGCGGACAACTGCGCGACCATGCGGCACGGCCCCAACTGGGGCCTGTTCGGCGGCTGGTGGGGCCTGTCCCCGGCCCTGCTGATCCTGATCTTCCCGCTGGGCTTCCGGCTGACCTGCTACTACTACCGCAAGGCCTACTACCGCGGCTTCTGGGCCTCGCCCCCGGCCTGCGCGGTGGCCGAGCCGCACAAGAAGTACACCGGCGAGACGCGCTTCCCGCTGATCCTGCAGAACATCCACCGGTACTTCTTCTACGCGGCCGTGCTCGTCGCCTGCGTCCTGACCTACGACACGGTCCTGGCCTTCCGCGACGAGCACTACGCCTGGGGCCACATGGGCCTGGGCACCCTGATCTTCCTGCTCAACATCACGCTGATCTGGGCGTACACGATCTCCTGCCACTCGTGCCGGCACATCGTGGGCGGCCGGCTCAAGCACTTCTCGAAGCATCCCGTGCGCTATCGCCTCTGGGGCTGGGTGGGCAAGCTGAACGCCCGTCACATGCTGCTCGCCTGGGCGTCGTTGGTGAGCGTGGCACTCGCCGACTTCTACGTGTACCTGGTCGCGTCCGGCGCCTTCGACGATCCGAGGTTGTTCTGATGACTGTGGTGGAGCGGCAGCAGTGGGATGTTGTCGTGGTGGGCGCGGGCGGCGCCGGGCTCCGGGCCGCCATCGAGGCACGGGAGCGCGGCGCGCGTACGGCCGTGATCTGCAAGTCCCTGTTCGGCAAGGCCCACACGGTGATGGCGGAGGGCGGCATCGCGGCCGCCATGGGCAATGTGAACTCCGGGGACGACTGGAAGGTCCATTTCCGCGACACGATGCGCGGCGGCAAGTTCCTGAACCAGTGGCGGATGGCGGAGCTGCACGCGCAGGAGGCCCCCGACCGGGTGTGGGAGCTGGAGACCTGGGGCGCCCTGTTCGACCGGACGAAGGACGGCCGGATCTCGCAGCGCAACTTCGGCGGCCACGAGTACCCGCGCCTCGCCCACGTCGGCGACCGTACGGGCCTGGAGCTGATCCGCACCCTCCAGCAGAAGATCGTCCAGCTCCAGCAGCAGGACTTCAAGGAGACCGGCAGCTACGAATCGCGCCTGAAGGTCTTTCAGGAGTGCACGGTCACACGGGTGCTGAAGGACGACGGGGGCCGGGTGTCCGGGGCCTTCTGCTACGAGCGCGAGAGCGGGCGCTTCTTCGTCCTCGAGGCGCCCGGCGTCGTCCTCGCCACCGGCGGTATCGGCAAGTCGTTCAAGGTCACGTCGAACTCGTGGGAGTACACCGGCGACGGGCACGCGCTGGCGCTGCTCGCCGGGGCGCCGCTGCTCAACATGGAGTTCGTGCAGTTCCACCCGACGGGCATGGTCTGGCCGCCGTCGGTGAAGGGGATCCTCGTCACGGAATCGGTGCGCGGCGACGGCGGGGTGCTCAAGAACTCCGACGGCAAGCGGTTCATGTTCGACTACATCCCCGACGTCTTCAAGGAGAAGTACGCGGAGTCGGAGGCCGAGGGCGACCGCTGGTACGACGACCCCGACCACAACCGCCGCCCGCCCGAACTGCTGCCGCGCGACGAGGTGGCGCGCGCCATCAACTCCGAGGTGAAGGCGGGCCGCGGCTCCCCGCACGGCGGCGTCTTCCTCGACGTGTCGACGCGGATGCCGGCCGACACGATCCGGCGCCGGCTGCCGTCCATGTACCACCAGTTCAAGGAGCTGGCGGACGTCGACATCACGGCCGAGCCGATGGAGGTCGGCCCGACCTGCCACTACGTGATGGGCGGCATCGCCGTCGACTCGGACACGGCCGCCGCGCGCGGCGTGCCCGGACTGTACGCGGCCGGTGAGGTCGCGGGCGGCATGCACGGCTCGAACCGGCTCGGCGGCAACTCGCTCTCCGACCTGCTGGTCTTCGGCCGGCGGGCCGGGCTGCACGCGGCCGCGTACGCCACCGGCCCGGACGCCCGCCCCGTGGTGGCCGAGCTACAGATCGACACGGCGGCGGCCGAGGCGCTGCGCCCCTTCTCCGCCGAGGGGCCGGAGGACGGCACGGTCCCCGAGAACCCGTACACGCTCCACCAGGAACTGCAGCAGACGATGAACGACCTGGTCGGCATCATCCGCCGCGAGGCCGAGATGGAGCAGGCGCTGCGCAAGCTGGCCGATCTGCGGCTGCGGGCCCGGCGGGCGGGCGTCGAGGGCCACCGGCAGTTCAATCCGGGCTGGCACCTCGCGCTCGACCTGCGCAACATGCTGCTGGTCAGCGAGTGCGTGGCGCGCGCCGCGCTGGAGCGCACGGAGTCGCGCGGCGGTCACACCCGCGAGGACCACGGGGCGATGGACCGGGCCTGGCGCCGGGTGAACCTGCTGTGCCAGCTCCGGGACCCGACGGGCGGGTTGGCGGCCACCGATCCGGTGCGCGGCCAGATCAGCCTCGTACGGGAGGAGACCGAGCCCATCCGCCCCGACCTGCTGGCCCTCTTCGAGAAGGAGGAGCTGGTCAAGTACCTGGCCGAAGAGGAGCTGTTCGAGTGAGCGACGCCTATGACGCGCACTTCAGGGTGTGGCGCGGGGACACCGGCGGTGGCGGCCTGGAGGACTTCGAGGTCGAGGTGAACGAGGGCGAGGTCGTCCTCGACATCATCCACCGGCTCCAGGCGACCCAGGCCCCGGACCTGGCGGTCCGCTGGAACTGCAAGGCGGGCAAGTGCGGTTCGTGCTCGGCCGAGATCAACGGGCGGCCGCGGCTGATGTGCATGACGCGGATGTCGGTCTTCGGGCCCGCCGACACGATCACGGTGACGCCGCTGCGCGCGTTCCCCGTCGTCCGGGACCTCGTCACGGACGTCGGCTTCAACTACGCGAAGGCCCGCGAGGTCCCGGCCTTCGTCCCGCCGCAGGACCTCGGGCCCGGCGAGTACCGGATGATGCAGGAGGACGTGGACCGCTCGCAGGAGTTCCGCAAGTGCATCGAGTGCTTCCTGTGCCAGGACACCTGCCACGTGGTGCGCGACCACGAGGAGAACAAGACGGCGTTCGCGGGCCCGCGCTTCCTGATGCGCGTCGCCGAACTGGACATGCACCCCCTGGACGCCGCGTCCGACTCCGGCCTCGACCGCAAGGCCACCGCGCAGGACGAGCACGGGCTCGGCTACTGCAACATCACCAAGTGCTGCACGGAGGTCTGCCCCGAGGGCATCAAGATCACGGACAATGCGCTGATTCCCCTGAAGGAACGGGCGGTCGACCGCAAATACGATCCCGTGGTGTGGCTGGGGAACAAGATCCGGCGGCGATCGTCGTAGCGTGCGGCGGCGCTGGGCGGGTGTCCGGGCTTCGGGCGCCCGGTTCGGGCGGAATGGGCAGGCGCCGAGCGGCGCCCGGGATCTCTCCGGCTTCGGCGCGCGCCCAGCGGTGGGTGGCGGCGGCAGGCCTGTGACCAGCGGGACCGCGTCGCCGATCACGTTCGGCGCCGGGCCGGGGTCCGGCTCCGGCGCACGTCCGCGCGGAGGGGTGACCCTTGCCCCGCCGCCCTCTCCCGGCCTAGGCTGAATGCGCTTTCATTTCGCTTTCCGTCACTCCACGCACTCGGGGGTCCACCCAGTGAGCACAGCCCCCACGGTGTACGACGTCGCCGAACGTTCCGGGGTCTCCATCGCCACCGTCTCCCGGGTCTACCGCAACCCGGACTCGGTCCGCGCCCAGACCCGCGAGCGGGTGCTCGCCAGCGCCCGGGAGCTCGGCTACGTACCCAGTGGCAACGCCCGCGGGCTCGCCAGCCGCTCCACCGGCGTCCTCGGCCTGTGCTTTCCCGACTACTCCGACCCGGACGCCGAGTCCGAGGCCGAGACGGGCGCCGGTGACGAGGCGGACGACGACGCCGCGATGCTCTACTCCGACCAGATCATCCGCGGGATGGAGCGCGCCGCACGCCGGCACGGGTACGCGCTGCTGATCGCCGCGTCCCTCAAGGGCGGGCCGGAGAGCCAGCTGGCGAAGGTGGCCGGGCGGGTGGACGGGTTCGCGGTGCTGGCCCGGACCGTGCCGACCGAGGACCTGGACGTCATCTCGCGGCGGCAGCCGGTGGTCATGCTCGCCGGGCCGCGCGAGTCGGACGACCTCGATCACCTGGACCACATCGAGACCGCCAACACCGACGGCCAGCGCGAGCTGACCCGGCACCTGATCGAGGACCACGGCCTGCGCCGCCTCGCCTACATCGGCGCCGAGGAGTCGCCCGACGTCGCCGCGCGGTTCCGGGGGCACGCCGAGGCCTGCCGTGCCGCCGGGGTGCCGGTGTCCGACGCGCCCGATCTGCGGGTCGCCATGATGACGCAGGCCGAGGGGGCGCGGGCCACCGACGAACTCCTCGACCGGCCGGGGCCGCGGCCCGAGGCGCTGCTGTTCGCCAATGACCAGATGGCGGTGGGCGCCCTGCACACGCTGGAGCGGCGGGGGGTCCGGGTGCCGGATGACATCGCTGTCACCGGGTTCGACGGGATCGCGCTGAGCCGGCTGGTGCGGCCCACTCTCACCACTGTGCGGCAGCCCATGCGGCGGATGGGTGAGGAGGCGGTGGAGCTGCTCGTGCGGCGGCTCACCGGGCAGCAGGGGAAGGAGCCGGTGTCGATGATGCTGCCGGTTTCCCCCACCCGCCGAGAAAGCTGCGGCTGCACCTGATCGGGCCGCGCACTTCTTCGGCGGCGCCCCCGTCTCACCGCCGCCCGCGCCCCTGGGTAGTTCCTTCGCCTACGGCCCGGCGGTGGCTGGTCGCGCAGTTCCCCGCGCCCCTGGGTAGTTCGTTCGCCTGCGGCCCGGTGGCCGCTTCTCGCGCAGTTCCCCGCGCCCCTGAGATGCGCACTTCGTGCGCCATCTCATCAAGAGAGGCGCGCCTCGTGCGACAGCTGCTCATCTACAGAGGCGCGGCGGAGCCGCAGCCTCAGGGGGAGGCTGCGCGCAGCGCATGCCTCAGGGGCGCGGGGAACTGCGCGAGAAGAGGCCACCGGCCGTCAGCCGACGTACGGCCCAGGGGCGCGGGGAACTGCGCGACCAGCCACGACGTGAGCCGCAGACGAAGGCAACGGCCCGAACTACAGCGACCCGCGCCTCACTTCAGCGCCCGCCCGAAGAACTCCGCCTTGGCCGCGGCAAGTTCGACCCGCGCCGCCGCGTCCCCCTCCCAGTCGAAGTGCCCGGCCTCGAGCACCAGCAACTCCCCACCCCCGGCCAGCGCGTTGTGCACCGCGAACTGCCCCGGCGACGGCACCGAGGGATCGAAGAGCGCGGCAGCGACCAGCACCGGCTTCGACAAGCGCGTCGCCGCCGTCGCCGCGTCGAAGTACCCGAGCACCTCGGTGACTTCGGGATGCCCGGCGTGATGGCGGCGCACAGCCGCCCCGCTCCCCGCACAGTCCAGCGTCAGCCGCAGCGGATGATTCCCGAACGTCGGCACCGTCAGCTCCCCGGCCGCGAACCGGTCGTCCCAGGGCAGGGCCAGCGCGCCCAGCCCCCCGCCGAAGCTCTCCCCGAGATAGCCGAGCCCGGCGCCGGAAGCCACCGACTCCCCCAGCTCCGGCACCAGTTCGAGCAGCGCCGACGCCGCGCACCACAGATCGGCGACGCACTCCCCGATCACGTACGTCTCCCGCGAAGCGATCCCGTGCAGCACGTGCTCGGCGGAGACCGACGGCACCCCGTCGACGAGCCCGCGCTCCACCATCCCGCGCACGCAGGGCAGGATCGCCGCCGACCGGGGCAGCGGCAGCGGCACGTCGGGGCCCGCCTGGTCGCGGCCGCCGTACCCGTGCCCGATGACGAAGCCGTGCTCCGCCGGGCCGTCCACCGGCAGCGCCAGCCAGCCGCCGAGCCGTACGTCCCCCACCGACGTGTAGGTCACCTCGAAGATGCGGACGCCGTCGCGCTCCTCCACGAGCGGCCCGATCTCCGGCCGGGTCGGCACCGCCCGCGCGGCCTCGTAGCGGCCGCGCCAGAAGGTGTCGAAGTCGGCCGGGGCGCCGTCGGGCGCACCGACTCCGCGCAGGTCGGCGAGGGTGTAGCCGTATGTCGGGTCGAACGGGAAATCGTGTGCGAAGACTGTCATGGCCGCGACCTTAGGACAGAGATCACATCCGGTACAGGCCAATTCTTCCGAGGTGGCCCGACTCAAAGCGGAATGTCTGTTTTAGGCTCGCCGTACACGGCGGGCATCGCGGCCGTGTCCGGCAGCGGCCGGCGGGACACCGGCTTTCCGTCCCGTTACGGGAGTGTGACCAAGACCCCTCTTGCCACATCCGAGGCGGCTGTTACAGAGTCATGTATGCGCTTACAGACAGCGCATACATTCCACGGTCCGCTCAAGGAGGAGCCGTCCATGAACCGCCGCGCAACCACTGCCGCGATCGCCGTAAGCCTGGCGTCCGCGCTCACTCTCACCGCCTGCGGCGGCTCCGGCGGCGACTCGGTCGCGGCCGACGCGAAGCAGACGCTCACCGTCTGGGCCATGGGGACCGAGGGCGAGAAGCTCGCCGACGTCGCCAAGGTCTACGAGAAGGCCAACCCGAACATCACGGTGAAGGTCACCCCGATCGGCTGGGATGTCGCCCACCAGAAGCTCGTCGCCGCCGCGGCCGCCAACAAGCTGCCCGACGTGATGCAGATGGGCGGCAGCTACCTGACCGAGTTCGCGGACATGGGCGCCCTGGAGGAGGTCGACACCAAGACCTTCAAGGAGAAGGACTACTTCCCGGCCGGCTGGGAGCAGGGCGAGTACGACGGCAAGGCCTACGGCGTGCCGTGGTACGTCGACACCCGCGTGCTCTACTACCGCACCGACCTGGCGAAGAAGGCCGGGATCGACAAGGCCCCGGCCACCATGGCGGAGCTGCAGACGGCCGCTGAGAAGTACCAGAAGGCCGGCTCGAAGTACGGCCTGTCGATCCAGCCCAACGGCCTGGACTCGGTGCAGAGCTTCTACCAGTTCCTGTACTCGGCCGGCGGCCAGATCGTCACCAAGGACGGCAAGACGGTCGCCAACAGCCCGGCCACCGTCAAGGCCCTGGAGAACTACACCAGCTACTTCAAGAAGGGCCTCGCCGCGAAGTCGGTGCGTCCCGGCTACGACGTGACGAAGGACTTCAACACCGGCGCGGTCGCGATGTTCTTCGGCGGCCCCTGGCACATGGGTCTGCTCGACGACAACTACCCCGACCTCAAGGGCAAGTGGGCCATCGCCAACGTGCCCACCGACAAGACCTCCGCCTCCATGGCGGGCGGCTCGTCCCTGACGATCTCCGCGGACAGCGAGCACAAGGCCGCCGCCAAGGAGCTCGTCAAGTACCTCACGGGCACCAAGGGCCAGGCCGACTGGTTCCAGCGCACCAAGGACCTTCCGGCCAACATGACCGCCTGGAACTCCGGTGACCTGGCCAACGACCCGAAGATGAAGATCTGGAAGACGCAGATGGAGTCGGCGCAGGTCTCGCCGGCCCAGCCCAAGTGGTCCGAGATCACCTCGAAGATCGACACCGCGATCGAGGACGCCGCCCAGGGCAAGGCCTCCCCGAAGGCCGCGCTCGACAAGGCGCAGGGCGAGATCGAGGGCCTCGTCCAGAAGTAGCCCGGCAGGGCCCAGCGAAAGAAACCCCCACCCGCCGGACGGTCCGCAGGGACCCGCCCGGAGGACGTCCGAAGGGCGACCATGTCCACCACGACACCCACCCCCGCGCGCTCCGGGGCCGAGAAGGCCCCGGGCGGCGGGTCCCCGCAGGGCGCGGGGCGGCGCAAGAAGCGCTCGATGGGGAAGCAGAACCTGGCCGGATGGCTGTTCTCCACCCCGTTCCTCGCGCTGTTCGCGGTCTTCATGCTCTTCCCGATCGTCGCGACGCTCGTCATGAGCTTCACCGACTTCGGGCAGCGCAACGTCCGCAAGCCGATGGACGCGAACTTCGTCGGCCTGGAGAACTACACCAAGCTGTTCAGCGACGACCAGTTCCTGCGCGCGATGTTCAACACCGCGTACTTCGTGGTCGTCGGGGTGCCGCTGACCATCGGGCTCGGGCTGCTCGTCGCGGTGCTGCTCAACAACGGCATCGACCGGGCCCGCACCTTCTTCCGGGTGGGCTTCTACGCGCCGGTGGTCACCACGATCGTCGCCGTGGCCATCGTGTGGCGGTTCGTGCTCGACCCCTCGGACGGGCTGATCGCCGGGCTCGGTGACGAACTCGGCTTCACCGCGCCGGACTTCCTCGGCTCGGAGACCTGGGCCATGCCGTCGCTGATCGTGATGGCGGTGTGGCGCAACCTCGGCACGGTCATGGTCCTCATGATCGCCGGACTCCAGGCCATCCCGGCCGAGGTCCGCGAGGCCGCCCGGCTCGACGGGGCGAGCGCCTGGCAGGAGCTGCGCCGGATCACGGTGCCGCTGCTGCGCCCGACGCTCCTGTACGCCACGGTCATCACGACGATCGGTTACCTCAACGTGTTCGAGGAGCCGTTCGTGATGACCCAGGGCGGCCCCTCCGACTCCACGATGACCGTCTCCCTCGACATGTACTTCCAGGGCTTCCGGTTCTTCAACATGGGCTACGCGAGCGCCATGGCGTACGTCCTGTTCGTGGTGATCATGGGCATCACGGTGCTGCAGCTGCGACTGATGAAGGACAACACGAAATGAGCGCCGTCACCCCCACCCGCCGGCCCGAGGGCCGGGTCCGCAAGCCGCTGCTCTACGTCGTCGCCTCGCTCGGCCTCCTGGTGATGGCCGCGCCCTTCCTGTGGATGGCGCTGAGCGCCTTCAAGACCAAGAAGGACCTGACCGCGAGCCCGCCGGTCTGGATCCCCTCCGAGTGGACGCTGAAGAACTTCAGCGATCTGCTCGACCAGCTGGACATGCCGCGGTACTTCCTGAACTCGGTGATCGTCGCCGTGCTCGTGACCGTGTGCAACCTGCTGTTCTGCTCGATGCTCGGCTACGCGCTGGCCAAGCTGAACTTCAGCGGCCGCTCGAAGGTCTTCGGGATCGTGCTCGCCGCCCTGATGGTCCCGGCGAACCTGATGGTCCTGCCGCTGTTCGTGCTGATCAACCAGCTGAACCTGCTGGACACCTACGCGGGCCTGGTGCTGCCCTTCGCGGCGGGCGCGTTCGGCGTCTTCCTGATGCGGCAGTTCATGCAGTCGATCCCGGACGAGCTGCTCGAAGCGGCCCGGATGGACGGCGCCGGCGAGTGGTACATCTTCTGGCGGATCGTCCTTCCGCTGGTAAAGCCCGCCCTCGCGACGCTGACGATCTTCACGTTCCTCGGGTCGTGGAACAACTTCATCTGGCCGCTGATCGCGACCAACGACCCCGACAAGTACACGCTCCCGGTGGCGCTCGCGACCTTCGCCAACGACCCCAACCGCACGGTCGGCGGCGGCAACGGAATGCTGATGGCGGGCTCGCTGCTCGTCGTCCTGCCCGTGCTGATCGTCTTCGCGGTCCTCCAGCGCCACTTCACCCAGGGCATCGCCACCGCCGGCATGAAGTAAGCCGCCCCGGCCCCCCACACGCACGTAGAAAGACAGGCATCATCACCATGACGCTCACCCCTGCCCCGACGCGCACGCTCCCCTTCCCCGACGGGTTCCTGTGGGGCGCCTCGACCGCCGCCCACCAGATCGAGGGCAACAACGTCAACAGCGACTGGTGGCGCAAGGAGCACGACCCGGCGGCCGGGATCCACGAGCCGAGCCTGGACGCCTGCGACAGCTACCACCGCTGGGAGCAGGACATGGACCTGCTCGCCGAACTCGGCTTCACCGACTACCGGTTCAGCGTCGAGTGGGCCCGCATCGAGCCCGTCCGCGGCTACTTCTCGCGCGCCGAGATAGCCCACTACCGCCGCATGGTGGAGGGCGC